>NZ_PHHE01000001.1:4783000-5099500 GCF_002813455.1 Pseudomonas baetica | reverse complement strand
TCAATTACATCCTTCTCAAAGAGAATATTTTCAGAAATTTTTCCCCCAATAACTTTAGATAAGAGCTGATAAAAGGAAGCGCAGTTTCGTCCCTCTTCCGCCAAAGCTATATACTCTCTAATATCTTGGTCAAATCGCATCCCACCAGAAGCATTCGCGACCTTCAAAACCATTGCCCTTTCTAAATCATCAAAAACATAACTCATAGTTACTTCCCTGTAATTATGGAGCGTGAAAGATAATCACTAACAAATTTAAGCGCCTCAGGCGCACCTCGCAACGAACTTGTGTCCAGCCCGACACGTCCATCCCCACCTGCGAAATCAAAGCTGTAGAGTTGGACCGTGCAGCGGGTCTGTAACGCTCCAAAATCCAAGCTTTCCAGTTGCTGTTTATTAAGCTTCAACAAGTCTGATTTTCCAAAACCGCTCGCCTGAACCTTGTCACCAGGAAAACGCAAACCATCACAACTGATCGTTCGAGGCGTTCCGTCATGTCGACGCCAATCACGCATAACAAACGTTGTAATGGAAAGTTCATTCTTGAAATGAGGCGGAGGAGCATTAAGCCAAAGCTCTAATCCTGGATAATTTTTTAGTTGCACAATCAAATCATCCGGCCAATCTACATGTTGATACCCCATCCTGTGCGGCTCAGTGGGCGTCTTCCGGGTATAGAGCCTGGCCGCAACCTGGAAATACCCCCAACTGGCAGGCTTTTCTATCCCGCTCAGTTCATACTCCGTAAGGAGTTCGGTTCCCGTCCACCAAAACGAGCCCTCAAGAACATCTGCAATGCATGAGCCGTCACTCTTCAATGTCGATCCGAAATAAAATCCGGGTATCCGAGTTCGATCGAGCAAGCTCCCGCCCCGGATAGGCACCTGCTCCATACCCGCCAGTTTTTTACTACAGTCTCCTTGTTCCTTTTGATAAATCGCCCTGCGTTCTGCTGCCTCCTCCCATTCAATATAAAAATCCACCATCCAATAGCACACCAGTAAAACCAGACCATACTTCAGTAAGGCTTTACACCGTCTTAAGGCTTCCTTGCGTGACATCTTAAACATTTCAAATCTCCATTTTAAAATGACAAAACACTCTAGTTAAAACCGTCCCGCTATTGCATCTTCAAAAACCTCAAAGTAGCCCTTCAGACCGGCACTTACATCAAAGCTGCTTGCCGTCAGCCACGCGACCTTTCTGATACGATCAAACTCCCCGGGACAAGTTAAAACTCTGCATACGTTGGCAGCTATTGATTCGCTTTGAAAAAAGTCGACAAGAACCCCATTGCATCCGTGAACAACAACTTCCTTCACCGGAGCTGTATCAGAACCGACCACCACACAACCAGACGCCATTGCCTCCAACACAGACCAAGACAAAACGAACGGATACGTCAAGTAAACGTGCACCGTTGAAAGTTGCAGAACAGTTCTATATTCCTGATAAGGAAGCCTCCCCGCAAAATGCACATTGGCAGTATCGCAATCCACCTCAGACAACATCCGCTCTCGCCAATTTCTATATCCGACAGGCCTCCGCCCATAGCTGACTTCATCTCCACCGACAATGACTATTTGAGCGGCCGGACACTCAGCCTGGATATAAGGAATGGATCTCATGAAACTATGAAACCCACGATAAGGCTCAAGATTTCTGGCAACGTAGGTCACAATTGGCTGACCCGCCGCAATCACACACCCACTGGGCAGCGTTGCAAATTTAACTTTCTCTGGATGAGAAGCTTGGATAACACCTTCATGAATGATACGAATTTTAGACTGATAGTTTTGCGGAAAAAGACTACGCTGCCACTGTGTCGGCGCAATACCTATATCGCACTGTTCAAGATTCAAGAGATGCATTGAGTTCAGGATTCTTAGTCTTGACGAGGCGTCCCGTGCACAGGGAAACTCAGGGTCAAAACCTGAGTCTGCCCCCTCCGCTCGATAATAATATTCACAGAAGTGAATCAGCGGCACATCCGGGTATGCGTCCTTTGCAAATAACGTTTCACCCCACCCGGGATGAGCGAGAATAACGTCGGGTCGATACCGCTCTTGCTTGAGTTTCCTCAACAAACCTAAAACACTTTTCCCATCCAGCACAGCACTTTCATATCCATGCAAATACGGATGACTGCTATTAGTGTTATTTATTGAAGACCGATAACGAAAAACGCTTACACCCGCTATACCCGATGCAGTATCCCGCCCAATTGCCAGTACCTTGAAACGCCTACGAAGTGCTTCCAATGCAACATGGCGAAATTGACCTGGAAAATTTTGATGAATAATAAGCAGATTCATACCTGAACAAACTTCCGTGTTTATATATCTCCATAAAATTGAAGTCTTCCAACATCAATTGACATATACAAACGCTAACAAACATTCAGAAATAAAACTGTAGGAGGCTTCCGAGATTCTCCTAGGAGATGGACACACGATTCATTTTCGGCAGGCACAAAAAAAGCGGCGCTCAATGCGCCGCTTTTTGTTTGCGGTGAGTTACCAGCGGTTGCCACGTCCGTTGTGGTCGCCGCGTCCGCTGTGGCGGTCGTAGTTGCCGCGACCGCGGTGGTCGTTGTCCCAACCGCCGCGGCGGTGGCCATCCCAGCGTCCGCGATCATTGCCGTGCCAGCGACGGCTTTCGTAATAACGCGGGGCCGGCTGGTAGTAGCGTGGCGCCGCCTGGTAATAGCGCGGTTGCTGGTAGTAACGCGGTGCTGGCTGGTAGTAGCGCGGCTGCGTGTAGTACGTGCCGCCGCTGTAGTACGCCGGCGCGGGTGATGAGTAGACCTCTGACCTGTAATAGCTGTCTCCGTATGAATAAGGGACACATCCGCCAATGGAAAAAAACATCACGGCAAGCAGTAGGATTCGGCGATACATGGCGGCCTCCTGGACCGCGGGTAGCCACACCAGCGACGCTGGCAGGCGTCAGTCGTTTATTCGGTGACTGACGAAAGATCAGACAGCGTTTTCGGAATCTGGTGCGTTTCTGCAACAAGTTGAAACAAGTGATTTATGAAACCTTGTTCATCCGCCAAACGCCGTCATTCAGCGGCTGATTAGTGGTGGCCACCGTGATATCCGCCGCCGTGATAACCCCGTCCGTAGCCACAAACCTGACTTATCTTCAGATCAGCGGCGTCGCTACCAAAGCAAATCCTTGTAGGAGTGAGCCTGCTCGCGATAGCGGTGTGTCAGACATATTATCTGTGAATGCCACACCGCTATCGCGAGCAGGCTCACTCCTACAGGGATCGACGTGGCGAAAGGTAAAGACAGGAACGACCCTTCGCGCCGCACATGGAGCAGCTATTTTCCCCGCAGTCCCATTAAAATGCTGCCATCGGGCCACTGCCAACGGATCTGCCATGCCGCTTCGTTCTCCGCTGTACTCCCAACGTTCGCTGGTACTGACGCTGATCGCCCTGCTCGGCGCTGGCTTCCTCGCCACCTCGCTGCTCAGCTACTACGCTTCGCGCGCGTCGATCCGCGACAACATCGTCAACACCGAACTGCCGCTGACTTCCGACACGGTCTATTCGGAAATCCAGAAAGACCTTGTAAGACCGATCCTGATTTCCTCGATGATGTCCCGCGACACTTTCATGCGCGACTGGGTGGTGAACGGTGAGCAGAATCCCGAGCAGATGACCCGTTACCTCGACGAGGTCATGACCCATTACGGTGCCTACACCGCGTTCTTCGTCTCCAACAGCACCCTCACCTACTACCACGCCAAGGGTGTGCTCAAGCAAGTCAAAGTCGATGAACCACGCGATGCCTGGTACTTCCGCGTGCGCGACATGAAAGACCCATACGAAATCAACGTCGACCCGGACCTGGCCAACAAGGACAACCAGACGTTCTTCATCAACTACAAGGTCTACGACTACCACAACCGCTTCATCGGCGCGGCTGGCGTCGGTCTGACGGTGGATGCGGTGATCAAACTGATCGACAAGTATCAACAGCGTTATCAACGCAGCGTGTATTTCGTCGACACCTTTGGCCGACTGGTGCTGACTGGCGCCGAGGGCGGCCCAGAAGGTGCGCATATCGGGCAAAGCCTCGGTGAACTTGAGAGCATGAAAAGCCTGGTCAGCCAGTTACCCAAGCCGCACAGCGGCAGCTACGAGTACTCCGCGCATGGCCAAGGGCATTTCCTCAACGTGCGGTTTATTCCGGAGCTGAACTGGTACCTGTTCGTCGATAAACGCGAGGACGGCGCGCTGAGTGAAATTCGTCAATCGCTGTACCTCAATCTGTTGATCTGCCTGCTGGTCACACTGATCGTGCTGGCGCTGCTCAATCGAGTGATTAAACGTTTTCAGGCGAAGATCCAGGCCCAGGCCACGCTCGACAGCCTCACTGAGCTACCGAACCGCCGCGGCTTCGATCTGCTCGCCGTACAAGCCCTGCACGAAGCGCAACGGGAAACCAAACCACTGACCGCGTTGTTGCTGGATCTCGATCACTTCAAGGCATTGAACGACACCTACGGCCACATGGCCGGCGATCAGGTGTTGATCGGTTTTGCCCGCGATTTGCAAAGTTGCCTGCGCCATGCCGACATCGTCTGCCGCTGGGGCGGTGAGGAATTCATCGTTTTGCTGAAGGACACCGACGGCGAAACGGGTCAGAAAATTGCCGAGAAGATCCGCCAGCACGTCGAGCAACACGAATATGCCTACAACGGCCACAGCATGAATCTGACGGTGAGCATCGGTGCGACCACCCTGCAACGCGATGACACCTTGCACAGCCTGCTGTCGCGGGCCGATCATGCAATGTACCGAGCCAAACAAACCGGCCGTAACCGCACTTGCGTGGAAATGCCCCACTCGACTTATGCCTGATTCCGACGTTAAACCCGACCACTGCCCGGCCTGCGGCGCTCGTAACGACTGCAGCCTGGCCGACCCGCGCACTGCCGACCGCGAATGCTGGTGCTATGGCGTGAGCATCGACCCGGCAGTGCTTGAAGCCTTGCCGCCAGCGTTACGCGACAAATCCTGCCTGTGCCCGCGCTGCGCCCAGGTCGAGGCGCAACTGCAAGCGGCCAAACCGGCGATCCCGTAAGATGCGCGCCCCTTTATCCATCGAATTCTGAACATGCGCGTCGACCGTTTCCTCAGCAACCTGCCCCGCTACAACCGTCAGCAGGTTCGCCTGTTGCTGGTGGAAAAGCGCGTGCGGGTTGACGGAAAAGTCGTCATTGACCCGCACAGCGAAGTGCTGGAATTCAGCCGTGTTGAAGTCGATGAGGAAGTACTGCAACTCGGCAAACCGGCGCGCTACTTCATGCTGCACAAACCGCCCGGCTGCGTCAGCGCCACCCGCGATCCGCAACACCCGACCGTGCTTGACCTGATGGATGAGCCGGACAAGGACGACCTGCACATCGCCGGACGCCTGGACTTCAACACCACCGGGCTGATGCTGATCACCAACGACGGCACCTGGTCGCGGCGCCTGACCCAGCCGCAGACCAAACTGCCAAAGGTTTATTACGTCGAAACCGAGCAGGACATCACTGCGGAATATGCGCTCAAGTTTGCCGAGGGGATCTACTTCGCCTTCGAGGATCTGACCACGCAGCCCGCACAACTGGAGTTGCTCGGCTCGAGGTCGGCGCGCCTGAGCATCGTCGAGGGTCGCTACCATCAGGTGAAGCGCATGTTTGGTTACTTCAACAACAAAGTCCTGCGCCTGCACCGCGAATCCATGGGCCCGTTGCTGCTCGATAACGCGCTAAAACCGGGCGAGTATCGTGCTTTGCGCACCGAAGAGATTCATTTGTTCTAAGCAGCCGACCGCTCAGCAGAAGTTGTCGAACAATTTACCAACGGCACTTGCGCGATCCCCCCACCCCTGCTTGAATCAGGACGTCGGCCAGATTGTGACCGATTAGTCACAACATACATCCAAGAAACTTTTTGCCGGTAGAGAGCCCTCAGGTTCCGCCTTGCCCCGGCAAACTGCCCGCCAATAACAATACCCGTCGACCGTAGTCATGGATCGACATGGGCCTGCAAATTCCAGGCGTATGCCTACCTGTCACAAAGCTCGTGCAATCTCTATTTGCGCGCATACCCGCTTGCTTGCCAGGAGTCTTATGACATGAGGCCAGAAATCGCTGTGCTGGATATACAGGGTCAGTATCGGGTTTACACGGAGTTCTATCGCGCAGACGCCGCAGAAAAGACCATCATCCTGGTCAACGGCTCGATGGCCACGACTGCGTCGTTTGCACAAACCGTGAAAAATCTGCACCCGCAATTCAACGTGGTCTGCTACGACCAGCCCTACGCTGGCCGGTCAAAAGCCCACAACCGCCATGAGAAACATCTGACGAAAGACGTCGAAGGGATGATCCTGCTGGAGCTGATCGACCACTTCGCCGCCGAGCACGTGTTGTCGTTCTCCTGGGGCGGTGCCGCCACCCTGGTTGCCCTCGCGCACCAGCCACGGCGCATCGAAAAAGCCGTGATCAGCTCGTTCTCACCGGTGATCAACGCGCACATGCTCGACTACCTGGAGCGTGGCGTCGACTACCTCGGCCAGCGCGACGGCGACCGGGTCGGCGAACTGGTCAACAGCACCATCGGCAAACACTTGCCGTCGCTGTTCAAACGCTTCAACTACCGCCACGTCAGCAGCCTGGCCGAGCACGAATACGGGCAGATGCACTTCCACATCAGTGACGTGCTGCACAGCGATCGCCAGTGCTACTTAAACGCAGCGAAGAAAATCAACGTACCGGTGCTGTTTCTCAACGGCGAATGGGACGAATACACCGCCGCCGAAGACGCCCGCCTGTTCGGCAACCACGTGGCGCAAAGCACCTTCACCACCCTGCAAGCCACCGGGCACTTTCTCGACATGGAGCACAAGGCTGCCTGCCGCGATAGCCAGAACGCCCTGCTCGGCTTTCTGAAACCGGCACCGCAGGCTAGCCGAACGCGTTACTCGTTTGTTCAGGATCACCATGCACTGGCCATTTGAAAAAGCGTCGTCGCGAGCAAGGCTGCCGGGCTGAGTACGTTGTTTACAAGGCCCGCAGCGCTTGCCCGCGATTGACCGATTTCAGCGCTGTAACGTTATGCGAGCAAAAGAAAACTTCAAATCCGTGGCCGAGTCTGGTACAAAGTCAGCCGCTCTGAGCGGGTGTCGTATAATGGCATTACTCCAGCTTCCCAAGCTGATAACGAGGGTTCTTATAGGACACCCCGTTTTGTGAGCAAAGAAATATGTGTAATGCGGGTATAGTTTAGTGGCAAAACGAAAGCTTCCCAAGCTTTAGTTGAGGGTTCGATTCCCTCTACCCGCTCCACATCACATCTCCACCCATCTTCCCACATCTCATCTCCCCTTATAGATCAATAACTTAGCGCTCCGTGAATCTCTCATGGTTTCCGGTGGTCTCTGCACGGCCCTACTTTTTCTGTACAGGCTCGTGTACGGTTTCGAAAACTTCGAACCAGGCCATACACAAACATGAAACGATCAGAGATAAAAAGACGACCCCTTTCTCGAACTGTCATCGATGCACTTGAACCCGAGGTCAAGGAGTATCGCGAGAACTACGGTGGCGCGGAGCGGCTTCACATCGTTGTGAGCCCAACCGGGCGCAAACGCTGGGAGCTGAGATATAAAAAATCTGATGGAAAATGGGGCTGGCACGGCTTGGGCAGCTATCGGGACGTGAACATCGAACAAGCCCGTGAAAAGGCTCAGCAGGCTCTCAAGCTGCTTGCAGCGGGAACGGATCCTGTCGCGCATAAGGCGCAAAAAAAATACGAATTGAGCGAAGCGACAAGCAACAGTTTTGAGAGCGTTGCAGAGGCTTGGTACACCAAAAAATCAGCCGACGGCAGAGCAGAAAAAACGCTCAAGTCCATGCGATATGCGCTGGACAACGACATGCTGCCAGCACTGGGTAAATTATCCATCTCGAAAGTCACTCGCAAGCATTGTGCCGAATTACAGAATTCAATTGAGCTTAGAGAGGCGCATAACACTGCAAAAAAAGTCCGGAGCTGGCTGAATCAGATTTTTGGATTCGCGATAGCAAGTGGCAGATGTGAAAATAATCCAGCAAGCAATTTATTGGACATCGCATCAGTACAGCCACAAGAAAAACAATACCCTCACCTACTCGAACATCAACTACCAGATTTCTTGAAAGCTCTTGAGGCTTCACCCAGCCGCACACTTGTTAAAAGTGCTGCGTGGCTAACTATCTATACAGCATCCAGGCCAGGCATGGTCAGAAACGCCGAGTGGATAGAATTTGATATTGATAAAAAAATCTGGAGCGTTCCTAACAGCAAAATGAAAATGGGTCGTGATCATGTAGTCCCGCTGAGCAGTCAAGTGATATCAATTTTAAACAACCTGAAAAACATTACTGGCAAATCTAGATACTTATTTCCTTCGGAAGGATCGAAAGGCTTAGTGATGTCGGAAAATACTGTTAACAAATGTTTTGCAAGTGCTGGATATAAAGACCGTATGACGGGGCACGGATCACGTCACACAGCAACGACTTTGCTCTCCGAACATGGCTGGCCTGAACCTTGGGTGGAGATGCAGCTCGCACATAAGAAGCCGGGGCTTAGAGCGGTTTATGACAAAGCATCGCATCTCAAAAATAGGGAAATAATGATGCAATGGTACTGCGATTACCTAGATGCATTAAAAGAAGGTTTGACGCAGAATCAAAAATCCGACTTTAAGAAAAGAACAGCAGTATCAAAAAACAAATAGACCGGACTGGAAAATAACACGAATGAATATTGAACTCAGCCAAATGAATCGCGCAGAATCCGGGCACACCCTGGCAGTAGCAAAAATTTACATGCTCCACGAGGAGTCAGATGTGGAGGGAAACTCGCAGGAAGACAACGTTCGTATCGAATTCGGGTACTTCAGAAACGCAAAGGGACAACTTGATATTTTTGAGTTTGAGATTTATGACGCGAGTAACTTACTCGAAAAAAAGCTGAATTTCTCGGCACTCGAAAGGCTCAAAAGGGGACTCGTCAATATGTGCGAAGCGGCCATCAGCACAAAGCTATACGTATAACCTACTGCCCTTTCCAAAAATCCGGGGCAGTGTCAGACAACGTCATAATAACTGCTCCGACGAAAGCTCGGGGCTATTTCGGACAACCAAAATAAACGCCAATTCCGCCCGTAGATTTCTCCACCTGCTAGTAAAAATCTGAAAATTTTCTTATTACGCGAAAAAGTTGGATGACACCGGTATCCCCCGTATTTTCAGGCGCTTACAAACGGTCGTAGCGGTGTCTTTTGTTGAATACTCCGGGCAGTGTCGTACAACAAAAAATACTGCTTGACGTAAGTTCCTCGGTCTTTAAATCTACATACAGCAACAACAACACGTCGTAGGAGACGAATAATGCTGATGACACTTGAAGACCTCATCAAAGAGCTAAAGCTCTCACGAGCAACAATTTACCGATCAATCAAAAGCCAAGGTTTTCCCGCGCCATTGAAATTTGGGAAATCAAGCCGTTGGAGAAAAAGCGATGTCGAAACTTACTTTAACAACAGGAGCGCGAGCCAATGTTGATTAATATCTGCGAACTGGGAAAACCCAAGAGAAACGTCATTACTCAAAGCCTTATTGATGAGTGGGTGTCAGAGCGTGATCTGCTATCAGATCTTAGTGAAAGCTTGACGAACAAGGACGACAGTGAAAACTTCATGATTGCTAGCCGCGAGTTGATCAAGCGGATTGAAGAAGACGTATGGGTAGAGCAAAAGCGGATCACTCGTGAAAGAGACCAGTTAAAACTTCTGAAAGAAGCTAAAGCTAATCTTTTAGAACAGATCGCTGAACTGCAAGGAGAAGCCTTGTGAACCTTGGCCTATCGACCCTGGATATCGACTGAAATTGTAGAGTCATCCTTCGGATAGGTAGCATAAGAAAGATGACATAGTTCACCGCCCGGAGCGGATTAGAAGCACAAACGCCGCCTAGAGCGGCCTATAAAAATAAGAACAATAAGATGTACACTACCACTCCCAACCGAATTCTCCCAAAGCAGTTGTTAGAAACCCAATATAGCAAAATTCTTTTCCGTGGATTCGACGAACACGGGAACGAGATGTATGAAAAGGTCGACATACAGCCCTCTGAAACACTCCCCACCATCGAAGAAATAATCTATTTTTCAAATGATGAGCTTGTCCGTCTCGCGCATAAAATCGCTGCCGCATATAGATTTTCACTGCTATCTGCAAACGAAAATCAAAAGAAACTTATCATTGACGACTTACCGTTTAATATAAAGTTAAAAAAACCCAAAAACTCAACTATCGACTCACTGGCCCTCAGAATCAGTGATAAAAAATGGTGGCGCAGGCAAATCATCAAACTAGCTGATGAAAAAAGAGAACATCTAGCACATCTAAAAAAAGAGCTCGGCGGAAAGAATGCCACTCAAGTGTGCTGCACCGACAGAACAATAGAAATGCATAAAGAACGCAAAAAGAAAACAGATAAGTTCTTGATGGGCTGTAACAAAATAATCCGCAGCAATGGTTCTGACGCATTTGTCTTCAACTTGCTAGATGTGGCCAACGGGGCAAGAAAAAACAGACTTAACGAGTTATTTCTGGACATAAAAGCTCTTGAGAGGATCGCGGAGCAGAACCAATTTGGCTGCGCTTTTATCACGCTAACGGCGTCCCCAGAATTTCATCCAAACCCGAAGATTGGAAGGGATAAGTATTCGGGGGCGAGTGCCAGGGAGGCTAACCGATCTCTGCAAAAGGATTGGCGTTCGATATTGGACGCTCTAGATAACATTGGTGTCGATAGAAGAAGCGGGGATTATTTCGGATTCCGGGTGGTCGAGGTTCATGAAGATGGATGCCCGCATTGGCACATAGCAATTTTCTTCAATAAAGAATTAGAGATTTTGGAAGCTATTGAAGATTCAATTGAACGACTGTACATAGATCGTAAAGACTACTTTGCGAATAACAAGCGCGATATTGTCCGCATTATTGAAAAGACAGGTGATGATACCGCCACCCCTTCATCTTATATATTCGGATACGTACTGAAAGCATTAGCGGGTGAAGACGATGACACTGCCACTAGGTACAAATGCGCCATCCGTGCCATGGGCGCGAGACAATATTCATTTTTTGGTATCAAGTGCGCCACAGGAAAACAGAGAGCACTTAAACGGGTGGCTAAAGATCCCGATGCGCCGACACATATAAAGCAACTGGCCAAGCAAATCCACCCCCCTATGGATTTAGACGATAGGAACGAGAGCCAATTAACGGCCCGCGTGCATTTTTTTGAGAATGATTCGGATAAGCTTAACTTTGAAAAAGAAGAGGGAAATAACAAATACGGCGAAGTAATCCTCACCGCAAAATCAATAAAGCATGAGTTGGATGAGCAGTCTGTGCAGATCGCAGGTTTGTGCGAAGACATCAGCCAGGAGCAAGCGGAAAAATTGAGACGTAAGGAGACAGAACAGGTCACAATTGTTATTAATTATTCAAGAAAAGCAAAAAGAAAGAAACGACACGCGAGACCGCTCACGAAGATTCGAATCTGGAAGAGATTCTGTGCTCAAGCGGCTAGTGAGTGTGAGAAAGAAGCGGTCAGGAGGGCGTACAGTGCCGCCAGGAGCCTTTCTTCGCATAAAGGCTCAATACACCTGCACCCACAGATGATACGTGCATTGGCGGCACTGGAGGAGCGGCGGGTGACGCGTTATAAGACAGCGGCAGAAGAGAAGCCTAGCGGCAGCCTAGGATGAGCCGCACCCCATGCCGATTGTTCAAATTTTTGAGTCTCGATGGCCAATATTTTCGTCATGCGTGCCCTTGCCAGATCAAGATAGGTCAAACAGGCGACGACGCTGAGAGATCGACTCCCTAGGCCTCCATAACGTCCGTAGCTCCTAAGTGCCGGAAGCGCTATGCTCGGCGCTATCTCAGCGATTCAAGGAGCGAATTGTCATGTTACGATCAACCGTGTGTACCGCAGGCAGCGATGCCCCAATTTCTTTGATACCCGTGAAGAGTGATCTATCGGCGGCGAACACACTGTATTTGACGTCAGAATACAAGAGTCGACGGGGTCATCTCCAAAGCCGATCTCGTCCTAGCAAAGAAAAGTACGCGCAGGAGAGGGCATGCCCGAGATGTGGGGTTGACGACTCATCCGCGTTGTTCCCCATCCAACGGTGGTAATAGGGCCCAGTGTCTGGAATGCTTGGGTGCTTGGGTGCTTCATTCTTTTTGTAAGGGATGACATATGTACGACCAGTCGTTTAATTTTATTTCGGTTTCAAAGGTTCTGCGAAAGAATGATTTCTACCTTAGGCCGTGGCTGAGAAACCCGTTATCAAAGACCGCAGAGGTTGAAGCTGCTGTCGCTCGTTCTGATGTTGGGTACGAATCATACTCTTTTCTTGAGAGCTCAATTCTTCGCGGGAAGAATGTCTACAGAGTTCCCGCCTTCAGTCACGAGCTGGTGTTACGAAAGATAGATAAAAATTTACGAATGGCTAAGTCGTTATACTCGCCGTCAAGAGACACTATAATCGCTAATCTTCGCGCTCTGATCGCAGAAAGTGCTCAATTTAAAATATATAGATTAGATATCAAGAGCTTTTACGAGTCATTCACGGCGTCCAATGTCCTGAGTGCTGTGTACGGAATTAAGGGTTTAAGTCCTCAGACCAAAAAACACATTAAAGACATTATTGAGCATCATACCTTGGCTGGAGGGTTAGGGATCCCAAGAGGTATGGCCTTAAGTGCGACGTTATCTGAAGTAGTAATGAGTTCTTTTGATTCTTCAATAAAAACGATGGCAGGTGTATATTTTTATAGTCGATATGTCGATGACATTATTGTGATAACTGGCGGGGAGGAGCACTCAAAACAGTTTCTCGCTAAAGTGAGCAAGCTGCTACCGCCTGGACTCCATTTAAATACGAAAAAACAGGAGCTTTGTTCTGCACCCGATTCTTCTGGATACAAAAAAAGTCAGCATCCGGAAATGCCGCTGCTCTTCACTTTCGAATACTTAGGCTATAGTTTTTCGGTTTACGAACCACCGGAGAAAAACGGCAGCCGAGAAGTAGTATTGGATATAGCGGACTCTAAGATAAAAAAGATCAAAACGCGTCTCACTAAAGCTTATCTAGACTACTGTAAAAACAGAAATTTTGAGCTTTTAGAAATGCGCGTAAAGTTTTTGACTTCTAACTTTAGCGTACTAGATATTAATAGAGGCGGATATAGATTGGCTGGAATTTATCATAACTATCACAGGATAGATGAAGCAAAATCAACAGCCCTAGCTATATTGGATGAGTACCTATACCTGGCGACAATGAGCAGTTACGGTAAAGTATTTGATCGTTTTTTCTCGATCACTTCTGTCGCGCAACGCCGCAGACTATTGACTTTCAGCTTTAAGCGCGGATTCAGTGAACGTAATTATTTCCACTTCAACCGTTCACAGTTCAAAGCGATCAGGGAGTGTTGGGAGTATGCTTGATGATAAAAAATCTGAGCGAATTATAAAGGGTGACTATTGTCGAGTTCTCGTAACTGAAACAGCTCCTTATGAAACCCCGATAATATTTTCGAATGACGGCTTCTACAATATTGCAAAGAAACAAGCTTCGAGCACAGGCTTCGCCAAGACAATCGAAAGCTTATTTATAACAAGTAAGGGCGGGAAATGGAGCACTGTGCCTTACCAATATAAAATAAGGAAAAGTGCAACTGACTTCAGATGCCTCTCGGTTTTGCATCCACTCTCACAATGGCAAATTAAACTATTCTATGAGCGCTACGAGCATCTCATTTGTCATTACTGTACATTAGGTAAATACTCGATACGAACTCCATTCAAAACCGCGAGTGTATTTTATTACAAGAGCTCATGGGAGAACATAGGGCAATACAAGAGAGGTACCGTTGACGACACCGCCTCTGAAACAACGCTAAAACACAGTTCATCCTTCTACGCGTACAAGGGTTACACTAGACTTTATAAAATGTTTAACTCAAAAGCCTTTCTCGATCTTGAAAAAGACTTTAGCGTTCTAAAAACTCTGGACGTTTCAAAGTGCTTTGATAGTATTTATACGCATTCGATTGCGTGGGCTACTAAAGACAAAAGCTTTGTAAAGGACGGAAGGTACGCCGCATCTATATTCGGAAATAATTTTGACGACGTTATACGGATGGCGAATCACAACGAAACAAATGGGATTGTGATAGGCCCAGAAGTAAGTCGGATCTTTTCAGAGATAATATTCCAGAACGTTGACTGTAGAGTAGAAGCTAAGCTGGCATCTGAAAAGTTCAATTGGATTTTTAACATTGACTATTCTATCAAACGCTACGTTGACGATGTTTTCATATTTGCCAGATCCATCGAAATGGCAAATAAAATTTACGAAATTTATGCGGATACGCTTTTGGGGTACAAGCTGCACGTCAACTCAGCCAAAAGTCAAATATATCAGCGCCCTTTTTTCACACCAAAATCTAAAGTGATTAGAGAGGTAAATCTTTACGTAAACGAATTCACGGAAAGGTTTTTAGAGGAAGTTGAAGAAGGGGCTTCGCTAAAGCCAAAGAAGATATTCAAAGTTGATAGGCTTGTGCGTAGCTTTGTTGATGCTATCAAAGCAACTTGTTCTGCTGAAGGTATGGATTATGATGAGGTGTCTTCATATATCATATCTGCGCTGTTTGAAAGAACAAAGCTGCTAATTAACATCCCCAAAGAACTTAATCCCGAAGCCGAAATTAACGATTACAAGGATGCTTGTATCGTATTTTTGGAGGTCATGCACTTTTTCTATTCGGTGGCACCCTCTGTTAGCTCTTCGTATAAGTTTTGCGCATCATTGATACTGCTCTGTCGGTTTGCCGACCAACATTTAGGTCATTACAAGCATACAATAAAACAGCGCGCATTCGACCTGTCTCTGTCCCTGCTCGATAGCGACACCTTCCACAAAAGAGCTGATATTGATAATTTCATATCGCTTGAAGTTCTAAATGTTATTTTGTCTTTGAGCGATTTTGGCGCTGCTTATCTGCTCCCTTCGCATATAGTAGAGAAAGTGTTCGGTGGCGATAGCTCGTATTTTAACATCGTTTCTTGTCTTTTTTATATCAAAGATCATGTTCAATACTCAACAATTAAAGAAAGCACTCTTAAAAAATTAGATGCAAAGCTTCAAGACATGTCAAAAATCCTCTCTAATACAGAGCAAGCTTGTCTGTTGTTAGACAGCCTGACATGTCCATATATAGGCCGAAAAAGAAAATCCAAATATGTAAATAGGCTATGCGTTGCGATGAAGATCAGCAAGCCGACTCAACAAGAGTTAAGCGATTTTTTTACGCATTATGCTTCTAAATATTGGTTCATTAACTGGACAGAAGTCGATCTTTTAAACGCTCTGGAGCGAAAAGAGCTTCGGCAGGTGTACTGATCGGAGCTGTCGAGGCTTTTTTCGGATGTTTTTCTGTGCTAGCCTGCAGGCTGAAAGGTTAGTCAATATACCTCCACGCGGCCCCTCAGAAGGCTGCGTTTCATACCTACTTAGCGAATTCTTCATCACCTCATGGGTCGATGAGGCGCTAGCTACCTAGGAGCGGTGAAAGCCGTACACACTAAGGTTGAGACTGCCTTTCTCCCCATTCTCAACGCCGCAGGTCTTAAGCGCTTCCTTCTCGCAGCCGGTGCCTTATCTTTCGCCCGGCTAGTGTGTCCCACCAAGTCATCTTTTCCAAAGATTCAGTATCACTCAAAAAAATCATCTAAAGAGACCTGTCTCTGCGACCCACCTACTGCGTCTTTTCCCTCAGACACACAGCCGAGCGGAGCAGTGCTTGTGGATGAAAGGTATTTGGCCAAGTGCTGCTTTAGCATTTTAAAATTATTCTTCGCATCAATGTCCTCCTCAGATTGACGGTAGGTTGCCCCTGGAGTCATAACGTCTTCACCTTCATAAAATATCGCAACATTGCCGAAATATATGTCTCCCACTGTGTCATTCCCTATTTATATACAATTTTATTAGTTGCGTAACTTGCATCGCTGCCAGCTATAAATTAATAATACTCTTAGATGATTAGGGCGAACAAGGCTCCTCGAAAAATAGTCTTCGACATTTTCCGGCCTTGTCTAGGGCTAGCCCTAGAGACCCAGTGGGGTTTCCCCACACCCCTGACGATCACAAAAATAAGAGCCCGGAGGGCCGCATGGAACATGAGGTAAAATGGGTGCAAATTAATGCACAGGTACCGCTCTCACAGCGAGAGCGGCTAAAAGAGAATGCGCGCAAATGCGAGATGAGTGTCTCGCAACTAATCAATGAGATGATCACATCTACGCAGATCGACATATCTCCAGGAATGCCGGCGCAGATGCGCGACCTCAATAGCTGGCTTGGACGGATAAACTCAAATATCAATATGCTTGCGCATCATGCAAATACGTACAGAGAAAAAGCGGATGCAGACCTAATAATTTATCAGCTTAACTTTATCGCGCGAGATATAAACGAGGTCGTAATATTTTCGGACGAAATAAGGAAAAGCAATCGCACACAAAGAGTTAAAAAGGCCACAGCATCATGATCCATGGTTTATCGAAACATAGCACTGTCGGCGCTGGGACTGGTATTAATTATTTTCTCTCCGAAAATTATTTCGACAAAGAAACACATGAGTGGAGACAGAGAACTCCAGCAGCCACTTTACTTGAAGGCAACCCCTCTGCAATGCGCGTGCTCTGCGAATCACTGGACTTCAAACACAAATACACAAGTGGAGTGCTGAGTTTTTCCGAAGAAGAAACGGCATTAATTAATTCCACACGGGGCATGAAAGGCAAAATCATTGAAGACTTCAAGGATTTCGCGTTCGCTGGCGTGAAAAAAGACTGTCGAAACATTTTACTAGTACAGCATGAGCACACCGGGCGGCTTGAGATTCATTATATGATCCCTCGGATTCATCTCGAATCTGGAAAATATTTCAACCCCTTTCCACCGAACTATAATGGCAAGCAAGGCCCTGGGAATAATAACGAGTTCATTTTGCAGAATGACAGCTTTGTCGACCAAGTATGCAATAAATATGGATTGCAAAACCCAAGGGATACAAAAATACGGCGTTCGGTTGAATTACCTCAGTTTGACCCCCAGAGAAATATAAAGAAACAGGTCGTCGCTGCTATAGATAATTTAATAGATGCTGGGGCCGTAAGTTCCCGAGAAGATATGCTTATTTTTTTGCAGAAGCAGGGTGCGGAAATAACAAGAAAAGGCCATAACTATTTTTCCTTTAAATTCGAAGGAATGAGTAAAGCCGCAAAGCTTGAAGGAGAATTATACAGTGAGCAACCTTTCTCAGAAATTGCAAAAAGGCATTCAAAGCGAGATGCAAAATTTGAAGCTGAAAGAGCTGGCACTGAATCCCGCTACAGTGAAACGCTTACTTTCAGATCAACGGAAGTTGAGAGCAGGCATCGTATCCCTGCAGGTGTCGCTGAACGAGCAGAAGATAGATTTGCAAAATCATCAGCAGGACTACAAAAAACTCACAAAGAACTTAGTGAGATTCGGGATGTTATTAATAATTTTAGCCCTCCCGCTGCTAGCGCTGCTCGCAACCTTGTTAACCAGAACAAGCTGATTGCCGAACCACTAATAAATATTCCGAAGACGTCGCCCAGATCTATTGTCGCGCCGAATATTTCAACCGGCAATAAAGTTCATGATGAACTCTTGGCAAAATATCACAATGATATGGCTGGAGCTATCAAGAAAGACATTCTGTATAGACAGAAACTATCCGGTGACTATGCAAAATTGGCAAAGGAAACGATCAAAAAAATAGAAAGCGCGGTAAAAGATATGTTTTCATTCGCCGTAAGCATGTACACCGGACAGAATTTTTACTCCCCCGGAAAAACGCTACAGTACGAATTTTCAGAACTAAAACTGAAAGTCGAAAAATTAATTGAGGACATCAAATTAGAAGTTCAATTGGCTAAGAAGACCGAGAGGCACATCAAGAAAATTGACAAGCTGAGTGTCGGGGAGGACGGAAGTGGAGATAAGTATAGATTTGGCTTTGCAATAAAAACAAAAATAAAACCAGAGGAGTTAGATCATGGAAAAAATTCAGATCAGCAAGCGGAAAGACACGCTACAGAGCCTGCACCTGCTCCAACACTGCCAGGCAAATAAGACTCGTTGTTTGAGATGTGCATATGCAAGATTACAAGTTCGTTCAAACAAGGATATTCCTGGCGAGTATGCATCGCCCGCAATAATTGATGAGTTTGTCAAGGAACTGGAAATCAACATCGTGTGCACTGCCACGGGGCAGGCCGGGTTGAAACTTGGCCAAGTAAACTACTGTGAACTATACGAAGTATGCGAACAGTAAGGCGGAGCACCATGGGCTGCGCCCCCGTCCCCCCCATCTCGCCGCCGATGGGCTCGGGGGTGAGGGGGAAGAGCAACCCCTCACCCCTCTCCCAAGGCTTAACTTCCCCCGCCAGCATCAAGCGAAATACGCCCTGCGTGCGCCCTGCGGGGCGGAACCCCACTTCGTGGGGCCCCCCGCCATTTCGTTTGACTCTGGCCGCCCCTAAGGGGCTTCGAAAGCTATAAGTTGACTCCAAACCCCCTAAGCTCTTTTTCCAAAGTTGCTCGGCTAAGTGCGGGTGCAATTTTAAAAATATTTCGATAAGCCATATACAAAAATACTGGAAACAAAAGAAGACCAAAGCCAAAAGTTGCTGTTGCAATTATTATTGACGCTGGAAGGGCTGCAACACCAACATACACTCCAACCAAGACAAATGATCTAGATATTACTTTTACTTCATCGAGATCAAAATCTACCTCACCGTTCGGTTTCTGGTGAGCAATCACAACTGATTTCTTCTTGGTGATATTTTTTATATACCAAGTTCTTGGGACACCCTCCTTCATTGCCCCGCTCTTGCCCACGTATCTTGGAACAATCAATTCTTTGAAGAATGCGGTTTTTCCACCTTCGTTCTGAACCCGAACACGACGATATATAGAACCCGCATCCTCAACGGTGTCATAAATCGAATCTTTCACTATCACGGTTTCTTTTTTCAGCTTTAGCATCACTGCTCTCCCCCGCAGACTACGATCCACATTTTTTGCGACACTAAGGATTACTTAGTATCCCGTCAAGAAAAATCTAAGATTCTCTTAGCTTTTGCGAGTGAGAGAATGGGCAGCGTATTTAGCAATCGGCTGAAGGAGGCAAGGAAAGCAGCAGGCTGGTCTCAAGAGCGCTTGGGGCAGGAAGCTGGTTTTGAGCCCGCCAGCGCTAGCGCACGGATGAATCAGTACGAACGCGGCGTGCACACCCCGAGTCCGACTGCCGCTAAACAGATCGCGGATGCACTTGGCTTGCCGCTCGCTTTTTTCTACGCTGACGACGAGGAAGCCCGCCTACTAGCGCTTTTTAACTCGCTAGGGCACGAACAGCGTCGTGAAGCGCTTGAGGCAATCGCAGCACTCGCAGAGCGATCAGCAACGCAAAAATAGCGACCGTTCGTCGGCTTCCGGTATTTTGTATGGCTACATGTACAGCACACACCAAAATATAACCTAACTTATTGATTTATATATCAGGTTCGATTCTCTCTACCCGCTCCATAAAATTGACTCCTTCCCCAGTAAAAACGGGCTCCCCGCCCACCCCTTCTCTGATCAGCACTCTCGCTCATCTTGACTCGCTCCCCAATCAAGCAGCTCTTTCCCCATGTAAATCAGCGACCACCTGCGCTCGCATCAGATTGTGAATAAAGAAAACCGAGCATCGAAGCCAAACAGTCATCAACTGTCAGACGCAGTCAATAGGTCTCAGGCACGCAGGAAGGTAGGTAAGCACTCGACCGCAAATCACAGAGAACGTCTGCTGCGACAAACCTAGCCAGTCTCTGATGCTGCATTGGAAGCTCCTAGCCGAACTCAGCATTCGCACTGCAGCATGTGCGAAGTGTAGTGGTCAACTAATCCCGGACACGACGTTAAGTTTTTTCTCGGCCTGAGCTGGGGCCAGTCCGTTGTTGAATTGGTGCGGTCTAATCCAGTTGTACCGATGCATCAGGTAATGACTGATGTCGCGGTGCGCTTCTTGAGCTGTCATGTAGCCCACGGTCGGTATCCATTCAGTTTTCAAGCTGCGAAACACACGCTCCATCGGCGCGTTATCCCAGCAGTTTCCACGACGGCTCATGCTTTGGCGCATGCGGTAACGCCAGAGCCGTTGGCGAAACTGGCGACTGCCATATTGCGAGCCCTGATCCGAGTGAAACAGAAGCCCTTGAGGCCTGCCACGCTGTTCGTAAGCCATGTCCAACGCCTTGATGACCAGATCCGCATCCGGCTTGTTCGACAGCGCCCAGCCCACCACTCGGCGCGCGTAAAGATCCATAACGACAGCCAGGTAATGCCATTTCCCTTGAGCCCAGATGTAGGTGATGTCGCCACACCAGACCTGATTCGGCGCCGGCACATCAAACTCTCGATTCAATATGTTCGGAATGTCAGGCCGCTCAACCGTCGCTTGTTTGTAGGCATGTGATCCAGGTTGTTTACTGACCAACTCCAGTTCCCGCATCAGGCCTCGCACCTTGAACCGCCCAATTTGCTCGCCGTCTTCCTGCATCATCGACACGATGCTGCGGCTACCGGCGGCGCTTCGACTTTGCGTAAACAGTTCGTTAACCCGGCTGCGCAACCGAAGCCGCTCAACGTCTGGAGTTCGGCGCCTGAGACGATGGGCGTAGTAACACGAACGAGTGACGTCAAAGACTGCGCAAAGCCAATCAACCGGCTCTTGGGGGCTCAGTTGATCAATCAGCGCGTGCGCTCGTGCTCTTCCGACATCAAGAGCGCGGTAGCCTTTTTTAAAATGGATTTCTCCCGCTCAAGTCGAGCGATTCGAGCTTCCAATTCCTGGATTTTCTGTTGCTCTGGCGTCAGCGCTTTACTCTGCGGAGTAACGCCAGTGCGCTCCTGCTGAAGCTGATTAACCCAGCGGCGCAACGCGGACTCAACCACACCAAGCGAGCGGCTGGCTTCGATATGGCTATAGCCTTGATCGAGCACGAGGCCTGCGGCCTCGCGTTTGAATTCAGCGGAAAAAGAACGACGTTGTTTGGTCATCAGACACCTCTATCTGGCGAGCATTCTCGCCTAAATGGGTGTCCGGTTTCATTAGACCACTACAGTGCTTGGCACCGGGGCAGCGATTACCGCCGAAGGCACTCCACTGCAACTGGTGGGCGGGTCTGCTACTGGCAGTGCAATTGCTCAACGTCTCGGCGGATCGCTGTCACTGGGTCTACTCGAAGGATCTGGTGTTGTGGCTGCTGGCTTTGTAACGGGTATCGTTGGGATGCTGATACCGAACACCAGTATTTTCCCCCGACAGCGCTTTCTACACGAAGGACCAGTACGCAACGCTTGAGACTGGCCGCACCCGTGTCCGTGTCAACGTGAAGACATTGCCAGACGGCTCCGTCAACGCTTACGGCTTCTACACCGGCAGTAAAGCGGAATGGGAAAATGTCCCCGTCATCAAGGGCGAGAAAGTCGGCGAGAAATTTGTTGCTGACATCGGCAACGGGATTGGCCTCACTTGGACGCCAGCGGCAGATGTTAACGGTGTACTGGGTATTCCTGCACTGGAAGGCGCCCCACAGTTGCCACCCGTCTGGGTGTATCCGCCGACTGCACAATCTGACACGGTGCTGGCGAACCCTGCACATCCTCCCGAGTTCGAAGATGCAATCATCTGGTTCCCTGACTCTGGGATCGAGCCAATCTACATTGTGCTCAGTACGCAGTTGGAGAAGAACAAGGAAAAGGGAAAGGCCTTCGAGGACCAAAAGGAACGCGAGCTACGGGAAAACACACCCGAAGTGGGCCGAGAAGTGACCGCCAAGACCAAAAGCGGAGTACGCACTAGGTTCGATATGCTAGGGCGGGATGCTGAAGGCAACATTTCCTGCATCGAATGCAAATCGTCGGAAACAGCACCACTCACTCGCAACCAAAAACTTGCGTATCCAGAGATCGAAGAAAGCGGTGCAATCGTTGTAGGTAAAGGGAAACCCGGCTTTCCCGGGGGCACCGTAATCCCACCAACCAAAGTCGAAATTGTTCAACCAAAACCCTGAGGGAGCAGACATGTCCATCACAAATCCACAGGTAATTGATATCTGGGCAATCCCGACATGGGAACCTGACAATGTGGTGCTGTATATCTCTGACCACCTTGAATGGGGCGACAAAGCTGAGCAAGGCGAACACCTGCAGCTGCTTCAAGGCAAGCTCAATACCTACGTTGCATTCATCGAGAGCGGCGAGATCTACACCGAGATCCCCAATGCACTTGGGAAGCACCCCATCATTCGCATCAACGGCTTGTATGAGCTGCCAGAGCAAGGCGAGTTTTTCATTGACCGCGCTGCGGAGGTGCTAAAGGAAGTGGGTATTGGACTAGAGTTTGTGCTCGATGAGAACGATGCGATACGCAACATGTGACCGAGTACCTGGCCCTGTTATCTTGATGCTACAAAGGTCGGGGCCGCTCTCTGCCGTCATTTGCGGGCCGCAATTAGATGAATCGTCCCCGTCCAGCAGAGCTAGATAGGGTCAAACAAAAGGTTTCGTGTAGTGACCGGCAAGCCTAGCGATTGCCAGTATAGAACCTCTCAATAGACCTCTTTCGGCCAAGAGCGACAATTCGACGTGTTTACAATCTGGACTTGCCCCTACAAAACCGGACACCAACTCCCCGTTAAATTGATGCAGCTGCCAAGCGCCTGAACTCCCTCGGTGAGCGATAGTTCAAGGCGCTGTGCGGATGCTGCTCGTTGTAGTGTTCGAAGGCAATTGCCAGGTTACGCAACGCCGTTTCTCGATCCGGCTTGGGCATGTGCGCCACGTAGTCACGCTTGATCGTCTTCACGAAGCTCTCGGCCATGCCATTACTCTGCGGGCTACGCACTGGTGTGGTCACCGGCTGCAAGCCGATCTGCCGAGCAAACAGGCGCGTCTGTTCGGCGGTGTAGGCCGAACCGTTATCGCTGAGCCACTGCACCGGCGTTGCAGGCAGTTGATCACCGAAGCGCTTCTCCACACTTTCCAGCATCAAGTCGCGGATATCATCGCCGCTGTACCCGGTCGGGCTCGCGATCCAGCCGATGGCTTCGCGATCACAGCAGTCCAGGGCGAAGGTCACGCTCAGTTTAGCGCCGTCCTCACAACGGAACTCAAAGCCGTCCGAGCACCAACGCGTATCGCTGGTTTGCACCGCAATACGGCCTTCGTGCCGACGCGGCACGCCGGGTTGTTTGATCCGGCGCTCAAGCAGCAGGTTGTGATCACGCATCACCCGGTAAACCCGCTTCACGTTGATCGCAGGTAGCAGCTGGGTTTCACGGGCGCGACGCAGCAATCCCCAGACTCGACGGTAGCCATAGCTGGGCAGCTCGCTGACCTGTTGCTGGATTTCGGCCACCAACTCAGCGTCGTTCACAGGCCTGCTTCGCCGTGTATTGGGCGATACCGATTGCTTGATTCGAACCGTTAATTGCGAGCGCGCCACACCGAGACATTCGCTGACCAGCTTCACTGGTCGTCCCCCGGCAACAAGGGTGAGTGCGCAATCCATTTTCGCGACCGGGCGATCTCCACGGCCTCTTTGAGGATTTCCGCTTCCATCGTTTTCTTGCCCAACATCCGTTGCAGTTCACGGATCTGCTTGAGCGCATCGCTCAGCTCGGAGGCCGGCACCACGGCTTCGCCAGCACTGACCGCCGACAGGCTGCCGTCTTGATACAGCTTGCGCCACAGGAATAACTGGTTGGCATTGATGCCGTTGCGCCGAGCCAAGACCGAAACGCTTTGTCCTGGTTCAAGGCTCTCTCGAACCATGGCCAGCTTTTGCTCTGGGCTCCAGCGACGACGCCGCTCCTGGCCCAAAAGCTCACCACTCTTATCGTTGCTATTAGTCATAAACATAACCGTTTGCCTACCGGGTCGATCGCGTAGAGGACCTGTTCGAACTCAGAACAAATGTAAAGGTAGGTGCGCAGATCCTTAGAGAAGCGATCGACGCTCGGCCAGGAGACATGGAGCTGGCCATTGGCGGCTACAACACCCAGAACCCCGACCTAGAAGAGACAAGCCGCGTTTATGCGAGAAAAGTCCTCTCTATTTGGCGGCGGCTACAGATTTTGTCAGCCAAGGTGAACTGATGTTTGAATCTCAGTTGCTTCTCGAGGCCCTCTTTTCTCTCAGTCAATCACAGCCCGATTCTTTCAGGAGCTTGACTGCATTTTCTCTCGCTGAACGAGAGTGGATGAAAAAAGTCGACCATTCGACCTATATGGGATTGGCCAGCAGTCCTGTCAGCCCACTGACAATCAAATTTGATGACACTGCGACCTCACAGCTCAAAGGCTCTGAAGACCTTTACAAGGTCATGTGTGTGCTTTTAGAGATTCGTGCGCAGTTAAAGAGCGACAAACTTAAAGCTCAGCTACGGCATGGCCTCACCCGACAAAAGGCGAGCTGGCTTCAGAACGCAAACTTTCAATCTGTTCATGATGCCCTTCGAGGCGGACGCATCCAGTTCCAGCTGCGCGCCGGGACTGATGTTGCGGACAGAAATAATGCTTTACAAACATTACGGATATTGGGCGGAAACGCTAAGCGAGGGAGAAAGCTATGAGCCAGGCAGCATCATCGGAAACCATCATTTTTGCGAGAAAGATGATTGGCGCAGGCTTTCGAAGTGTTGTGGTCAGAAACTCCACGGGGGTTTCCAGAAAGATCATTGAGAACATGCGAAAGAATTCCGACGCGCCTGAGTCCTCATGCGGCCCATTGAGCAGTGCTGAGACATTGATCAAAAGCAATGCCGCGGCTGTCGAGGCAACCATCTTCTTGCTCAGTTATCGTCAACTGGCGATTAAGCCGGATGAGGAAATCGACGTTGAAGCTGTTATCGCTGCATTCGATGTATACCAGGATGCACACGGGGCTGCTCGCGGAGGTAAAGTCGATGAGACGGTGCTCCTTGATATCAATGACGCCTGGGTTATTGCCCGTGATTACCGTTCTGCAGAACTGAGTGAGCATTACTGCGGTCATTGCGGAATATCGTTTTTTAGGCCCGTTCGCCTTTCTCAAAAATCCTGCCCGCTGTGTCAGCTGCAGGACGTCGAAGATCAACCATCTGCGTTTGATAATAGCCTTAACATTTCCCAAGTAAGGGATGAGGCGTTAAAAATGCGCAACTGGGGTCAATCAGACGATGAAATAGCCCGCTCACTCGGCGTGTCCAGTGATGATGTCGAGAAGTTGCTAAGCCACTGATACCCTCCCCTCCCCTTTCTCAACTGCAGCAGTAGTAAATGCACGTACAGACTGAAGAGCAGATCCAGGGGGTTGGGGAGCAATGGAACCAAAAACCAACGTAAGCCATTTCTGGTTCGTGAACGGCATACGTGTAGCCTCCCCGATGGCTTGGTAGGCGCCGACCTCCAACTCACAGCTATGAGGGATGCATATGGCTGATTTGGCCAAGGTCGGCGACCCTGTTATTTGCCCGCGATGCGGGCCTAACCACATCGTCAGCGGATCACCCGATACCCTGGTGGACCATCAACCCGCTGCGTTGGTGGGCGTCAGCAAGACTGCGTGTGGCGCCACCATCATTTCCGGACTGTCCTGGTTCTTCATCGATAACTGCCATGCTGCCGTGCACGGCAGCATGCACTCGCATGGCGGAGTCGTGTTGTCGTCCTCAACGGTGAAGACGGGAGCGCCCAGCTCCGTCGCCGGGCGTTACACGGCCGCCTCGCCTGTCGATTTCAACCGGGTCAGTTATGAAGGCCAGCGCTATGAATATGGTGCTGATCCGAACCAGACACATCTGAAGGGCGGGCTGGTATTTATCGGCGAGCCTGAGCAGGCTTGCGTCTTTGCCAAGACATGCACCGTGCCGCCAGAGTCAACCGAGGCTGGTACACGGATCGAGCCCGCGGCCAACTTCGGCCAGGCCGTGGTGATGGGTTCGACGGCGATCGTCAGCACGGAAGGCGGCGCAACCCTTGGCCGGGTAGCCGGGCAAGCCGCACTGGAAACGCTCGGCACCTGGAGTCTACGTGGTGCTGCCGCCGCAGCGGGTACAGCGGCCAGTACGCTGTTGTTGGCCCTGTGGCCTACCAGCATGGGCGACTCCACCCTGACCGAGGAACAGTTGCGCGGGATGATGGCGGCCCCTACCAGGGTACGCTTTCAGTTCCGCCGGGATGCCGAAGGCATCATGCGGGTGTACGGCATTCACACCCGACTCCAGCACCAGCACCTTGCGCCCCTGTTCGGCCAGGCGGGCGGCCACGGTGCCGCCCCCTGCCCCGGACCCCACCACTATGTATTCGTACTCCATGTCGTCGCTCATCGCGGCCTGCCCTCAGAAGGTTTTCAGCAAGGCGATCAGGGCCCGTTTGTCTTCATCGCTCAGGCCCGGTTCGCCCTTGATGAAGCTGGTGCCGAAGTAATGCCCCTTGTCCACCACGTAGTCGGGGCACTTGCTCACTTCCAGCAACGGCTTGACCAGTCCGGCGAACACCTTGCGCGCCTCTTCGTCGCTGGCCCCGGGCGGCAGCTGCTTGAGGTCGTGCTTGATCTTGAGCAGCAGGTCCAGCACCTGGTCGTGTTTTTCCAGGTCGATGTTGGACAGCAGGCTCACCGGTGTCCCCTGGGGAATCGGCCCCAGCTGGATGCCGTCTTCGCCGAACAACCAGGGCAGCCAGCTGCTGAGCAGGCCTTCCAGGCGTTGCAGGAAGGTCGGCAGGTAACCGCTGTCGACCCGCAGGTAGCTGGTTTCGCTGGTGACGTCGATGGTGCCCGGGTGGGTCTTGCCGGAGCGGGTCATGACCTGGAAGCGGCCTTCGCGTTTTTCCGGCCACAGCAGCATCTCGATCGAGCTGTCGAAGGACGCCATGCGGTCCTCGACCCCGGCCCTTCCAGTGGAATTTACCCAGGCGGTTGTTGAGCAGCAGCGGCGCGGTGGACCACAGGCTGATCAGCGACCCCGGCCGCGTGTAGCCGCGCCCGCCGGCCGGCATCGGGTATTCCCAGGCTTCGCCGGTGTAGCGGTTCTGCACCAGCATCGGCCCTACCGCCGGCAATTGCTTGTACGACTGCGAGGAGAAGTTGTCCCAGATATTGCCGCCTAGGGCGTTGGTCGCCAGGGGGCTGCAGGCGTTGGTTTCCAGCAGCGTGACCGGCACCCGAAGACGGGGTGATCGGCTTGCCGCCGATCAGCGGCCGGAAGTGAGTGGTCCACTCCACGCTGTACAGGCCGATATTGATGAACACCCGGTTCAAGGCCCCGAGCGCGCCCACCGAGTCGGCGCCGTCCTTGAGCACCCGGGGGGTGAACACGGTGTCGGGTTGCTGGTAGAACTTCGCCAGCGGGCTGTCCGGCGTCACCCCGGGCACGTCGTTGAACTGCCGGTTGTTCAGCCCGCCGCCGGCGAGCTGCTCCTTGCCCGGATGCCTGGCCAGCTCCATGCGCGCCTTGAGGTTGTAGTCATGGTGCGCGGGTTGTTGATGTAGTCGGTGGAGACGAACGAGGTGTCCAGCGCCCCGGGCTTTGAGGTGTGGAACAGCTGGAACGGGAAGCTGCTCTTGTCCTGTTTCCACATGAAGATGCGGTCGACCCAGAAGTAATGCGCCCTCGGGTTGGAGTTGAGGTTGGACCAGGCCGGATGCTTGGGATCGGCCGGCGGGTTGGTCGGGTTCGGCCCGACATGGCAGAAACCGCATGACATGCCGACCCGGTAGGGTTTGACCAGCTTGCTGTCGTTGTAGGCCAGGCTCGGGTGGTTGGAGATGGTCTTGAGCAGGTCCAGGTTGCCGACGCTGTCGCGCGACAGCTCGTCCCACAGCGCATCGTTGCCGGCGGTCCAGACGATCCAGTTGTTGCGCCCGCGGGCAACGGGCCGTCTGCCTGCTTGCGGCGACGGGTCAGAAGCGGATGGCGTCGGACGCCCGGCGCATGACGGCAGACCTGGGTCCATGGGTCGCCCCGGGCACTGTCTCGTACAGCCGCACGGCCATCCCCTGCTGGTGCCGCGACTGCGGACAGCAGCCCAGGGACAGCACAAACGGCCCGCTTTCCCATTGCCAGAAACGCCAGCGGCGCGCCTCGGGCGGCGCCAGCGTCTGGCAGGCAAAGCCGATCTGCCCCGGCGTGGCCAGCTCGAAGGAAAAACTGTCCAGCGGGATCGACAGGCCCTGGCCGCGCGCCTTGATATAGGCCTCCTTCAGGGTCCAGAAACCCATGAACGCCGACGCCCGCTCGGCGCTCGGCAGGCTGCACAGGTAGCGCACTTCGCTGGCGGAAAAGAAGCGCTCGGCCAGATCCTCGTCGGCCAGCCGCTGCCGCGGCTCCACATCGATCCCGACACTGTTTTCCAGGGTCAGGGCCAACACCACCAGGCCCTCGGTATGGGACAGGTTGAAAGCCATCGGCAGCGCGGGCGCGACAATCGCCGGCTTGCCCCAGGCATTGCTGGCAAATACCCACTGCTGCGGCGCCACCCACGGCGCATACAGCGACAGCGTCGCGCGCAGCAGCGCCCGGGTGACCAGGTACTGATGGCGATGGCGCTCGAACATGAAATGCTGCATGCGCTGGCTTTCCTCGGCGCTCAACCAGGAGCGATACCGCGCCAGCAGCGTCGGGTCGGCGATCTGCGGGTCCCGGGCGCTCCACACATGGATCTCCCCGGGGCCCAGGCGCAACGGCCGATCGCCGGGCGCGCTCACAGCTCCCCCAGGCACAGCAAGGCCTTGTTGGCGATATGCCGCTCCGACGGATAGCCGAACGCATTGTTGATATAGGTCACGCCCTCCAGGGTGACACGGCGATTGAGGTGGCTGTGGCCATAGATATGGGTCTGGGCCCCCAGCCGGCGCACTTGCCGTTCCAGGCGCGAAGAGCCCAGCACCGGATACAGGTAGCGGTACTGCGCCGGCACGCCGTCCGGCATCAGGTCGATCCTGGGCAAAAAATGCGAGAACGACACGATGTGCCGCGCCCCCCGGGTATCGGGCTGTGGGTTGAGCTCGTCGAATGCCCGGCTCACTGCCGCGTCGTCATGGCCGTCCCAGTGGCAGGCCTTGAAGTCCATCCAGTTGTCCCGCAACGTCTCGTTGACCGGGCCGAAGGAATAGTCATACCAACCCAGCAGCGGCACGATCAGGGTGCTGCCCACGCGGCACGCCCGGGTCTGCACCCCGGCGTCGCGGCAGGCCTGGCCGACCGTGCGGAACTTGTCGAAGGATGAGCGCAGGTCCGAGCGGATCACCCACAGGTCGTGATTGCCCGGCACGAAGCACACCTGGCGGAAACGCCGGCTCAGTTGCGCCAGGCTGGCCCTGAGCCGGCCGATTTCATCGGCGACGTCCCCGGCCACGATCAGGGTGTCGTCGAGGTAGTCCTGGCGAGACAGGCGTTCCAGCCATTTCCAGTTCTCCGGATGGTCGGTATGCAAATCTGAAACGGTAAATAGCCGCATTGAGGTACCTGGACAGAGACATTGAAAACAGCCCGCTGGCGCGGGCTGATAGCGTCAGACCGCATCGGTTTCCGTGCCCCGTGCCGCAGGTATTTCCAGCTCTGCACGGGCGCTGAGGCGGATCCTCAGCGTATCCGGCACCGCCGAGGTGGTGAACACTTCCTTCACCTGTTCCTTGTCGATCAGCTCCAGCTCGAAGTACTTGACCAGCATCGCCACTGCCACTTTCAGCTCAATGTTGGCCAGAGGTGCCGCCGGGCACGAACGAGGGCCGAATCCGAAAGGAAACTGCTTCTGCCGCGCCTCTTTCGTATCGATTAAGGCGTGCTGTTCGTCCAGCCAGCGATAGGCGTTGAATACCGAGTCCTCTTGCAGATTCTTCAAACCATCGACTCGAGTCAGGACAATGATCCTGGTGCCCTTTTTCAGCAGGATATCGTCGACGATCGTGTCCTCCAGGGGTTCCACTAACAACCCGGGCACCGTGGACTTGATCCTGAAGGCCTCTTCGATGACCGCCTCCGTCAGCGGCAGGTCGGCCAGCGCGTGATAGTCAAGCTGATGTAGATCCAAGCGAGCGACTTCGCGGCGAAGGTTGTCCTGCAGCGTTGAGTCCTGCCCGAGGAAAAAACACAGCCAGCTGAGCATCGCCGACGTGGTGCCTTCTCCGGCCAGAATCAGCGCCATCATGTTGGCGAAAAGCTCATCTTCGCTGAGCATGCCGTCGCCACCGCTGGCCGCTTCGAGCATGGAATGCAGAATGCAATGGGGCCCCAGATCTTCCTGGAGGCGCATGCGTGCCTGGGTGTCTCTCGCGATCTCGATCGCCAGGCTCTTGAGTTTGATCAGGGAGCGGTCGAAGCGATGGTCGGACGGCAGCTTGAGCACCCGCCAATAAGGCACCACGCTCCGCACGCGTTTGTTGATGGTATTGACCACATCATGAAAGTTCTGCAGAAACTGGTTGTCGTGGTTATCCAGGCTTTTGAGGTCGAAGCCGAACACCAGCAGGCAACTGGCATCCACCGAAAAGCGCCGCAGGTCATCCCGCAGGTCGAACGGTTGCCCCAGGCTGTTGCGCAAGCGATCACGCAATTTCAGGGCGGTAGTGGCGATCTGTGGAGTAAACGCCACCAGGCTGCGTTTGGAAAAAGCCGACATGATCTGTGATCGCTGGCGCTTCCATGCTTCCCCTTCATCGGTAAACAGGCTGCTAAAGCCAACTTCATCGAACAGTTTCGCCATCTCTTTCATAGCCCGGAACTGCGAAGGTCGGTGTTTGAGGATATGGCGCACCTGCTCCGGTTTGCTGAAGACCGCGAATTGCATATGGGCCATTTGCAAGCGGAACGGTTCGTGGTGAAAGTCCCGCGACCATTGCTCAAGTGACAGGAAAATGGAGGCTTTACTCAACTGGTGCAAATTACCCAGCAAAGGCAGACCTGGGTGTTGGGGTAGATCCTTGAGCGTTTTCATTACGATTAACCTCGATATGGATTGATCAAAACAGACAAGTGGTGGGGCCGTCAGGCCCCGGTCTCCCCGCTGTCATGCAGCGCGGCGGCCATGCCCGGAGGCGAGAGATAGGCTTCGGCAGCGCTTGGCTGCGGTTCGAGGTCGTTGTCGACAATGCCTTGCAGCACCTGGCCGACATACGCGGTGACCTGGCTGATGCTCTGCCCCGGCTCGATAAACAGGTGATTGCCTTCGAATGCCTTGAAGGTGAATTGCGCGTTGCCCAGCTGTCGCCAGTCGCGCACATCGCGCTCCGGCACCTGGATGTCCCCCAGGCCATGCAAGCCGGAAATCGGCAAGGCCAGGGGCGCTAGCGTGCCCGGCCGGAACCGGTCGACCATCTCGAAGGTAGCCACCAGCGAGGGCAACTGCGCATGGATCAGCTCGCGGCTGAAATTGAACACCCCGGCCTGCTTCATGGAGGACTCGAGGGCGTCGATCAACTGGCCGATCATCGGCTCGGCGCCGGGTTGGCAAATGTCGTCCAGCGAAGGCATCCGATCCAGGCCGTGCTGGCGATAAACCGTGAGCATGTCGTGGATCACCGGGTTGACCGCTCGCCCTGGTGCCGAAAAGGCCGCCACAAACAGATGCCGTGGCAATGGCTTGCCGACCGCCCGCAGATGCAGGCACCACACATACGCCATCAACGCTCCGGCACTGTGGCCATACAGGGCAAAGGGCTGGTCCAGCTCATCGCCCAGGACTTCGGTCAAAGTCGCCGCCAAGGTCCACATATCTTGCAGCGGCCGTTCACGCAGGCGGTCGCCACGGTTGGGCAGTTCGATGGGACGCACCTCCACATAATCGGGCAGCAACGCCTGCCACTCCTTGAATACCGTGGTGGACAGGTGAGCGTAGGGGAAGCAATACAGACGAATCCGGTTCCCCGGTCGCGCCTGCCCTCGCAGCCAGAGACGCTTGTCCCTGGACCAGGATTTGAGCTCGGTAAAGGGTGGATACGTGCTCTCGACCACCGGCGTTACAGCATGGGTTTTATTCGGTCTCTCGATGCCCGTCGGCTCACTCGGCCGCACCTGCGCCAGCAACTGGCGCAGGGTCATCTTGAACAGGCCGCTGATGGCGATCCGCTGATGGTCCAGGCGTTTCTGCAGCTTGATCAGCATCAGCGAATCCATACCCAGTTCCAGCAGCGCCTTGTCCAGGTCGATCTCGTCGGGGGTGCATTCCAACAGGTCGGCGATGATCGACAGCAAGCCGTCGCCGGACAGCCCGTCCGCCTCGGCCAGCCGTCTCTGTACCGCTTCGGACAGTTCACGATTGCTGGTCGCCAGTTGCTGCAGGCTGGCGCGGGCGCAACCGATCGGGCTGTCCCCACGGCTGTCCAGCAGCGCCCAGGCGGTCTGGAAACGCCGCACGCCACGGGCCGGGGCCGCGTCGTCCGCCGGCCCGTGCAGCAGGTTGACCAGGCGATAGGTCTCATCCCGGCGCAACGGACCGTTGAGATAAATGTCCTCCATGCTCGTGGTCATGTAGGGCACGTTGTGCTCGCTGTCGGCCAGCAGGATCGCCGGCTGCAAGGCCGCGTCGATCAGCCCCGGGTGGGCGCCGCAGGCATAAGCGCCGGGCTCGAACCGCGGGGTCAGGCTCGACAGGCTGAAGCGTTCGTGCAACTGGCACTCGTCGATGGCCCGCACGAAGCCGTCGGCGGGAAAGCCCATCTGCTCGTAGCGGGCGTAGAACGCCGTCCGGTCCAGGGTCCGCAGCGGCTTGCCAGGGGCTTGCAGCACCGCCGCCAGGCGTGCCTGCACCGGGTTGTCGGCCTGGGCCTGGGTGGCAAAGTCCACCAGGGCTTCGGCCGTCTGCACCCAGGCGCCCGGTTGTTGGGCCAGGGCCCGATAATCGAAGCGCAGGCGATAGGCCTCCTCTGCCTGGGGTTCGATGCTTATCCGCACGTCGGTGGTGAGGTGATGGGCGATCAGCAGCGGCGCCTGGAAGTCGAAACGGCTGACATGCAGGCTACTGCGTCCGAAGCGCTCGCGGAACACCTGGTAGAGCGCCTCCAGGTAGAAGCCGACATGGAAGTTGCCGGTGTCCAGCAAGCCCGGGGTCGTCGGCGCCAGGGTCAACAGCGCTTCGCGGGTGGCGCTGCCCTGCCCCGTGTAGGCAATGTTCAGGAAGGCAGTGGGGGCAACGGCCTCGACGGGGGCGGCAACAGCCGGCGCGCGCCGCGCCCAATAGGCCTTGAGGGCCAGCCGGGGTTGCGGGTACCGGGCCTGGAACAGCCGTTCGCGTTCGGCGGCAGGCACCGGCGTGTGCCCGGGCATGTCCGCCGACGTCAGCACCACATGGGCATTGACCCCGCCAAAGCCGAAGGAGCTGACCCCGGCCACCCGCCCCGCCCCGTCCCAGTCCAGCGGGCGGTCCGGCAGGCGGAACGCCGGCCGGGTCGGCGCCAGCAGCGGATTGAGGGTCGTCAGGTGGTTGTTGCCGGGGATTTTCCCCAGGTACAGGCACAAGGCGGCCTTGATCACGCTGGCGATGCCCGCCGCGGGTTCCAGGTGGCCGATATTGGTTTTCAGGCAGCCGAGGATGCAGCCTTCGCCGCTGTCGCGGCCTTCGTTGAAGACATTGCCCAGGGCCTCTATTTCCACCGGATCGCCCAGGTAGGTGCCGGTGCCGTGGGTCTCGACGTAGCCGACCCGGGCCGGAGCCAGGCCGGCGCGCTGGAAGGCCTGGCGGATCACTTCCTCCTGGGCCAGGCCGTTGGGCGCGGTCATGCCGTTGCTCTTGCCGTCCTGGTTGACCGCGGAGCCGGCAATCAGCGCGTACAGCCGTGCCTCGGGGTGTTGCGCCAGGTGCTGGCGGGCGTCGGCCTGGCGTTGCAGGACGATCATGCCCACGCCCTCTCCCGGCACGTAGCCGTCGGCCTTGGCATCGAAGGTCTGGCAGCGCCCCGACGGCGACAGCATGCCCGAGTCCTGCAGCAGCCGGGTCAGGGCCGGGCTCAGGTTGAGGCTGACACCGCCCACCAGGGCGAAGTCGATCTGCCCGCCGCGCAGGTACTGGCAGGCGATATCGATGGCCACCAGGGTCGAGGAACACGCGGTGTCCAGCACCAGGCTGGGGCCACGGAAACCGTAGTGGTAGGACAGCCGGTTGGCGGCGATGGAGCCGGCGTTGCCGGTGGCGATGAACAGCGCGTTGTCCTTGTCGTAGTCATTGGCGAACTGCATGTACTCGCTGGCGTATTGCGCGATGAACACCCCGGTGCGCGCAAAGCACGGATGGTCCTTGATCTGCGCATCCTCGATGGCCCGGTGGGCATTGAGCAGCAGCAGGCGCTGCTGGGGGTCCATGAAACGCGCTTCGCGCGGCGAGATATTGAACAGGCCCGGGTCGAACAGCTCGATGTCGTCCAGGTAGCCGCCATGGATGCCCTGCAGGTCCTGGTCGCTGAAGCTGTCGCCCAGGCCCAGCAGGTCGCGCCGGGCCCGGGGGTAGTGGCCGACGCCGTCGAAACCGGCGCACAGTTGCTCCCAGAACCTTGGCAGGTCGGGTGCCTTGGGGAACTGCCCGGACATGCCGACGATGACGATCGCGGCATTGTCCTCGGCCTGGGCCACAGGTGTCTGGCCGCTGGCTGCCGGAGCCGCTGCGTGGCGCTCGTCCAGCGGCCCCGGCTCGCGGTTGGCGGCGATGTAGTCCGCCAGGGCGCGGATCGTCGGGTAGCGGAAGATCGCCGATGGCAGCACCTGATAGGCCAGGCGCTGGGACAGGCTGGCGAAGAACGCCAGGGAGTTGACCGAATCCAGGCCGATCTCGGCGAACGTCTGGTCCGGGTGGATATCCTCCAGCCCCAGCAGCCGTTGCAGTTCGTCGCGCAGCAGCGCGCCGATATCGAAGGGCTCGCCCGCTGCCGTGCGGGCGGGCGTCGTGGCCTGGGTCGCCGCCGGCGCGCGCAGGCGCTGACGATAGTGGGCGAACACCGGCAGGCCTTGGATCGCCGGGTTGATGGCGGCGAAGCGCTCCCAGTCGGCATCGAACACAATGCACTCGTCGATGGCATTGGCCAGGATCCGCTCGAGCAGCGTCACCCCTTGTTCGGGCGTCAGCATGCGCATGCCCAGGGCATCGAAGAACGCCCGGTGATTGTGCGCCACCGCCATCCCGGCGCCGTCCCAGTCGGTCCACTGGATCAGCTGCGCCGGCAAGCGCCGTTGCCGGCGCTCGGCGGCGAAAGCCACCAGGCCGGCGTTGGCGGCGCTGTAGGCACTCAGGCCGTTGCCCTGCATGCCCTCCACCGCCGAGATCGACGAGAACAGGCAGAAGTAACGCAGCGGATCGCCCAGGGTGAGGCGCTCCAGCAGTTGCGCCCCCAGCAGTTTCGGCCGCACCACGTCCGCCAGCAGCGTCGCCGAGGTGGCCTGGATGGCAATGGCCTCGGTGGTCACGCCGGCCAGGTGGAACACCCCGGTGATCGGTCCGCCGAGCAGCGGACGCAGCTCGTCCAGTTGCCGGGCCAGGGCGGCTTCGTCGGTCAGATCCGATTGCACATAGTGCAGCCGGACGCCCTGCTCCCGCGCCCAGCTGTCGATCAGCCCCTGCACCGTGGTGCCGGCGCTCAGGCTGGGGTGCCGCAGCTGTGCCGACAGCGGTTTGCGACCGATGACGATCAACGATTTCAGGCCTTTGCCCACCAGCCAGCGCAGCAGCGTCAAGCCGATGCCGCCAAAACCGCCGGTGACGATCATGCTGCCCGACAGGTCCAGCGCCGGGTCCGCCGCGGGGTCGCGGGCGATGTCCAGCGGTTGCAGGGCCTGGGTCAGCCATTGGCCGCCTTGCCAGCGCAGGCGCAGGTGCGCCTGCCGGCAATGCAGTTGCTGGCGGATCTGCTCCAGGCGCGGGCTTTCCAGGCTGTCGGTGTCCAGTACCAGGCTGCCGAGTTCCGGGACTTCGTAGCGCAGGAAGCTGAAGTACTTCGCTAGGCTTTCCTGGACCGCGTCGGTCCGGCCGTCCCGGGTGATGTTCAGCAGCACCAGCTTCAGGCCCTTGCGGGTCGTGGCCAGGCTGGCCAGCGCCTGCACCCGTTGGGTCAGGGCCGCGGCCTGCCGGGCGAAGCACCGCTCCAGCCCCGCGCCCGACAGGCCCGACAGCGCTGTATACGGTTGCACCAGCACCAGGGTATCGGCCTGGCTGTCCTGGATCAGCCGCGCCATACGCGGCTCGTCGCACGCCTCGGTGCACAGGCTGACGCCCGGCTGCGAGGCCCAGGGTTGCAGCAGTGCCTGGTCCTCGCCGAACACCAGCACCTGGCGCGGGCCGGCCTGCACCGGGTCGAGCCGGGCTTCGACCCAGCGCGTCTGCATCAGCCAGTGGTCGAGGTTATCCGCTGGCGTCGCGCTCTGGAGCGGATTCTGGCGCGGGCTGGGCTCCAGCCCCGCCAGTTGGTCGGCGATCCAGTGGCGCTTGGTCTGGAACGGGTACACCGGCAGCGGCACGCAACGGCCGGGAGCCGGGCTGCCCGGCCATTGCATCGGTAGCCCGGCCACCCAGGCCTGAGCCTGGCCATCCAGGTCGTCGGTGGCCGGGGCACTGGCGCCACGGTCCAGACTGTCGGCCTGGTACAGGCCGGGGATCGGGGCGCCGGCACCCTGCTCCAGCCAGCTGCGCAGGCGCGCACGCGCCTCCTGGCGGTCGGCCACCACCATGGCCAGGCGAAAACGCAAGGCCGCCCGGTGATGGGCCAGGGTCAAGGCGATGTCGTTCAAGGCATGCCGGTCGTTGGCCGGGTTATCGAGGAACTCCAGCAGGCCCCGGGCCTGCTCTTTCAGCGCGCCCGTCGCCTGGGTGCTGAGCAGCAGCACGCAAGGACTGTCCGGGGTCGCTGGCGTGGCGACGGTCTCGGGGGCCTGCTCCAGGATCATATGCACATTCACCCCGCCCGCGCCGAACGAGCTGATCGCCGCGCGCCGCGGCACTGCCCGGCCCTTGCGCTCGAGCACCGGCCATGGCATCGCCCGCTCGGGGATATACAACCCGGCTTTGGCGAAGGGAATATCGCTATTGAGCGGCCCATGCAGCAGGCTCGGCACCAGGGTGGCGTGCTGCAATTGCAGCACGGTCTTGGTCAACTGGGCGATCCCGGCGCTGGCCTCGCCATGGCCGATGGAGGCCTTGACCGAACCCAGGGCCCGCGGGACAGGTTCCTCGCCGCCGGCCACATAGGCGTCGATCAGGCCCTGGATCTCGATGGGGTCGCCCAGGGCCGTGCCGGTGCCGTGGGCCTCGATGTAGTTGATGGTGTCCCGCGGCACGCCGGACCGCGCCAGCGCCGCATTGATCGCCTGGGTCTGGCTGACCGGGTTGGGCACGGTAAAGCCCTGGGTCTTGCCGTCGTGGCTGACCCCGCTGCCCCTGATCAGCGCCAGGACCCGGTCGCCGTCCCGCACGGCATCGGCGTAGCGCTTGAGCAGCACCACGCCGACCCCTTCGCTCGGTACATAACCGTCGCCACCGGCGGCGAACGCCCGGCAGCGCCCGTCGCTGGCCGCGAAGCCCGCGGCGCACAGGGTCAGGTATTTGCTCGGGTGCAGGGTCAGGTTCACCCCGCCGGCCAGGGCCGCGCGGGTTTCGCCGTTGCGCAGGCTTTCGCAGGCCAGGTGCAGGGCGTACAGCGATGAGGAACAGGCGGTGTCCACCGTCAGGCTGGGGCCGGTGAGGTTGAAGAAGAACGACACCCGGTTGGCCACGGAGAAGGTCTGCGACCCCGCCGGATAGAATGGAGCCCAGCCCTTGAGCGCATCGGCCCCCACCAGTTGGTAGTTGTTCACGCTGACCCCGGCGAACACCCCGAAATCCCGGGGCTTGGCCTGCCAGCGCGGCGCCAGGTAGCCGGCGCTTTCCAGGCAGTTCCAGGCCATTTCCAGGAACAGCCGTTCCTGGGGGTCCATGAACGCCGCGTCCATGGCCGAGACATTGAAGAACGGCGCGTCGAACTGGCTGACGTCCCCCAGGAAACCGCCCCACTTGCAGTAGATCGCGTCGGCGCGGCCTTTGGCCCCCGGGTTGAAGATCGGCCGGTAGTCGAAACGCTCCAGGGGGATTTCCGTCACACAATCGACGCCATCGCGCAGGTTCTGCCAGAAGGCTTCCAGGGTCTGGGCCTGCGGATAACGGCCGCTCATGCCGATGATCGCGATGCTGTCGTCGAGGGGCGGCTCATTGCCGGTCTTGGCCGAGGGCGCGCTGGCGCTGCTCTCGATCTCTGCCTTGACCTCGGCAGCCGGCACGGCACGGCCCGGCCGCGTCTCCAGGTAGCCACTGAGTTCGCTCAGGGTCTTGTACTTGTAGAACAGGGTGGCGTCGGTCTCGCCGATCCAGGCGCCGACCCGCTGGTTGAGCTTCATTATCGTCACCGAGTCCAGGCCCAGGCTTTCGAAATCCCCATGGGGGTCGAGGCGCTCGGGGCTGATGCCGGTGATCTCGAACAGCGCCTGGGCCAGGTGCTCGAAGGCTGTGGCCCGGACCGCCGGCTCTGGCGTGGCGGCCGTTGCCTGTAGCGCTGGCGTGGCCTCGACAATGTTCGCCTTGGCCCGGGGCTCGAACCAATAGCGTTCCCGGGCAAAGGGATAGCCCGGCAGGCTGATGCGCCGTGGCCGGTACTCATGGCTGGCCGTGGCTTGCAGCAGGCGCCAGTCCACGGCGGCGCCCTGGGACCAGAAGCGCAGCACTTGGTCGAAGCGTTGCCGCTCGAGCCAGGACTTCACCAGCAGCTGGATATCCGCCTCGGCCAACTGCCCTTGCAGGGCTTCGCCGCCTGACGGGCGTTCGCCGACGAACACCTGCTGTTCGCGCAGGCGCGCCAATGCCGGAGCGTCGAGCACCTCGGCGGCGAGGAACAGCTGCAGTTTCTCCGCCAGCTGCGCCAGGGAGTCCACCAGCAGCCCGAGGCGCTGCCGATGCGCCTCGCGCCCGGTCTGCAGGGTGAACGCCAGGTCCGCCAGCCGGCGCTGACGGGCGTCCGCGGCCGGCGCCTCGTCCAGCAGGCCGGCGACCCGCGCGCCCAGCGCCCGGGCCAGGCGTTGCAGCTGCGCCTGGCTGGCGGCGGACAGCGGGATCAGCAACGGCCGTGGCGCGACCGCGCCCTGGTCCTCGGCCTGCAGGTATTCCTGCAACAGCACATGGGCATTGGCGCCGCCGGCGCCGAACGAAGACAGGCCGGCCAGCCGTGGCAGGGCCTCGCCCCCCCGCTGCTGCGCCGGCCAGTCGTCCAGTTGCTGCTGCACCACGAAGGGCGAGGCGGCGAAGTCGATCCGTGGGTTGAGGGTCGCGCTATGCAGCGAAGGCACCCGCTGGCGGTGCTTGAGCTGCAGCAGCACCTTAGTGATCCCGGCGATCCCGGCGGCGCTTTCGCAGTGGCCGATATTGGATTTCACCGAGCCTATGGCGCAGAACTGGCAATCCTCGGTGTGGGGCCGGAAGGCCGCGCCCAGGGCGGCGATTTCAATCGGGTCGCCCAGGGCGGTGCCCGTGCCGTGGGCTTCCAGGTAGCTGATCTGGCGTGGGTCGATGCCGGCGCGCCCATAGGTGCGGGCGATGACCTCGGCCTGGGGCTTGACCCCCGGTACCGAATAGCCGGCGGACTTGCCGCCGTGGTTGATCTCGCAGGCCTTGATCAGCCCGTAGATATGATCGCCATCGGCCTCGGCCCGGGCGCGCGGCTTGAGCAGCATGGCGCCGACCCCCTCGCCCGGCACATAGCCGTCGCCACCTTCGCCGAAGGCCTGGCAACGGCCTTCGCTGGAAATGAAGCGCCCCTGCCCCAGCATCAGGTATTTGTTGGGGTGCAGCGACAGGTTCACCCCGCCCACCAGGGCACTGCCGCAATCGCCCCGCTCCAGCGCGCGGCACGCCAGGTACAGGGCGGTCAGTGACGACGAGCACATGGTGTCGATGGCCATGCTCGGCCCGGTGAAGTTGCACACGTAGGACACCCGGTTGGCAATGCTCGAGGCACTGCCGCCCAGGGCCATGGGGTTGCCAAGCACCGTCTGCTGCGCGCCGTACAACTGGTACTCCTGGTACATCACGCCGACATAGACCCCGACATCCCGCGCCAAGCCCTGGCGGGTGTAGCCGGCATCTTCCAGGGCATGCACCGCGCACTGCAGGAACAGCCGCTCCTGGGGGTCCATGAACGCCGCCTCGCGGGGGGTGATGGCGAAGTAGAAAGGGTCGAACTGATCGATATCCTCGAGGAAGCCGCCCCAGCGGCCGTAGGTCTTGCCCGGCTGGTCCTTGTCCGCGTCGAAGAAAGCTTCATGGTCCCAGCGCGTGGCGGGAATCGGGGTGATGCTGTCGACGCCTTGGCTCAGGTTGCGCCAGAACTGCTCCAGGTCGGCGGCCCCCGGATAACGTCCGGCCAGGCCGATAATGGCGATGTCGTCCTGCTCTGGCGGCGTCACGGTCTCGGCCCGTGGGCGGGAGAAGTCGGCGTTGCTCAGGCGCGCCGGGTCGCTCACTTGCCTGACCGACGCATTGCGGATGCTGGCCAGGTGTTCGCCTTCGAGCGACAGCACATCGACGTCGAACGCGATATAGCCGGCCTTGGCCGTGCGCAGGCGATTGACCAGGTAGACCGTGGACGGCAGCGGCTTGGCCTGGACGATGGCTTCGATTAGCAAGGGCACATACATGCTCGACTGTGGCTGGCCGAAGTCCGGGTCGCGAAAGAAGAAGCAGCCGTTGAGCAGCAGCGGGTCGAAGCCGTAGTGGCTACGGCCGCCCTTGACCCGGGGGGCGCCGAGATCGACCTTGCTCACCAGCAGGCCGTCGCCGTCGGTGTAGGCCTCCTGGATGGTGCGCACCAGCGGGCCCACGGTGAATTGCGGGATACGCCGGTAGGACTGCTCGATCGCCGCGTCAGGCAGCCGCGTCAGCCCCGCCAGCAGGCTGTCCGGTGCCTGGTGGCGGGCCTCGAAGCGCACCCCGAGGCGCAACTGCCCGACACAGCAGGGTTCGAGGGCCGCCCCCGGGTCGCGGCGAAAACCGACGCTGAACGCCTCGCGCCGGGGCTCCAGGGTCACCGCCAGTTCAACGGATTCACCGGCCTGCAAGGTGATGGGCCCGCCCAGCAAACGCACGTTGCCCAGGCTCAGGGGAAAGCTGTCGGCGCCCCACTGCTGCACACAGGCCTCGATGGCCAGGCACGGATGGGTCACCCCCATCAGGGCCGGCGTGCCGAGTACCAGGTGGTCTTGCAGATAGGCTTCCTCGGCGACGAAGCGCTGGGTCCAGGCCGCGCCTTGCTGCACTGGCGGCTCCGGCTCCGTCGCCGGGCCCGGCGCCACGCCATGGTGCTGCTGGAAGAACGCCCCCAGCTCCTGCAAGGTGGTGTGCTCGAACAACAGGGTCGGCGACAGTTCCAGCCCCAGGGCCTGGCTGGCATCGGCCACCAGATCGAGCAAGTCCGCCGAGTCCAGCCCCAGCTCGTAATAGCCTTTGTCCAGGGCCACCTGGGCCAGGCTGGTGCCCAGCTTGTCGGCGATCAGCCGCAGCAGCCTGAGCAGCACCGGATGTTCGCTGCCATCGGCCGCTGCCCGCGGGCCGGGTTCGAGGGTGGGCGCCGGCGCCGCTATCGACGGTTGATGAAGGTCCTGCCCGGCGCGCACCCGCTTGGCGGTGAAGCGCTCTATCTGGGCGATTTTCTCGCCGCTGGCGGCGAAAAACTCCAGGGTGAAGACCACCAGCTCCCCTTGCACGTTGACCGAATCGGCCTTGATCCGTACCCGGCATTGCGCGGTGATCGGCGCCACCGCGCTGAAGCCCTGGAACAGCAGCGGCAGGTACAGGTGGTCCGGAGGTAGCGAGTGCTCGCCGTCCCGCAGTTCCAGGGCCTGGGAACTGATGGCGGCGCCGTCGAGCAGCGCCGGGTGGAACAGGAACCGCGCGGCATCGGGCAGCGCCAGCGGCCCCAGGCCCAGGTCGGCCAGCAGGCCTTCGGCGCCGATGTTGATCTGCCCGCGCACCTGCATGTAGTCCTCATGCACCAGTTGCTGGTCTCGGCACTGCCCATAGAGGGTCTCCATGGACAGCTCCCGGGTAGCGCCGGCGGCCTGGGGCGCGAGCCGTTCGCCCGGGGCGAAAGCCGCGGCGCCGGTGTATTCGAGTTGCGCCGTGGCATAGGGCCGGGCCTGGCCGTCGGCGCCCGGGTCTTCGACCACCAGGCTGTAATGCCCTGGGCCATCGCGAAACAGCGCGACCCGCACCACCCGTGTGCTGCCCGTCTCTTCGAGGGCCAGCGGGCGGTGGATGCGCAAGGTCTGCAAGCGGTGCTCGGCGAACGCCAGGTCATGCTGGCGGCACAGCTGATAAATCAGATCGATATAGGCCAGTCCCGGAAACACCGGGCGCCCGTGCACCCAGTGGGCGCCGATGACGGGGTTGGCGCAAGACAGCGAAATCTTGCTCTCGGCCAATAGAGTGCGCATCAGAGTTGCTCCCAGATCATGGAGGTGGCGTTCGCGCGGTCGCGGGCCAGCGGTATCGGTTTCAGCGTCGCCGCCGGGGCCTGGCCCTGGCACTGACGGTGCAGGATCGGCGCCGCCAGGGGCTGGCGCCTTGCGGGTGTGGCGGGGGTTTCGGGGCTCTGCAAGATGGCATGCACGTTGTTGCCGCCATCGGCGAAGCAGTTCAGGGCGATCCGCAATGGTTGCCCCGCGGGCAATGCCACCGCGTTGCGCGGAAAGTAAAAGGCCGAGCGTTCGAGGTCGAAATGGCGCAATGGCTGTTGCCCCGAGAGGAACGGCACCAGGCTGCGGTGCTGGATCATCAGCACCGCCTTGATGAAACTGGCGATGCCTTCGGCGCACAGCGGATGACCGATATTGGGCTTGATCGAGCCCAGCCCGCAGGGGCTTTCGGGGCTGTGTCCGGCTCCGGCGCCAAGGCCGTACACCGCATCGATGGCCTTGAGCTCCAGCAGGTCGGTGACCTGGGAACCGGAACCGTTGACCTCGATGTAGTCGATCTGCCCGGGCGTCAGCCCCGACTGGCCCAGGGCCTTGCCCATCACTGCCTTCTGGCGCTGCACATTGGGCGTGGCCGGGCCGGCGGTGCGCCCGTCGTTGTTGCTGGCCAGGGCGCTGAGCCGGGCATACACGGTGTCGCCATCCTGGCGGGCCCGGGCCGCGGTCTTGAGCAGCACCAGGCCGACGCCTTCGGCCAGCACGATGCCGTCGGCCCGCTCGTCGAACAGGTGGAACTGCGCCCCGCCGCTGAGCAGACCGCGCTGCTGGAACAGCCCGTGGGTGCGCTCGCCGTCCAGCAGGCTGACCCCGCCGACCACCGCCGCGTCGATCTCGCCGCTGCGCAGGGCCTGGACGGCCATGCCCATGCCCACCAGTGCCGAGGAACAGGCGGTATCGATCACCATGCTCGGGCCGCTGAAGTCGAAAAAGTGCGAGAGGTTGGCCGCCAGGTAATTCTGCCCGGCCACCACTATGGGGTTGCGCGCCTTGCCCAGGGCCTCGGGGTCCAGGCTGCTGCGGGCGCGGCCGCCCAGGTAGACGCCGATGGCGCTGCCGCGGGTTTCCTCGACCCGGTAGCCGGCATGGGCCCACAGGTTCAGGCACTCCTCCAGCACCAGCAGGGCCTGGGGGTCCATGGCGTGGAAATCTTCCTCGGGAATGTGGAAGGTCTGGCGATCGAAAAGATCGTGGTGCTCCAGCGTGCCGGCCAGGTAGTGCCCGCCGTGCGGCCAGCGCCGGGAAGGCACGGGCGCCAGGGCGCTGCGCCCTTCCTTGAGCAGGCGCCAATAGTCGTCGAGGCTGGACGCCCCGGGAAAGCGCGCCGACATGCCGACCACGACGATTTCATCCGCCTCGGCGGCGCGCGCGACGGGCGCTGCCTGGGCTGACTGCACTTGGGGCTGCGGCGCGGGCGCGGCCACGGCTAGCGGCGGCATCTGCGGCGCGGGGGCGGCGGCAAAGGCCTGTTCCAGCGCCGGCCGCTGATGGGTCAGCAGCCACTGGCTCAGATCGGCGAGATTCGGCTGTTCGAGAATCAACGACGGCGCCAGCTCGACCTTCAGCCGCCGATTGATGTTGCGCAGGATCTGCGCCATCAGGATCGAGTCCAGGCCGTAGTTGGCAAAATCCAGGCTCGGATCGAAGTCCGCCGCGGCGATGCGCAGTTCGGCGCAGAACAAGCCGCCCAGCCAGTGTTGCACCTCCGCCTCCAGGGCCGCGCCCGGGATGAGCGTCTCGGCTATGGGCGCCTGCAACCACAGCTCCGGGTCGAAGCAAGCCGGCAACAGCACCCCCGAACGCCCGCTTGCCAGGGCAAGGTCCAGCAGCGCCAGGCCGTCCTGGTCGCTCAACCCCAGCAGGCCGCTGCCGCGATACAGCTCGCTGTCCATGGCGCCCATGCCGGTGTCGCTCCAGCTCGGCCATTGCAGGCTCAGCACCCGATCGGCCTGATGCTGCGCGGCAAAGGCATCCATGTAGGCGTTGGCCATGGCGTAGTCGATCTGCCCCGCCGCCAGCTCGGGCAACTGCGCGCTGACCGAGGAGTAGAGGACGAACAGCGCCAGCGGCGAGCCCCGCAGCGCCTGGTAAAGGTTGTCCAGGCCATGGGTCTTGGGCGCCAGGACCTTGCGCACCGCGGCCAGCGGCTTGCGGATCAGCGCCGGGTGGTCGTAGTCCCCCAGGCCCGCGCAGTGGATCACCCCCGCCACGGGGCCCAGCTCGCGGCCGATCCGCGCCACCGCCTGCTGCATCGCCTGGGCATCGTTCATGTCCACCGCCAGGGTCAGCAACTCGACCCCCTGCTGCTGCAAGGCGTGCAGCGCGCTCAGCTTGTCCCGCAGAGGGCTGGCCGGGCCCGACAGCAGCGCCGGCCATTGCTCCGCTGGCGGCAAGGCCTCGCGACCGCTGAGCACCAGCTTGCGCACCCCATGACGGTTGACGAAGTGGCGAGCGCACAGCAGCCCCAGGCCGCGGGTACCACCAGTGACCCAGAGCACCCGGTCGCCGGGCAGGCTGAAGGATTGCGCGCCGTTCACCGGGGCCAGCGCCTGGAGCGCAGGCACATAGGCCTGCCCGGCGCGATAGCAGGCATGCCGTTCGTGGGGCTCGCGATACATCTGCTCGATAATCTGCGCCACCAGCAGCGGGTCGTCGGCCGCCAGGTCGGTGTCCATATGGCTGCTGCGCAAGCGCTGATACTCGGCGCCCAGGCAGCGGTACAGGCAGGCCGGGAGCGCTGCCTGGGCCGCGGGGGCCAGGGACGGCGGACGCTGGAAGGCTTCCAGGTAGCGGGAGACGTACAGCAGGCGGATATCCCGCAGGCGCGTCTGCTCCACCAGCCGTTGCACGCCCTCGAACCAGCCCTCCAGATCGGTGGTGCAACGCTCGACGAAGGCCGGGTCGCAGCCGGTGATATCCAGCACCCCGAACAACCCGTGGCCATTGGGTTGGCACAGCGCTTGCGCGTGCTCGGCCAGCTCGTCGATCGGCACGATCCGCGCGGCGTCCAGCCCCGCCGCTAGGCGCTCGGCCAGGGCCTGGGTGGCGGCCGTGCAGATAATCAGCACAAACCCCTGTTCATGGCTGTGGGCGGCAGCGCTCGCCGTTGCCGCGCGGGGCAACCAGTGTTGTTCGAACAGCCCGCTGTGGACGGTTGGCAAGGCCGGTTCCAGGGCTGCCGGGCGAGCGCCGCCCGCCGCGAGTTCGGCCAGCCAGTAGCGCTCGGTCTTAAACGGATAGGTCGGCAGCGGCAGGCGCCGGGGCGGCCGCTCGAAGCCCTGGCCGGGTCCGTACAGCTGCGCCCAGGGTGCCGCCACGCCGAGCACCCAGACCCGGGCCAGCACCGCCAGGTTGGCTTTGTCCAGCCAGGTCTGCAGCAATTGCCGGGCGTCTTCGTCCCGGTACAGGTCCTGGGTGTCCTTGCCCTGGCTGGCGACGCCACGCTGCCAGTGCGGGTCGACGGCGGAGGCGGCCAGGCTGTGCAGGCGCTCTTTGAGTTGCTCGAGGTCGCCGACCACAGTGGCGGCGCGATGCTCCATGGCTTCGCGGCCCACTTGCAGGGTGTAGGCCAGGCTGGGCAGTGCGTCGTCGCTCAGTTGCAGGCGCTCGATGGCCGCCAGCAGGTTGCCGGCCATCAACGGCAGCCGGGACGCGTCGCGGGCCGACAGCAGAATCAGGCAGGCGGCCGCGGGGCGAGCCTGGGTCACAGCCAGCGGATAATCCTCGACCACGGCATGGGCATTGACGCCGCCGGCGCCGAAGCTGCTGATCCCGGCGATGCGCCGCCCCTGCCCGCCCTTGGCTGGCCAGGGCTGCAGCTGCTGGTTGACCTGGAACGGCGTCAGGGAAAAATCGATATTGGGGTTCAGCGTCCGGGAATGCAGCGACGGCACGATGAGCTGGTGGCGCATCTGCAGCAGCACCTTGATCACCCCGGCGACCCCGGCCGCGCCTTCGCAATGGCCGATATTGGATTTGACCGAACCGATCAGGCAAGGCGTCTCCCGGGGCTGCGCCGGATCATGCTCGAAGGCCTTGGTCAGGCCGCTGATTTCAATGGGGTCGCCCAGCTTGGTGCCGGTGCCGTGGGCCTCGATATAGCTGATCTCATCCGCGCTAACTGCCGCCCGGAGCAGGGCCTGGCGAATCACCTGGGTCTGCGCCGAGGGGTTGGGCACGGTGTAGCCGCTGGCCCGGCCACCGTGATTGACCGCGGTACCACGGATCACCCCATGGATGAAATCGCCATCACGCTCGGCGTCCTCCAGGCGCTTGAGCAGCAGCACGCCGACGCCTTCGCCGGGAATGTAGCCGTCACCGCCCTCGCCGAAGCTCTCGCAATGGCCCTTGGCGGAAATGAACCGGCCCTGGGACAGCATCAGGTACTTGCCGGGGTGCAGGCTCAGGTTCACGCCCCCGGCGAAGGCCGCGTTGACCGCCCCCGAGCGCAGGGCCTGGCAGGCCATGTCGAGGGCCACCAGGGAGCTGGAGCACATGGTGTCGATGGCCATGGCCGGGCCGTTGAAGTTGCCGACATAAGCCATGCGCGTGGCCACCGAAGAGGTGCCGCCGCCCAGGCCCACGGCGGCCGCCGATTGCGCAGCGAACAACGGGTACTCCTGGCCCATCACGCCGGCGTAGATCCCGACGTTGGCCGCGCCGTCCCTTGCGGTATTGCGCTGCAAGGCTTCGCGGGTGTAGCCGGCGTCTTCCATGGCCATCCAGGCATGCTGCAGGAACAGCCGCTCCAGGGGGTCCATCACTTCGGCTTCCCGGGGCGAAATCTGGAAGAACAGCGGATCGAAGCTGGTGGCATCCTCGATAAAGCCGCCCCATTTGCTGGAAATGGTTCCCGGCTCACCACTGTCGCTGTAGTAGTCGCGCCAGTCCCAGCGGCTGGCGGGGATTTCGCCGATGCAATCCTGGCCCGCCTGCAGGTTCTGCCAGAAGCCATCGAGGTCGTAGGCCTGGGGAAAGCGCCCGGCCATGCCGATCACCGCGATCCGCTGGCCGCCCGCGGCCGGGCCTGGAGCCGGGCTCGAAGGCGCATCCGCCCGAGCCGCGACGGCCGGTTCCAGGCGGCGCAACGAGGCATTGTCCAGCGATGCCAGCGCCCGCCCCTGGGCATCGACGATCAGCGAGTCGAAGGCGATGAAACCGTCCTTGACCCGCTTCGGCCCGGTCACCACGAAGGCCTTGCGGCCAGCGTCGCGCCACAGGGTCAGGCGCTCGAGCAGCAGCGGCACGAAGGTGGCGGCCGAGCCCTCGGACGACGGCCCCGGGACCGGAAACAGGTAGCAGCTGTTGAGCAGCAGCGGGTCCAGGGCCAGGCCATCGACAAAGCGCCGCCCGGTGGCGGGCAGCTCGACCTCGCAGATCAGGCTGCCGTCGGCGCCTTCATAGGCGGCGACCAGGGTCTTGAGCATCGGCCCCAGGGCAAAGGCCGGCACCGTGCGGTACCAACTGTCGATCTGCTGCGCGCTATACGGCCGCGCCGCGGCGATCAGCGCCTTGAGGTCGAGGGCGGCCGGCTCGGGAGTGTCCGGCGCGTGCACCAGGCCTTCGCAACACAGGCCGGCGCCCTCCCCGGCCAGTTGTTGATGCACGCTGAAGCGTCCGCCGCCATCGGCTGGCAGGCGGACCTCGACCTCGGCGATCTGCCCCGCCCGCAACTTCAGCGGGCCGCCCTGGAAGCGGATGTCCTGCAGGCTCAGCGGCAGCTGCGCCGCGCCGGCCAGCGCGGTCTGCAGCACCAGGCTCGGGTAGGTGATGCCCATCAGGGCCGGCTGGCCGTTCACCCGATGATCCTGCAGGTAGGCCTCGTCGGCGGCGAAGCGGTACGCCGCCGCTTGCGGTTGCCGGGTGGGCACCGGTGCCGCCGGCCTAGTCGCGAGCTGGGGCGCCAGCTCGCGGATATGCGTGAGCAGTTCCTCCAGCGTGTTGTGTTCGAACAGCAGGGTCGGGTTCAGGCGCCGGGCCAGCAGGCCTTCGATTTCCTTGAGGATGGTCAGCATCTGCGCCGAACTGAGCCCCATGTCGAAGAAACCGCGCCGTGGGTCCACCTGATCGGGACGGGTCTGCAGATGCCGGGCGAATACCGCGAGGATCTCGGGCGCCACATCGTCGGACTGCGCCTTGGCCGGCTGCGGGCTGTTTGGCGCCGGGGACGCGACGGCCCCCAGCGTCGCCCTGACCCGCTTGCCGGTCAGCTCGCCGAGGCTGGCCACCCAGCGGCCCGCCAGGTCGTAGAAATCGATGTCCAGCTTGCGGATATCGTTGGCCGTGGCGATCCGCCCCAGCTCGACCCGGGCCACGCAGGCCTCCTGCAACAACGCCCGGGCCTGGAAGCTGCCGTAATGCAACGGCAGGTACAGTCCGTCGTCGGCGGGCAACTGGTCTTCGAGCACCGCCGAGGCCACCGCCGCGCCATCGATCAGGGTCGGATGAAACAGCGCATCGGGCATCGACTGCCGCCACTGCGGCGCGACGCCCAGCTCGATCAGGCAGCCCCAGGCAAACCGCTGGACGCTGCCTTCGGCCAGCAGCAAGCCGTCATGCACCAGCTCGCGCTGCCGTGCCTGGGCATAGAGCTGCGCAAGCGGCACCCGGCCATCGGCTTGGGCCTTAAGCGCGGCCAGATCCAGATCCGGCTTGGCTCCCGCCTCCGGGGATGCCGGGTGCAGTTGCGCGGTGCAGTATTTCACCCGTTCCCCGGCCACGGCGTTGTCCCGCAGCGGCACGCCGTCGACATCCACCGCCCAGGCGCCGTCCTGCGCTTGCAGCGTCAGGGTCAGGCGCAGCGCCGAGCCGGCCGGGACCAACAACGGCTGGTAAATCACCAGGTCGCGCAGTTGGGTGTGCAGGCAGTCCAGCCCCAGGCCGTCGCGGGCCACCCGCAGCAGCAGGTCGATATAGGCCAGGCCCGGCAGCACGGCCTGGCCCTGGACGCGATGATGGGCGACCAACGGATGGTCGGCGCCGATCGTCAGATCAAAGTACTTGTTCATGAATCACACCCCAGCTTGACGGGATAGAAGAAGGCGCAACGGCCGCTGCCATGGCCGCAGGTTCGACCTGGGCAACGGGGGCCGGCGCGTGGTCGCCATGGCGGGCAAAGGAACGGCGGTCGAACAGCGGGGCCGGCAGGGGCTGGCGCACCTGCACATAGCCAACGTCGGCGATGAACTCTTCGAGGATCACATGGCAGTTGGTGCCGCCGTCCGGGAAGCAACTCTGGGCGGCGACCCGGGGCCGGCCGTCGGGGGTTTTCCAATCCAGCGTGCGCCGGTTGAAGTGCACCCGCGAGGCGGCGAAATCGAAGTGTTCGAAAGGCGCCAGGCCACAGGCACTGGGCACGATCTGCCGCTGCTGCAGGCTCAGGGCGCAGCGCGCGAAGCCGGCCAGCCCCGAGCTCAGCAGCAGATGGCCGACGCTGGGCTTGACCGAGCCCAGGCAGCAGGCGTCCAGGGCGCTGTCGTTGAGCTGGTAGACCTGGGCCAGCGCCTTGATCTCCACCGCGTCGACCACCACCGAACCGCCGCCATTGACCTCGATATAGCCCACGTCCCGCGGGGTCTTCCCGGCCTGGGCCAGGGCCTGGCGCATCACCTCCTGCTGCGCCTTGAGGCTGGGCGAGCCCGGCCCCAGGGTGCGCCCGTCGTTGTTCACCGCCAGGCCCTTAACCACGCAGTAGATCCGGTCGCCGTCGGCCTGCGCCGCGGCCAGGTTCTTGCACACCAGGGCCACCACGCCTTCGCCCAGCACATCCCCCGCGGCACGGTCGTCGAAGATATTGAAGGCGCCGTCGGGGCTAAGGATATTGCGCGCCGAGAACAGGTCATGGGCGTCGGACGAGGTCAACAGGCTGGTGGCGCCCACTAGGGCCATGTCGATGCTGCCGCTGCGCAGGGCATCGAAGGCCAGGGACATGGCGGTCAGGCCCGAGGAACAGGCAGTGTCCACCACCATGCTCGGACCTGTCAGGTTGCAGAAACGCGACAGGTTGCTCGCCAGGTAGTTCTGCCCCACGCCCAGGATCGGGTTGCTGGCCTCGGCCAGCGAGCGGGCATCGGCGGTGACCCGCAGACGGCCGCCGATGTACACCCCCACCGGCCGCGCCGACAGCTCCCGCAGCGAATAGCCGGCATCGAACAGCGCCGTGACGCCCTGTTCCAGCATCAGCCGCGCCTGAGGATCCATCACCGCCGCGTCCTTGGGGTTGAGGCCGAAGAACGCCGGGTCGAACCGGTCGATACCGTCCAGCCAGCCGCCCTGGGCCTGGCCATGGCCGCCCGGCCAGCGGTGCTCGCGCATCGGCCCGATGGCCGATTCGCCGCTGCTTTGCAGGGCCCAGAACGCCTGGGTATCGGCGGCGCCGGGCAGGCGTACCGCCAGGCCGATGATGGCGATCTCCGCGGGCCGCGCGGGCTCGGCCGCGGCTACCGGTTCTAGCGTTGCCGGAGCCGATTGCTCCAGCGGGGCCGGTTCGGCGCCCTGATCCTGGAGCCCCAGGTGTTGCGCCAGGGCTTCAGAATAGGTGCTTGCCAGGTGCTCGCACAGGCTGCCCAGGGTGGTGAACTCGAACATCAGCGACGGGTCCAGGCGGTTGCCCACCCAGGCGCTGAGGCTCTCCATCAGTTGCAGGACCATGATCGACTCGATGCCGTAGTCGGCGAACGCCATGTCGCGGTCCGTCAGTTGTTCGGCGGAGAATTTCAACTCCTCCATCAGCAGTTGGCGCATGGTCGCTTCCACCGCCGCCAGCAAGGATGCCGCGGCCACCGGTGCCGGCGCGGCCGGGGTTTTCGCCGCCGGGGTGACGGCGGGTCGTTCGCTCAACCGCGCCGGGCTGAAACGCTCGACCTCGACATGGCACGGCAGGCACACACCCGGGTTGGCCGGCGACAGGGCCAGGGCCAGCACCCGATCGAGCAAGCCCAGGCCGACGGCCGTGTCCAGCGGCTTGAGCCCCAGCTGCACCGCCAGCGGCCCGCCGTTGCCCACCGCCATGCCGACCTCGGCCCAGGCCGGCCATTGCACAGAGCACAGCCCCGCGCGCCGGTGGGCCAGGGCGAACTGATCCATATAGGCATTGGCCATGGCGTAGTCGCTCTGCCCTGCCGCCAGGGTCGGCACGCTGGCCGAGACCGAGGAAAACATCAGGAAAAAGCGCAGCCGCTGACTGTCCAGGCGCTGATACAGGGCCGCCAGGCCAGTGATTTTCGGCGCGCACACCGCCGCCATCTCGGCCAGCGATTTCTTGATAAAGGCCGGCGCGGCACTCACGGAACCTGCGCAGTGGAAGACCCCGGTGACCGGCCCCAGGCGCTCCTCGATAAGATCGACGGCCTGCTCGACGGCTTCTTGCGATTCCAGGCTGCACGCCTGATAGGCCAGCCGCACGCCCTGCTCCACCCAGGCTTGCAGGCGGCGCACCCTGGCCACTACCCGGTCGTCGACGGCGGCTTTATCGGCCAGCAGCCGTGGCCACTGCCCGGCATCGGGCAACGGCTCGCGGCCGATGATCGCAATGGCGCGCACGCCGCCCTGGACCAGGTGGTCCACCAGTGCCGCGCCGATCCCGCCGGTGCCACCGGTCACCAGCAGCACATCGTCCGCGCAGTAGGCCGGCGCTGTCGTTTCGGTCGTGGCGATCGGCTCGAAGGCCGGGACAAACCGCTGGCCCTGGCGGTAGCAGCAGTCCGCCTGGGCCCCGGCGTTGAACTCGGCTTCGATCTGGGCGATCAGCGCGCTCTGTTGCGCCGCGTTTAGGTCAGTATCCAGCACACCGGCCCGCACGCCGCGGTACTCGGCATTCAACATCCGGTACAGGCCCGCGGTGCGCGCGCCTTGCAACGTCGGCTGGATCTGCCACGGATGCAGGCCATGGCTCACCAGCAACAACCGTGGCGCGTGTTGCCGCTGCTCGGCGACAAAGGCCTGGAGCAGCGCCAGCTTGCCGCGTTCGAGGGCGGTGCCGGCCTCATAACCGGCGTCCAGGGCCGTCAGGTCGATCAGCCCCGTCAACGGTCCCGGGCAGCGACGATAGGCGGCCAGGGTAGTGTCCGGGTCATGGAAGTCGAGCGCGCCCTGGCCCTGGTGCACCAGGTAATGCGTATCCAGGCCCTGGCCGCCGGAGGCGAACAGGCCCTGGGCCAGCGCGTGGGTGCGCTCGGTGCACAGGATCAGCAGCCCGCCTTGGGCGACGGGAGCATCCGGCTGTTGCAGAGGTGCGGCGTGCCAGGTGCGGGCCAGGATCGGCTGGTCCGCCACTGCTGGCAACGCCGGCGCAAGCGCATCCCGTCCCAGGGGCGCCCAGTAGCGTTCCTTGGCAAAGGGGTACAGCGGCAGGCCGATGCGCCGGCCCAGGCGGTCCGGGCGCAGTTCGGCCCAGTCCAGCGCGGCCCCCTCGACCCAGGCCCGCAGACGCGCCTCCAGGTCAGCCCCGGCCGCAACTTCGGCGGGCGCGGCGCCGGCCCGGGCGCGGAAGAACACCCCTGCCCCGGCCGGATCACGCCACAGGCCCTCGGCGCTCGCTGCCTCGACCTGCGCCCAGTTCAGGCTCAGGGTCTGCAGGCGCGTGGCCAGGGTCTCCAGCGAGTCGGCCATGAACACCAGCCGCTCGCGCATGGCTTCGCGCCCCTCCTGCAAGGTGTGGGCAATGTCGGCCAGGGTCCGCGGACTGCCATCGGCCAGGGCCAGGCGCAGTTGTTCCAGCTTGTCCCGCAGTTGCCCCGCGGTGCGCGCCGACAGCGGGATCGCCCGGGCGTGCCCGTTGTCGTGCTCGGTTGCGGTGGCGCTTTCCTGCGCCGTGGGTTCGCGCAGGATCAGGTGGGCATTGGAACCGCCGGCGCCAAACGAGGACACCGCCGCCACTCGCGCCTCGCCCGTGGCCACCTGCCAGTCCGCCAGGGTCTGCTGGACCCGGAACGGCGTGCCGGCAAAGCCGATCTTGCCGTTGAGCACCGCCGAGTGCAGCGACGGCACCAGTTGCCGGTGCTGGAACTGCAACAGGATCTTGGTCAGCCCGGCGATACCGGCGGCGCTTTCGCAGTGGCCGATATTGGACTTGACCGAGCCTATGGCGCACTCCCGCGGGCCAGCCCCCAGGGCCTTGCCCAGCCCGGCGATTTCGATGGGGTCGCCCAGGGCCGTGCCGGTGCCGTGGGCCTCGATGTAACTGATAGTGCGCGGGTCGACCCGGCCCCGTTGCAAGGCAGCCTCGATCAGCGCCGCCTGGGCATTGGGGTTGGGCACCGAAAAACCGTTGGTTTTGCCGCCATGGTTGATGGACGATGCCTGGATCACCCCATAAATGCGGTCGCCCTGGGCCAGGGCATCCGCCAGCGGACGGATCAGCACCGCACCGACCCCTTCGCCGGGCACATAGCCGCTGCCGCCCTCGCCGAAACTGCGGCAACGCCCGTCGTCGGAGAGGAAGCGGCCCTGGCCCAGCACCAGGTACTTGTTCGGGTGCACGGTGACGTTCACGCCGCCGGCGATCGCCAGGGCGCAGTCGCCGGCCAGCAGGCTCTGGCAGGCCATGTGGATCGCGGTCAGCGACGAGGAACACATGGTGTCCAGGGTCACACTGGGGCCATGCAGGTTGCAGAAATAGGACACCCGGTTGGCAATCGAGGCGATGTTTCCGGGAATCGCCAGCGGATGGCCCAGGACCGTCTCCTCGGGACCGTAGAGCTGGTACTCGTTGTACATCGCGCCGACGAACACCCCGACGGCGGCGCTGTCCAGGCGCTGGGCGGCGCTGTGTTCGCGGCTATGGCGACGGGCCGTGGCGGCCAGGCTCGCCCGGGTGTAGCCGGCATCTTCCAGCAGGTGGTAGGCGCATTGCAGGAACAGCCGCTCCTGGGGATCGAGCAGCTCGGCTTCGCGAGCCGAGACGTTGAAGAACAGGGTGTCGAAGCAGTCCAGATCCTCGATGAAACCGCCCCATTTGCCATAGGTGGTGCCCGGAATATTTTTCTGCTCGTTATAAAAGCGTTCGTGGTTCCAGCGCCCGGCCGGGATCGGCGTGATGCAGTCGCGGCCTTCGCGCAGGTTGCTCCAGAACTGCTGCAGGTCCGCCGCCAGCGGGTATTGGCCGCTGAGCCCGACGATGGCGAACTCCATCGGCCCTTCGGCGACGGTCGCCGGCTGCTCGGGCGCAACGGTCGCGGTCACCGTCGGGGCCGTCATCGGGGCCAGCGGCGCGGTAGCCTCGGCGGCCGGGGCTAGGCGGCGCGCCAGTTCCGGCCCGTGCTGATCCAGGAAATACCCGCAGAGTTTCTCCAGGGTCTGGAATTCGAAGAACAGGGTCTTCGACAGCGGCCCGAACACCTCTTCAAGCCGCGCGGTCAGCCGGCCGACCATGATCGAGTCGATGCCGTAGTCTTCCAGGGGCGCCCGGGCATCGATCCGATGCGCCGGCAGCGCGAACACATCGCAGAGCAATTGCTTGAAGTACTGCTGGACCTGCTCGGCGTTCGGTGCGGCTGCTGGAGTCGAGGCCGACACGGCCTGGGGTTGCTCGTCCCGGGTCCGAGGCTTCTCGTGCAAATCCAGGGACGCCAGCGCCCGGGAACGATCGCCCTCGGCCACCAGCACCTGGGTCGCGCCCGCGGCCAGGGCGCCGCGCAGCGCCGCCAGCGCCACCGCGGTGCTCAGGGGGCGAATGCCCGAGCGGCTCCACAGCCGCTCCTCGGTCGAGGCGTCGGGGCGCATGCGGCCTTCGGCCCAGAGCGACCAGTCCATCGACAAGCTATGGCCGTGGCGCTCGCCACGAGCCACCTGCCGGTTGCGCACCTGGGCGAAGCCATCGAGGAAGGCATTGGCCGCCGCGTAGTCGGCCTGGCCGACATTGCCGGTCACGCCGCTGGCCGAGGCACCGAGCACAAAGTAATCCAGGGCCATGTTGCGGGTAGCGTGGTCGAGGTTGGCGGTGCCCCGCACCTTGGGTTCCAGCACCCTGGCGAACTGCGCCAGGGTCTTGTTGACGATAAAGTCGTCGGCGATGAGACCGGCGTTATGGATCACTCCGCTGAGGGGGCCATGGGCCTGTTGCACCGAGGCCAGCAGCGCTTCGACTTCCGCCAGTTGGCCGATGTCCGCCTGGCAGTACTCGACCCGTGCCCCGCGCCGTTCGAGGGCGGCCAATTGCTGATGTTCGGCCGGGCTCAGCAGTGAGCGCCCCACCAGCACGATGCGCGCATCGCGGCTGTGTTCGATGATGTCGCGGGCAAACAGCCGTCCCAGGGCGCCCGCGCCGCCGGTGATCAGGTAGCAGCCGGCGTCCTTCCACACTGGCCGCTGGGCCGCCAGCGCCCCGCCGTCGGTCCAGACCGGCACCCGCTGCTGGCCGCCGTCGAGCCAGACCGTGGCGTGCCCGCCGTCGATCGGCTGCCGTTCGAGGGCCTCCAGGGTCGGCGTAGCGATCAGTTGTCCGCGCAGCCGTGGGTTTTCCAGGCTCGCGGTTTTCAGCAGGCCGTCCAGGCCGAGCATCGCCGGCGCCGCCGGCCAGCCGAGCAGAACCACCTGGACGAACAGCGGCTGCTGGCTGGCGCCGGCCCCCAGGCAGCCTTGCAGATGGGCGAACAGTGCCTCGGCCGCCGCCTGGTAATCCCGGGCCAGGGCCAGGTTGTCCTGGCCGGTGCAGGCCACCGCCAGCGCCTGGACCCGCGCCTGGGGAAACAATCGGCGCAGGCCGCTCAATGCCGGCGCCGGATCGCCCGCGGCGAGCAACAACAGCTGATGTTCGCCGTTCACAGCCGGCACGGCGTCGGCCTCGGCCACCGTCTGCCACTGGCGCAGCAGGCGGATCGGCGCGGGGGCCTCGCCGGCGCCCAGGGCAATGTCCCGGGCCGCCAGCCCCCGCAGGCTGACCCGCAGTTGGCCCTGATCGTCGTACAGCCGCGCATCGACTTTGCTCACGGCACCCTGTTCATCGAGGCTCAGCAGCGCCCACAGCGAGGCATCGAGCCGGCCATGGATATCGATCCGCTCCAGGGCGAACGGCACTTTCGGCGGCAGGCTGCCGCGGCCATCCGCGCCGAGGAAGAACCCCGCCACCCCTTGCAACGCACCGTCCAGCAAGGCGGCGTGCAAGGTCCAGGCGCTGGCGGGCTGGCTGCCCGGCGCCTCGGGCAGTACCAGGCGCACCAGGCACTGGCGCGCGTCGCGGTAGACCGCCTCGATCACCCGGCAGGCCGGCCCGTAGGCCAGCCCCGCGGCCTGGAAAGCGGCGTAGCAGTCGGCCCCGGACAGGACATGGCGGCTGCGCGCCTTGAGCGCCTGGATATCCAGCACGTCGCAGTCTTCGGCCAGGGCCGTGTCGAACAGCGTGACCACGCCCTGGCCATGCACCAGCGGCTCAGACTCGGGCTGATCCGCCAGGCGGCTGGCAATGCGGTAGGCGAAGCCGCCTTCCAGCGGAGTCAGCCGGGTTTCCACCTGCCGCGACCGCTCGGCGTCCCAGATCAAGGGCGCCATCCAGCCAACCTTGGCGATACGCGCGCTGCGCCAGTGGGGATGCAGCGCCGTGGCGGCCTGCAGGGCCATTTCCAGGTAAGCCACCCCTGGCAGCACGTGATGCCCTTGCACCACATGGTCGGCCAGGAAAAACTCTTGCCCGCTGAACGCCGAGACGAAATGTTCGCCGTTGGCCTGGGAGGTCTGGTGGCGCACCAGCGGCCGGACCGCCGGCGCAGGCGCTTGCCTGCCGCGACCGGGGCCCTGGGGATCGACCCAATAGTGGCCATGCTCGAAGGGATAGGTCGGCAGTTGCAGGCGCACGGGCGCCTGCCGCGGGTAACGCAGGTGCCAGGGCAGCGCGTAGCCCTGGCAGTAGAACTCGGCCAGGCCGCGCAGGGTCTCCTCGTAGCCCTCGACCTGTGGAGTGGCGTCCAGGTCATCCCCCAGTAGCCGCACCCATTGCTCGATGGTGCGCACGATGGAGGGTTGCGGCGCCTGGCGCTTGTCGCCTTTGCCGAGCAGTACCCGCTCCTGGAACACCTGCGCCGGGAAGGCATCGTCGCTGGCCGCCCGGGCCCGCGCCTGTGGCAGGTACTCGCTGGCCAGCTGGCGCAGCAGGTCCAGTGCCGAAGCTTGATCCTCTACCACCAGGGCGCAGCGGTATTCGAAGTGATGGCGGCCGTCGAGCAAGCTGTGGCTGACTGCGGCCAGCTCCAGTTGCGGGTTGCCGACCAGCACCTCGATCAACTGCTCGACCCGGTCGCACAGCGACAGGATCGATCGCGCCGACAGCACCAGCAGATAGGCCGGCGACGCCTGGAAGCGCTGCGGCTGGCGACGCTCGCCGGGCGCAAGGTCACGCAGCACCGCATGGGCATTGGTGCCGCTCATGCCAAAGGCACTCACCGCGCCGTGCCGCGGGCCGTCGGCCTTGACCGGCCATGGGCGCGGCGCGGTGTTGACAAAGCAGCCACTGGCCTGCCAGTCGACAAAGTCGTTGTGGGTCTCGAAATTCAGGCTCGGCGGGATGGTTTCGTGGCGCAGCGCCGATGCCAGGCACAAGGTGCTGACCAGGCCCGATGCGGCCAGGCAGTGGCCGAAGTTGGTCTTGGTGGAGGTCAGCGCGCAATGGGCCCCCTCCTGCGACTGGCCGAAGACCTGTGCCAGGGCATTGACCTCCACCGCATCGCCCAGGGCGGTGCCGGTGCCGTGGGTGACCAGATAATCGATCTGCCCTGGCGCCAGTTCGCAGGCCTCGTAGGTCGAGGCCAGCAGCCGCGCCTGCGCGGCGCCGTTGGGCGCGGTGATGCCGTTGGTCTTGCCGTCGTAGTTGATCGCGCTGGCGGCGATCACCGAGACGATCGGGTCGCCGTCGGCCAGGGCCTTCGACAGCGGCTTGACCACCAGCGCCACCACCGCCTCGCCGGGGACCATGCCATTGGCCCGCTGGTCGAAGGTGTGGCAGCGGCCGTCCGGCGACAGCATGCCGGCCTCGTCCATGCGGGTGAACGACTGGCGCATGAGCATCAGGTTGGCACTGCTGACCAGGGCCATCTCGCACTCGCCCAGGCGCAGGCTCTGGCAGGCCTGGTGCAAGGCCACCAGCCCCGAGGAACAGGCGGTGTTGAGGGCCATCACCGGGCCGTCGAGGTCGAGGAAATACGCCAGATGCGAGGCCGCGATGGCGCTGTGGTTGGCGGTGATGGAACCGCCACCGCCCAGCTGGAAGTACTCGCCCTCCTCCAGGCCGACGAACACCCCGACCCGCTGGCTGGCCAATTGCCGGGGACCGACCCCGGCATCTTCCAGGGCGCGCCAGGACTCTTCCAGCAACAGCCGCTGGCGCGGGTCCATCTCTTGCGCCGCGCGCGGGGAAATGCCGAAGAACAGGGGGTCGAACTCATCGACGCCGCGCAGCGAACCGCAGCTGTAGCCCTCCGCGGCCTGGGCCGTGCTCACGGCGCTGCGGCCGTCGAGCAGCAACTGCCACATTTCATCGACCGAGTCGCATTGCGGGAAACGACCGCTGGCGCCAATGATCGCCATGGGCTCGGCCGGCCGCGTCGATGCGGCCTGGTTACCGGGGGCCTGTACAGGCGCCGGAAGCCGTCCCAGTGGCACGCTCGACGGTTGCGGTGCCTGGGCCGCGGGCGCCGAAGGCGCGGCCTGCGAACGATAATGCTCCGCCAATGGCGCGCCATGCTGTTGCGCCAGGTGCCCGGCCAGCCGCTCCAGGGTCGGATGGGAGAAAAACAGCGCCGGGCTGACGGCGAAACCGAAGCGTTGCTGCATCTTCTTGGCCAGGCGGGCCAGGTTGATCGAATCGAAGCCGAAGCTGCTCAGGGTGGCATCGCCAGGCAATTCCGTGGCCGGGATTTGCGCCACATCGCTGCACAGGCCTTGCAGCTCCGACAGGACTTGAGTGTGCAGGTCGATCGGCGCGGATGACGGCAGCGCTGCGGCCACTGGCGCCACCGCGGGTTGTGCCGGAGTGTCCAGGTCGAACAGTTGCGCCAGCCGGGAAGCGTCGCCGCAGGCCACCGCCGCGTGCTCCAGACCGCTGCGCAGAATCGCTTCGAAGGCCGCCAGGCCCTGTTGCGCGGTGAGCAAGGCTTGACCGCTTCGGTGCAGGTACGACGCCAGGTCACGCCCCTGTTCGGAGTCGGCGGCGGCCCGCACCGGGCCCATGCCACCGTCTTTCCACAACGGCCAGTTGATGGCGATGGTTTGCCCATGGCGCTCGCCGCGGGCCACCCGCTGGTTGCGATACGTGGCGTGGGCCATCAGAAAACGATTGCCCATGGCGTAGCTGCCCGCGCCCATGTCGCCGAGCAAGGCGGCGGTCGAGGAGAAATAACAGGCATGGACCAACGGATCGCCAGCGGTCAGGGCATCGAGTATTTCGCTGCCGGCCACCTTGGGCGCCAACACCGCCTGGAATGCCTGCGCCGAGGCCTGCAACAGCCTGTCCCCCTCTTCGACACCGGCGGCGTGAATGAACCCCTGCAGCGGGCCAAAGGCAGTGCGGGCCTGGATCAGCACCTGCTCCATGGTGGCGAAGTCCGTCACATCGGCCTGCCAGTAACGCACCTGGGCGCCGCTGCCGGCCAAGGCTTGCAAGCGCTGCTCCAGGGCCGGGGTCGGGGCTGAACGCCCCACCAGCGCCAGGCGCAGGGCGGTGCCCTGGGTGCGCGCCAGATGATCGGCGAACAGCAGCCCAAGATGGCCGCTGCCGCCAGTGATCAGCCAGGTGTTGGCCCGGGCCGAAGGCAAGGCCGCCGGTTGCGCGGCTTCGTCCACCTCAAGGGCCAGGCGTTGCATCGACAGTTGATGACGCTGATGCCCCACATACAGGCTGCTGCCGCCTGCGCCGCCGCGCCATTGTGTCAGCAACGGCTCGAAACAGGCGCTCGCCCGCCCCTGGCCGGCCAGGGCGAAGTCGCAAGCCGCGGTGCTTTCCAGCAGCACGGTCTGCCAGACGGTGTGCGACAGGATGCGTGGCATGGAGCGCTCCAGGCCAATCCAGGATTCCAGTTGGCAACGGTCCGCCCCGTCGCGGCAGATACCGCCCAGCAACACCCGCTGCACGTTCTGCTGCAACCGCGACAACGCCTGCACCAGGCTCACCAGCAGGCCGGGCTGGCGGCTGAGTTCCGGCGTCTCCAGCGGCCACAGATACAACAGGCCGTCGATGGCACCGTGCCGCTGGATAACCGTCCCCAGCACCTCGTTGAGTTCATGGACACGCTGCGGGTCGAGAGCAAAGCTGTTGGCGCCGGCATGGCCCTGGCGCGACAGGAACACCAGGCGACTGCCAGGCATCTGCGTAGCCGCCTGCTGGCGCAACTGTGCCTGATGGGCCGGATCGGACAGACAACACAGTACCAGCCGCGGTTGCTCCGGCGCCGCGCTGGCGACCTCGGCGAGCGCCGGTTGCCAGTGCTCGGCGAATGTCAGCAATGTGTGTCGGGGGGATGGCTCGGGCGCCGGCGGCGTTGGCACCGGCGGTTCGTCGATGGCCCAATGACGAATCCGCGCAAACGGATAGCTCGGCAATGCCACCCGGCGCACGCCGGCGGGGCGCGACAGCGCGCGCCAATCCAGGGCTTGCTCGCGATGGCGGGTCCACAGTTGTGCCAGGGCCTTCAGGTCGCGGGTCGCGAGGGCCTGATCCCACTGCTGGCCAGGTGACTCGGCGCTGGTGCTGTCGGGGCTGCTCCAGTAGACCCCATCGGCGCTCGCTGCCCCGTCGCTCGCTTCACGCAAGCGTTGCGCCAGTTCGGCCACGCTGCCCACCACCAGCGCCAGGCGCTCGGCCAGGGCATCGCGGCCCACTTGCAGGGTGTACGCCAGGTTCGCCAGGGAGATCTGCGGTTGTTTCTCGAGATGGCGGGCCAGGCGCCGGACGCTCTCCAGCAAGCGCTCGCGCGTCCTGGCCGAGAGCACCACCAGGTGCTCGTTGTCCTCATGGGGCGTGCCGGCTGGCGCTACATACTCTTCCAGCACCACATGGGCGTTGGCTCCGGCAAAGCCCAGGCTGCTGACCCCGGCCCGGCGTGGGATCGGTCGACCTTGCGCGTCGGTCAGGACCGTCCACGGCTGTCGCTGATCGACAATGTAGAACGGGCTGTCAGCCAGTTTGATGTACGGATTCTGCCGGTCGAAATGCAGGTTGCCCGGCAAGGTGCGGTGCTGCATCGACAAGATGACCTTGAACAGCCCGGCCATGCCGGCGGCGGCTTCCAGATGACCGATATGGGTCTTGACCGCCCCCAGGCCGCAGCGTCCTTGGGGAATATTCACCCCCTGGTTGCGCGACAAGGTGGCGAAGGCATCTTTCAGACCATTGATTTCAATGGGGTCGCCCAGGGGGGTGCCGGTGCCATGGGTTTCGATGTAGGTAATGGTCGAGGGGTCTATTCCCGCGCGGGTGTAGGCATCCACCAGCAGCATCGATTGTGCCACCGGGTTCGGCGCGGTCGGGGAGCTCGCCCGCCCGCCATGGTTCTCAGCTGTGGCGTGGATCACCGCGTGGATGACGTCGCCATCGGCAATGGCCTGGTGCAGCGGCTTGAGCAACACTGCGCCGGCCCCTTCACTGCGCACATAACCATTGGCCTTTTCGCTGAACGTCTTGCAGCGACCGTCCTCGCTCAACATCCCGGCATCGCTGAACGACAAGGTGAGGTACGGACTCAGGAGCAGGTTCACGCCGCCGGCAATCGCCATCTCGCAGCCATTACGAATGGACTCCACCGCCCGGTGCAGGGCTACCAACGAGCTGGAGCAGGCGGTGTCCACCGGCTCGCTCGGGCCATGACAGCCCAACTGGTAGGAGATGCGGTTGGCCAGCATCGAGTGGGACAGCCCGGAGGAGGAATAGGCGCTGATCGGCGCACCGGACTCCACCAGCAGATTGAGATAGTCGGTCGCGCAGACACCGATGAAGACTGACGTCTGGCTGCCGGCGAAATCGCTGCTGGCGTAACCGGCGTTGCCAATGGCACTGAAAACCGTCTCCAGGATCAGTCGCTGGGAGGGGTCCATCAGCTTCGCTTCATGGGGCGAGATGTTGAAATACAAACTGTCGAACTTGTCGACATCGTCGATGAAGCCACCCCATTTGGCGCGGGTCTTGCCGCCCTCGGCCGGGTCGCCGTAGATCGCCTCCCAGCTCCAGCGTTGCGCCGGTACCGTGGTGATCATGTCATCGCCCGCGAGCTGGTGTTCCCAGAAACGCTCCAGGTCGGGCGAACCCGGCAACACCCCGGCCATGCCGATGATCGCGATCGGCATGACGCCATTGTCGGCGTGTGGCATGGCCGAGCCTGCGGCCGCGGATGCCACGGCCGGCTCCGGTTCCGGCACTGCCGCCGGCGCTGGCGCCGCGACGGTTTGCGGGTATTGGGCCGAGATAAATCCACCCAACGCGGCCAGGGTCTTGTGCTCGTAGAACAGCGCCGGGGTGATATCGATGTCGTAGTGGCCGTTGAGCTTGTTGGCCAGTTCGACATAGGTGATGGAGTCGAAGCCATAGCTGCCCAGCTCGCTGTCGACGTTGAAACCCGAGGCGGTCTTGTGCAGCACCTGGGCTGCCAGGTCCTTGAGAGTGGCCATCAGGTCGGCGCCTGCGTCGCTGGTGACAGGCGCCGCGTCGATGACTGGCACGGCAGGTGTCGCCGATGCCTGCTCGAGCGCCAGAAATTGCGCCACGGCCTCCAGGGTCTTGTGCTCGTAGAACAGTGCCGGGGTGATGTCCAGGGCGTAATCGCGGTTGATCCGGTTGGCCAGTTCCACATAGGTGATGGAGTCGAAGCCGTAATCCGTCAGGGCGACCTGGGGGCGCAGGCTGCCGGCATCGCGTCGCAGAATATCGGCGGCCAGCTTGCCCAGCGCGCGGACCAGCCCCTCGCTGGCGGCGATCGCGGGTGGGCGCACCGCCATGCTCGGTGTTGGCTGCAACGGGGTCATGCCGAGGACTTTTTCGATCTTCGCGCGATCGCCCACGGCCACGCATAGCGAGGTCGGGCTGGTCGTGGACAGGCCCAGCAAGACCTCCATCCCCGTGTCCAGGGACAGCGGCTGCACGCCCATCACATTGCGCATCAGGGTTTGGTTCTGCTCGCTGAGGCGCATGCCGCCGTCGCGCCAGTACGGCCAGTTGACCGACAGCGACTTGCCCTGGCGTTGCCCGGCCCGCACTTGTTCGTCGCGCCACTGGGCAAAATGGTCGAGGTATTCGTTGGCATAGGCGTAGGCCGACTGGCCGACGGTGCCCGCCAGGGACGAGATGGACGAAAACACCAGGAACAGGTCCAGCTCGTCGCCCCGGGTCACCTCGTCCAGGTGACGCACACCGGCGACCTTGGGCTCGATCACCGGTCCCAGGGCGCTCGGGTCCTGCTTGACGATCAGGCTGTCGCGGATCGCCCCGGCGGCATGCAGCACGCCATTGAGGACGCCGAACTCGGCCTTGATCGCCCGATGCAGCGCCTCAACGTCGGCCTGGCGGCTGACATCGGCCTGCAGATAGCGGGTCAGTCCCGGCAAGCTGGGCTCTTCGGCCTGCGCCAGGGCCTGCGCCACACGGTCCGCAGGGGAACGCCCGCAGAGCATCACCCGCGCGGCGAAGCGCCGGCGCAGCTGGCGGGCAATCTGCAAGCCCAGGGCGCCGGCGCCGCCGCTGATCAGGTAGACACCGCCCTGGCGAAACAAGCCCTGGGGCACAAGCGCCGCCGAGCGCTCCAGGCCTTCGAGCCGTTGCACCTGGCGCACCTGCTGCTGGTAACGCACCAGCACCTGGCCGGCCACCGGTCCATGGCGCAACTCTTGCTCCACCTGGCGCGCGGCGTCGGCCTCGGTGCCGCTGACCTCGAGGACACCGGCCCACAGCCCGGGATGCTCATGGCGCAGGACCCGGGCGAACCCGGCCAGGGCGCGATGCCCGGCCTGGGCGCGATGCCCGGCCTGGGCCGAACGGCTGACGAACAGCAGGCGTCCCTGGGTCCGCTGGCGTGCCACCAGCACGGGCACAAGCTGATACAACAGGTGCAGCAGCGCCTCGCCTTGCAGTCCCTCCTCCAGCAGGAACAACAGATTCAAGTCGCCGCTGGCGGGCAGCGCGTCCAGCCATTGCTGCCAATGCCCGGCATTCCGAGGGTCGATGCCCAGGCTCTTGCCGTCTTCACTGACGTGCACCGAACCGTCGCTGGCCGGCGTTGGCGACACGCGCCATGGTTTGAAGCTCAGGGCCTGTTCAAGAGCCTGCCACCCTCCCTGAGCCGCCCTGAACAGCACAGTGTGGGCGGTCAACGGCTGGGCTGGCTGGCTGTCGAGGTCTTGCGCCTGCCAGTGGGGAGCAAACAGTTGCAGGTCGTCCTTCTTGCGCAGCGAGTAAGGCCGATAGGACAGGCTGCGTATGGCGACCAGCACTTGTCCGTCGTCACTCAGCAGGTCGATGTCGAAACGCTTTTCGGCGAACTGCGCCGCGCCATGGTTGCCCGCCACTCGGGCATAGCCGTAACAGGTTGCCGTGAGCGGTGCGTAAACCGTGATCTCGTTGAGGGAATAAGGGATGTACAAGGTGCTGTCGCGGCTGGGGTCGCCGAGCAGCCCCAACATGCTCTGCAAGGCGCCTTCCACCAACGACGGATGCAGGGTGTAGGCTCCCAGATCATGGCGCAGGGCCTGGGGCAAGACCAGCCGAGACAGGGATTCGGAGGCGTTGAAATACAAGGTTTCCAGGGCGCGCAAGCTCGGCCCGTAGACCAGATCGTTGCGAACGAAGATCCGATAGCAGTCCGCCGCCGGCAAGGCCTCGGTGCAACGGGATTTGATCGCCGCCAGATCCATCCGGGGCATCTGTTGCGGAGCCGGCACCCAACCTACCCGGCCCTGGGAAAACAACTGCCCCGCCCCGTCACTGATCCGATAGGCCGTGCCGCGCTCGGTCTCCTGCAGGTCAACCTGCACTTGCTGGGGTTGATCGGTGACGATTACCGGCTTGATCCAGGCCACGTTCCGCACTTGCTGTAGCAGACCGTCCGGGACGCCTTCCCCGGCCAGGCGCTGAGCGGTGACGGCCATTTCCAGATGGGAGACGCCCAGCAGGGTCGGTGCCCCGGACACCAGATGATCCTTGAGATAGACCTCGTCGCTCTCGAAGCGATGACTGAAGCTGGGCTGTGGTGTCCCGTTCAGCCGGTGCAACTGAATGGGATGCAAGGCTGCCACTTCGCTGGGCACGACGGGCGTGCCAGCGGCCCAGTAAGGGGTCGCGGCAAAGGCATAGGTGGGCAGCGGGACACGACGCAGGTGCTCCTGGGGCGAGAACAGAGGCCATTGCACGGCCGCCCCGGCCGCCCACAGGCGGGCCAGGTCGCGAGCCATGGGCTGTGGCAGCGCGGCAAGCTCGGCCTGGGCCGCCTGACGACCCTGCTCGTCGGCTTCGTCACCGACAAACACCAGCTGGCGATCGGCACCCTCGGCAAGAAAACCGCGCACCCCCTGGGCCAGCGATTCCAGGGAATCGCACAGCAAGGCCAGCCTGGCAGGCATCGGGTCGCGCCCGCTTTGCAAGGTGTGCAGCACGTCGCGCAAAGCCGGCAGCGGGGCGTTGCTGTCCAGCCAGTGCAGCAGGCGCTCGGCCATGACCTTCAGGCGTTCGGGGGTGCGCGCCGACAGCACCGCCACACTGGCGCCCGGGGCGTCGCAATGGCGGGCGGGCGCTGGCGCGGCAGGCACGTACTCTTCCAGCACCAGATGGGCATTGGTACCGCTGAACCCCAGGGAACTGACACAGGCCCGCCGCGGGTGATCGGCCTGGGCCGTCCAGGGCTGCAGGCGGTCGAGGGTGAAGAATGGGCTGTTGGCAAAATCGATGTGCTGGTTGGGTTGCTCCAGGTGCAGGGACGGCGGCAATGTCTGGTGCCGCAGGCACAGCACGGCCTTGATCAGGCTGGTGATCCCCGCCGCGACCTGGGCATGGCCGATGTTGGTCTTGACCGAGCCGATGGCGCAGAACCCCTTGTCCTCGGTGCGCTGGCGGAAAGCGGCGGTCAGGGCCTCGACCTCGATGGGGTCGCCCAGGCGCGTGCCCGTGCCATGGGCCTCGACGTAGCCGATGCTGCGCGGGTCGATCCCGGCGCGGGCATGGACGTCGCTGAGCAACTGGGTCTGGGCATAGGCGCTGGGCACGGTAATGCCCGGGGTCTTGCCGTCCTGGTTGATCCCCGATGCGCGAATCACCGCGTGGATGGTGTCGCCGTCGCGTTCGGCGGCCGCCAATGGCTTGAGCACCACAACCGCGACCGCTTCGGAAATCACGATGCCGTTGGCCCGCTCGTCGAAGGTCTTGCACAGGCCGTCCGGCGACAGCATGCCCAGCTGCGAGGCCAGGACAAACAGTTCCGGGGTGTTGTACAGCATCACCCCACCGGCCAGGGCCACTTCGCACGTGCCGCTTTGCAGGCTTTCGCAGGCCATGTGCACCGACACCAGGGACGACGAACACGCGGTGTCCACCGCCACCGCCGGGCCTTTCAGGTTGAGGAAGTAGGACAGCCGCGCGGCGAGGATCGACGAGGCGTTGCCGGTCAGGCTGTAGGCATCGGCTGGCATCTGCTGCTGGCGCAGGTGCGTCAGGTAGTCGCCGGTGACACAGCCGACAAACACCCCGCACTTGCTGTTGGACCAGCTGCCAGGCGCATAGCCGGCGTCTTCGATGGCGCCCCAGGCTTCCTGGAAAAACAGCCGCTGCTGGGGGTCCATCAGCAGCGCTTCGCGGGGGCTGATATTGAAAAAGTCGGCATCGAAGCCCTTGATGTCGTCCACCAGGCCGGCCCATTTGCTGTAGCTCTTGTTGCGGGCGTTGCGGTCGGGATCGAAATAGTCGCGGCTGTCCCAGCGGCTGGCGGGAATCTGCGCCACGCTGTTGCGCCCGGCCTTGAGGTTGTCCCAGAAGGCGCTTGTGCTGTCGGCGCCGGGAAAGCGCCCGGACATGCCGATAATCGCGATATCCATGGCGCCCGCGGGCTGTTCCCGGACAGGCTGGCCGTTGCCGGCCACCAGGCGCAGCAGATCGCGCCCCTGGACCAGGGAGATGTGGCCGTCCTTGACCAGGTTGAGGATGTCGGTGGTGGTAATGCACACAGTCATTGGAAATCACCCATTAAACGGTTGGCCTGGTCGACGCTGAGTCGACCGCTCTGTAATTGCGCGAGGATGTCGAGCAAGGCCTGGTCCGGGTCGTCCGGGACAGGCTCGGCGGGCTGCGCCGGTGGGAGGGGGCTGCCCCCAGCTTGGCGTTCGAGCGCCTCGGCGAAGCTGCCCAGGGTCGGATGTTCGAACAGCAGGCTGACCGGCAGCGTGATGCCCAGTTCCTGCTGGACCTGGTAGATCAGGCGGGTCGCGGTGAACGAGGTGCCCCCGGCGTTAAAGAAGTGGCTGTCGTCGCGCGCCCGCGGCAGGCCGAGGATCGCCGCCCAGATACCCGCCACCTGCTCGGCCCGCCCGCTGGCCATGGGCCGTCGCGCATGGACGGGGTCGACGCTCTCCGGTGCGGGCAGCGCCTTGCGATCGATCTTGTTGTTGGGGGTCAGCGGCAAGGCGTTCAGGCCGACGTACAACGACGGCACCATGTACGCCGGCAGGTCCCGCGCCACGCGCTGGCGCAGCTCGGCCTTGAAGGCTTCGTCGAGGATCGCCGGCGCGACGACGACCACATAGGCGGTCAACACCCCTTCGGCATCGCCGCCGCTGCCGCGCTGGCGCAGGGTGACCACGCAATCGCGCACCTGGGGATGGCCGCGCAGGCTGTTCTCGATTTCCCCCGCCTCGATGCGAAAGCCACGGACCTTCAACTGGCCGTCCTCACGGCCGAGGAATTCCAGCTGGCCGTCGGACGTGAGGCGCGCCTGGTCGCCGGTGCGGTACAGCCGGCCGGTGGGGCCCTGGATGAATTTCTCGGCGTTCAGGTCCGGGCGGTTGAGGTAGCCGCTGGCGACCCCTTCTCCCCCGATGCACAACTCCCCGGCCACCCCTGGCGGCACTTCTGCCTGGGCCTCGTCGAGGATATGGATGCTGGTGTTCTGGATCGGCTTGCCGATCGGCACTATGGCCGACGTGCCCTGCCCGTCGACCCGCTCGACACAGGACCAGATGGTGGTTTCCGTGGGGCCGTAGAGGTTCCACAGTTCACGGCCGCGCGACAGCAGTTCGCGCGCCAGGCTGCGCGGCAGCGGTTCGCCGCCACACAGAATGCGCAGATCCTGCTTGCCGGCCCAGCCGCTGCCGACCAGCATCTGCCAGGTGGTTGGGGTGGCCTGCATCAGCGTGATCCGCTGCTCGTCCAGCAGGCGCTGCAATTGCAGGGCGTCCATGGCCGCCTCGCGGGACGCCAGGACCACACAGGCGCCGTTGACCAGCGGCAGGTACAGCTCCAGCGCGGCGATATCGAAGGAAATGGTGGTCACGGCCAGCAGGCGGTCCTGCGCCGACAGCCCCGGTTCGCGGCCCATGGATTGCAGGAAGTTGCTCAAGGCCTGGTGGGCGATCTGCACGCCCTTGGGGCGCCCGGTGGAGCCCGAGGTGTAGATCACATAGGCGCTGTCGTGCATGTGCGACCGGCACGCCAGGTTATCGGCCGGGCGGGCATCGATGACCCCGGCTTGCGCGGCCAGGTCGAGCAAGGTCGTGGCCTCCAGGGTCAGCCCCTGGGGCAACCCGGCCAGGCTGTCGACCAGCATGAAGGCCGGCCGGGCATCGTCGAGCATGTGTTGCAGGCGCTGGGCGGGGAAACCCGGGTCCATCGGGATGTAGAAACCGCCCGCCTTGAACACCGCGAGCAAGGCGGCCACCAGGTCGCCCGAGCGTTGCATGCACAGGGCGACCCCCTGCCCTTGCCTCAGGCCCGCGGCCTGCAAGTGATGGGCAAGGCGATTGGCCCGCTGGTTCAAGGCCTCGTAGCTCCAACTGCGCCGGGAGTCGAGCAGCGCGGTCTGCGCGGCCTGGCGCAGCACTAGCTGCTCGAACAATTGGGCCGTGGTCAATGGCGCCACGGGCACCCGGGCGCCTTGCAGCCAGGTGGCCGAGCGCGCCAGATCCTGCCCGGCGACCACCGGCAGCGACCAGACCGGGGTCTCGGGCTGGCTGACGCAGTGTTGCAACAGGGTCAGGAAACTGTCCCGCATGCGCGCCATGGTCGGCGCGGCGAACAGGTCGGCGTTGAACTTCAGGGCGCCGGCCAGTCGCCCGTCGATGTCCATCATTTCCAGGCCGATCTCGAACTGCCCCTCCTGCTGGGCGAACGGCACAGACTCCAGCTGCAACCCCTGGTGCCGGATCGGCACGCCTTCCTCGGGCGACAGGATGCGGATCAGTTCGCTGCTCTGGTGCGGCTTCTGATACACGAACTCGGCCTGGAACAGCGGCGTGCGCCCGGCCTCGCGGGGAGGGTTGAGGTCCTGCACCAGCCGGGCGAACGGCACCCGCTGGTTTTCCAGGGCTTCGAGCACCACCTGTTTCTGCTGTTGCAGCAGTTCGCCGAAGGACGGATTGGCCCGCAGGTCGGCGGCCAGTACCACCGAGTTGACGAAGTAGCCCACCAGCGGGTTGAAACGCTGGTCGATACGCCCCGAGACCGGCGAACCGATCCACACCTGGCGGTCCGAGGAGTAGCGGGCGAGCAGGCATTGGTAGGCGGCCAGCAGCACGGTGAACACCGTGACCCCTTGGCGTTGCGCCAGGGCCTTGATGCCTTCGCTCAGTTCGCTGTCGCACTGGATCGCCAGCGACGCGCCATTGAAGGTCTGGGCCTTGGGCCGCGGGAAATCCAGCGGCAGGTTCAGGCGCACCTCTGGGTCGGCCAGCCGGGCTTTCCAGAAATCCCGCTGGCGCTGGCCGGCGGCGCTGAGCAGAAACGCCTCTTCCTCGCTTACGAAATCGGCGAAGCTGGCCGTCAATGGCGCCAGCAGCGGCTGCTCGCCGCGGCACAGGGCGGCGTAGCCGCCTAGCAATTCATCGAGCAGCAGCCATTGGCTCCAGGCATCCGACACCAGGTGGTGCACGGTCCACAACACCAGGGTGTCGCGCTCGCCGCAGATAAACAGGCGCAGCCGGCTGAGGGCGCCCTGTTGCAGGTCGAACGGCTGGCGATGGGCGGCCTGCAGCGCCTCCTGCACCTGCTCGCGCGACTGGCCGGCCAGGTTGTACAGGCCGATGTCGGGCAGCACCGTTGGCGGAATTTCCTGCACCGGTTGCCCTTGGCGTTCGCTGAACCGCGCGCGCAGCGCCGGGTGACGCTGCAGCAACAGGCTGTAGGCGCGCTCCAGGGCGGCGCGATCCAGGGGCGAGCGCAGACGGAAAGTCATGGCGATGTGATAAGCCGCGCTGGCTTCGTTGAGCTTATGGATAAACCACAGCGACTGCTGGCCATGGCTCATGGGCCACACCTCGGCCTCGATTGCGGCCGCGGCGGACGGCGCGCTGCTGTCGATCCAGTCGCCCCTGGGCACCGGGGCCAGGTAAGGATCGGGGTAGTTCACCGCGACCGCCGGCGCCGCGAGCGGCGGCTCGGCCTGGGTCTGCTCGGCAACCTCGGCTGCGGGCAGATGCTCCTCGCAGATATGCGCGATAAAGGCCCTGAGGCTGGTGTGACGCAGCAACGCCGCCGGTTGCACGTTGATGTCAAAGGCGTCGTTGATCTTGTTGATCAGCATCATCGCGCCGATGGAGTCCAGGCCGTACTTCATCAGGTCCTGGTCCGGGTCGATGTCGGCGGGCGCCAGCTTGAGCAGCTCCGCCAGCTCGCCGAGGGTCCGCTCCCCCACCGCCGACGAGCCCTGGCCCTGCGGGCTGGCGGTTGTCGGCCGGGGTGTCGCGGCGCTGCCACGCGGCGCCTTGGGGAACTCGTTCCAGGCCGCCTGGATGGCGTTGGCCTGCCCCTGGACGACCACCCGCTGCGTGCCCTCCTCGATAGCCAGGCAGTGCTTGAGCGCTGCGATCCCGGCTGCGGCGTCCAGGGCCTGCAGGCCGCGGCTGCGCTCCAGGAACAGCGAACTCTGCGCGTCGAGCTGCATACCGCCGTCGCGCCACAGGGTCCAGTTGAGCGCCAGGCTGCGCCCCTGGCGCAACCCATGGCGGACCCGGCGCTGGCGCTGGGCGACAAAGCCATCGAGGAAGCGGTTGGCATAGGCGTAGTCGGTCTGGCCGGCAAAGCCCATCACGGCCGCAATCGACGAATAGACCACGAACAGGTCCAGGGCTTCGTGCTCCAGGGCCTGGTCCAGCAGGGTGACGCCAATGGCCTTGGGGTTGACGATGCGCGCGATCTGCGCGGCGTCCTTGTGCGCCAGCGTGGCGTTGTCCATGCTCCCGGCGCAATGGAACACGCCGTGGATGCGCCCGGCCCGCTGCCTGATCCCGGCCACCAGCTCGGCGCTGCCTTGGGCGTCGGTGATATCGGCGGGCAGGTATTCCACTCCTGCGCCCTGCCCGTCCTGGTCGAGTGCCTCAATGACCTGCCGGCTCGCCGCCGGCAACTGCGCCAATGGCGTGCGGCCAGTGAGGAAGACCCGGGCGCGATAGCCCTGTACCAGCGCCCGCGCGAGGATCAGCCCCAGGCCACCGGCCCCGCCGCTGATCAGGTAGACCCCGCCCTCGCGCAAGGCGTCCTGGCCCACGGCGGTCTGAGTATCGGGCACCGCGCTCAGCACCAGGCGCCGGTCCTCTTCCAGGCGTACCTCGACCCCAAGGCCGGGTTGCTGCGACACGCCAATTTCCCGCGCCATCAGTGCGGCCAGGGGTTGCGCCCCAAGGCCGGGCAAAGCGATGGAGCGGGCCACCCACTCCGGCCGCTCGGCTGCCAGGCTGCGCATGAAGCCGCCCACGGCCACCCCGGCCGGCACGTCATGGGGATAGAAATGCAGCAGCGTGGTGCCCTTGGCGGCATCGCCACGGAGCAACTGCTGGGCGATGAAGGTCAGCGCATACAGATTGAGCGCCAGGGCTTGTTGCAGCTCCACCGGCGCCCCCAGGGCCCAAGTATGGACCAGGGTCGACACCGGCTCGGCACAGGCCTCCCACAACCTGGCGTAATCCTGCGGATTGTCGGGCACTACCTCATAGTGCCGGGGCCCGACGCAGCGAAAGGCAGCGCCGGGGTACACCAGGATGTCCTGGGGCCGGGCCAAGTGCTCGGCCAGTTGCCCATCGGCGACGAACAGCAGGCGCGCGGCCTGCGCCTGGGCGGCGTCGATCTCGGGTGCCGGCGCCGCGGCCAGCCAGTCCATGCGGTACAGCTGGCTGGGCGACGCCGCCTGTCGCGCCTTGATCGGCCGCAGGGTCAGGTTGTCGATATGCACCAGCAGCTCGCCGCTCTCGCCGAGGATGTGCACCGAGCAACGGGCGCTTTCGGCGTCGATCTCCCGCAGCTGCGCGACGCTGTAGAAGCGTTCGGGCAAGGCCTTGAGCACGGTGATCTGCTCCAGGGCGTAAGGGATGTAGGTGCTGCTGGGGTCTTCGTCCTCGCAGAAACGGATGCACGGCTGGAACGCGCTGTCGAGCAGCGCCGGGTTGAGGATAAAGCCGTCGAGCAGCCGGTAATGCTGGCCAAGGCCTTCCGGCACCGGCTGTTCGCCCTGGCCGCCGCCCGCCTGGCGCTGGATCTCGGCGATCAGGTAGCCGCCGCTGCGCGACAGGCTTTTGATGGCGCGGAAGGTCGGCCCGTAGGCAAAACCCTGGGCCGCGAAACGCGCATAGCACCCGGCGCCTTCGTCCAGCCGTTGGGCCTCGGCCAGCAGTCCGGCAAGCGACGGCACCGGTGGCAGCTCGGAGGCGCCGGCCTCGATGACGATTTCACCCTGGGCGCAGAGCTGTTCGCGGGCGCCGGAAAGGTCGTGGATTTCAAAGCGGGTCTTGGCGTTTTTCTGCTTCAGGCGCAGTTCCAGGGTGGCCGGCTCGCGGTCCACCAGGAAGGGTTGCAGCCAGACGATATTGCGCACCCGGGAAATCGCCTGGCCCGAGGCCAGGTAGCCGGCGGTGCAGGCCATTTCCAGATAGGCCACGCCGGGCAGGGTCTTGCGTCCGGCAATCACATGGTCGGCGAAATAGAACTCGTCGCCGTTGAACCGCGAACGGAACGCCACGCCCTCGAAGGTGGAGACATTGCGCTGCAGCAGTGGCGACAGCCCGGCGGGCGCCGTCGGCGCGGCCAATACCCGGAACACCGGCATCTGGCAGGGTCGCTGGGCAAACGGATAGGTCGGCAGGCTGACGCGCCGCGCTGGCGGCTCGCCGTCCTGGGCCCGCAGGGGCTGCCAGTCGAAACCGCCGCGGCGCACCCACAGCCGCGCCAGCGCCGCCCACTTTCCCTCCCGCGCCCAGCGCAAGGCGGTCGCCGGGAGTTCGTCGGCATCGAGCAGGGCGTCCTGCTCGACCACAGGCTTGCCGTGAAACAGCCGGGCCTCGCGGTCGTCGCCAGGGGCCACCGCCAGGTAGGCGGCCAGGGCCTGTTCCAGGGTTTGCATGGAATCGGCCACCAGGGCCAGGCGCGCGTCCATGGCCAGGCGTCCCACCTGCAGGGTGTAGGCCAGGTCTTCGAGGCGCAGCATCGCCCCCTCGCCGCGCAGGAACTCCAGCAGCTTGCCGGCATAGGCGCGCAGGCGCTCCTCGTTCTGCGCGCTCAGCACTATCACCTGCTCGGCGGGTGCGCTGGCGGGCACGGGGCCGGGCTGCGGGTACTCTTCCAGCACCGCGTAGGCATTGGTGCCACTGAAGCCGAACGAGCTGACCCCGGCGCGCCGCCGAGTGCCTTCGGGCACTGTCCATTCGCGGTTGTCGGTATGGATATAGAACGGCGACCGGTCGAGCTGGATATGTTCGTTGAGGGTCTGCAAGTGCGCCGAGGGCGGCAGACGCCGATGGCGGATCGCCAGGAGCGCCTTGAAGAACCCCGCCACCCCCGCCGCCGCCAGCATGTGCCCCATGTTGCCTTTGACCGAACCCAGGGCGCAGAACCCGCGCTCGTCGGTGAACGGCTTGAACGCATTGACCAGGGCCTCCACTTCGATCGGGTCGCCCAGGGGCGTGCCCGAACCATGGGCCTCCATCAGCCCCAGGCTGCGCGGGTCGATACCGAACTGCTTGAACACCGCCTGTTGCAACTCGGCCTGGGAAGTCTGGCTGGGCGCCGTGATGCCGTTGGTCTTGCCATCCTGATTGACCCCCCAGCCGATCAGCGTGCCGTAGATCGGGTCGTTGTCGCGCTGGGCATCCGCCAGGCGCTTGAGGGCCACCACTCCGACCCCTTCGGCCGGGACAAAGCCGTTGGCCCGCTGATCGAAGCTGTAGCAACGGCCGTCGGCGGACAACATGCCGGCCTGGCTGGCCATGATGTGGATCGACGGGTCGCTGAGGATCGACACGCCACCGGCCAGGGCCAGGTCGCTGTTACCCGTCACCAGGCTGTCGCAGGCCTGGGCGATGGCCACCAGGGACGCGGAACAGGCGGTGTCGATGGTCAGGCAGGGGCCGCGCAGGTCCAGCAGGTAGGCGATGCGTGCGGCCAGGATCGAGGCGCTGCCGCCGAGGAAACCGGCGGCGCTCAGGGCATTGCCGTTCTGGCTCTGGCCGTAGCTGCCACAGCCGACGAACACCCCGCATTTGCTGCCGGCCAACTGTTGCGGATGCAGGCCGGCATCTTCCAGGCAGCTCCACGCCTCTTGCAGGAACAGCCGCTGCTGGGGGTCCATGGCGTCGGCATCGGCCGGGGAAATATTGAAGAACAGCGGGTCGAAGCAATCGATATCGTCGACCGCGCCGATGGAATCGGAATAGGTCTTGCCCGCCTGGCGCGTCGGGCTGTAGGCCTGGTCCATGCGCCAGTAGTCCCGGGCGACGCGGCTGATGCAGTCGCGGCCTTCGGCCACGGCGGCCCAGAACGCCCGCGCGTCGCGCGCCTGGGGAAAACGCCCGGACAGGCCGATGATGGCGATGGCGCCGGCATCGCCTCTGGCCTCAGGCCTGGCGACAGGCACCTGAGGGACGCTTGCGGGCTCGACGCTGGCCGGGCGCGACCGAGCACGAAACGACGCCAGCTTCCTCGGCTGCGCGGGAATGCTGGACGCCGGCGCCTCAGGCAGCGCCGCAGCCGTTACCGCGGCAGGCGCCGGACGCCGCCCGAACATCGCCCGTGCCGGGCGCTGGGCACTGCCCTCCACGCCCTGCTCGGCCTGTTCCTGGTGCACCAGTTCGGCCATCCGCGCCAGGGTCGGGTAGTTGAAGACCCGCACCGCCGGGATGCTCAGCCCATAGGCCTGGTTGACCTGGGCCATCCACATCACGCCGATACGCGAGGTCAGGCCCAGTTCGAAAAAGGTCCTGCTTTCGCTGATGTCCTCGGCGGCGACGCCCAGGGCGTCAGCCAGCAGGCGACGAATAGTGTTCTTGACCGATTGCACGTCTTTAACAGGCATCTGAGTTCCATCCAGAAAGTTAGCGGCGCAGGCTGCGCGGGGTTGCGCTGCAGGGCTTGATCGCGATCACGCTGGCATGCTCCAGGCCATCGCTGGCGGCGTGGCCCTCGAAGTCGATGGCCAGGCCTTCGTAGCCGGCCTCCTCCACCTGCAGCCCGGCAAGCCGGCATTCGCGGGCCAGGATCTCGGGGTCCACCAGGTTGATCAGCGGGGTGCCGTTGAGGGCGTCGCTGGCATGGCTGCCGCTGTCGATGGCATTGCCGGCGCTGGCCTGGACGCGGCTGCGGAAATAGCCGGCGATATCGGCGATATAGCCCGGCCACTCCTCGCCCGCGGCATTGAGGCGCTCGTACTCGTCGACCCGGGCCGCCCAGTGCGGGAAGTACGGGGTGTCGCAGGTCAGGAACAGCTGGCCGCCCGGGGCCAGCCAGCGGGCCATCTTGCGGATCGACTCGCGAAACGCCTGGGGCGCCAGGAAATGCAGGACCCGCGCCGCATGGATCGCCTGGAACCGGCCCGGGGCGAAATCCATGTCCGGCAAGGCGCCGGCCAGTGTGCTCAGGCGCCCGCGCAGGTGTGGCGGCACCTTGTCGGCGAGAATCCTCAGGTGCTGCTCCTCGATATCCACCGCCAGCACCCGGGCGCCCTGCTCCAGCGCGGCGATGGTCGCCACGCCGTAGGCGCAGCCCATGTCCATCACTTCCCTTCCGGTGGTGGCGGCGAACTCGACGAACAGCTGCGAGCAGGCCGGCAGGACGGTGGTCATGGCCCCGGTGCCGTTGAGCGTCGGGATCATGCCCTTGATCTGTTCGGGCATGCTTACCGGCACCGGTCCGGGGGCCGCGTCCAGGTCATTGCCATGGCTGCACACCAGGTCCCGCAGTTGCATCAGCACCTCGCCCGCCCCATCGCAGATATCGATGTCCAGACGGGACACCGTGGACGGCATCTCCACCTGGGCGAAATCGTTGTCGGAGGGGCGCAGCCACAACCAGGCGGCCTGTTCCAGGGCGCCATCGACCCGCACTTCGTCCACCGACAGCAGCGTAAGGGCCGCGACCTCGCAGGCCTGCTCCCGGGCCAGCAAACTGGTGAGTTGCAGCAGTACCATCGCCGGCTGCGTGACCGGGTGCCAGCCGGCCTCGGCCGCATCGGCCGGCAGTTGCAGCGCGGCCACGGATCGGCGTGGCTCGAACAGCGCCTGGCCGCGGATATGCAAGACCGCGTCGCCCTGGCCGGGAGAACTGAGACGGTAATCGATCAGCTCGTGTTCACCGGGGACCAGGGTCAACTCCACGGCGACCGGCTGCCGCTCCACCCACAACGCGTGGGGAAAGACGATGTCGTGCAACACCAGGCCAACCGGTTCGTCGGCCGTCACTTCGGCCGCCTGGCGCGTGGCCTGGATCAGCATGGGCAGGTGCGCCAGTTCGACGAAACGCCGCGACAGGTCGGCGCCGCCAGCGACGAACCAGGGCTCCTGGCCGGTGAATTCCGAGCGGTATTTCTGCGCCATGAAGGTCGACACGTTGTGCTGCAGGATCGGCGCCGGCAACGCCACGGCCGGACCGTTGGCGGGCGCCTGGGGAATCCACAACGCATGCCGGGCAAAGGGATAGGTGGGCAACTGCGCTTTTTTCAGCGCTGGCTGGCCGGCATACAGGCGTTGCCAGTCCACCGCCACCCCGGCGACCCAGATGCGTCCCAGGCCGCGCTGGTTGCGCTCGTCGAGCCACTGCCGCACCACCGGTTGCATCTCCGGGCTGGCGAACAGCTGACGCACATCCTTGCCGGTTTCCAGGTCGCGCTTGAGGAAGGCGCCGGCATCTTCCTGGCCGGACAGCAGGCGCTCCAGGCGCTCGGTCAGTAGCGCCAGCGAATCGGCGAAAACCACCGCGCGGTGTTCGAAGTGTTCACGGCCGGTCTGCAGGGTGCTGGCCACATCCCGCAGGCTCAGCTGCGCGGCCTCGGGGGATTGCAGATGGGCGAGCAAACGCTTGGCGGCCTGCTCGAGCTGGTCCGCGGTGCGGGCGGACAACGGCACCGCCTGCTCGCCAGCGGCGGGCGGCGCCATGGCGGGCGCTTCGGGGGCCAGGTATTCGCCCAGCACCATATGCCCGGTGACGCCGCCGAAACCGAAATTGTGGATGCCGATATGCCGCGCCTGGCGTTGCCCGTCGCGGGTCTTCGGTGCCCAGGCGGCGGTCTCGCGTATCGGTTCGCAGGCAAACTCGCCCTGCCCGGGGTTCCAGTTGAACTCCTCCAGGTTGGCGATCTTGACCAGGGTGTCGTGCTGCAGCGCCAACAGGCTCTTGATCAGCGAGATCACCCCCGAGGCCCCGGAAAAATGCCCCAGCTGGCCCTTCAGGGTGCCGAAGCCGGGCTTGCTGGCGCAGCCCTTGAAGACCTTGTCGAAGGCATTGAGCTCCACCTCGTCGGCCATCGGGTTGGCGGTGCCCTGGGCCTCGATATAGTCGATATCCCGCGGTTGCAGGCCGGCCTGTCCGAGGGCCTCGGCGATGGTTTCGCAGTGGATCTCGGCATTCGGCGCGGTGAGGTACAGGCTCTTGCCGCCATGGCGCACCGACAGGCCCTTGATCACGCCGAGGATGTTGTCGTTGTCGCGCTCGGCCAGCGACAGGCGCTTGAGCATCACCACCCCCAGGCCGTCGCTGAAGAAGTGCCCGTTGGCCTGCTTGTCGAAGGGCCGGACGATGCCGTCGCCGGTGAACAGGCCGAGCTTGCGGTTATAGATGTTCACTTCCGGGCTCAGCACCAGGTTGACGCCGCCGGCGATGGCCGCCTGGGCCTGCCCGGTGCGCAAGGCCGTGATCGCCCGGTCGATGGCGACGAACGAGCTGCTGCAGGCGGCATCCACCGTCGACACCGGGCCCTTCCAGTCGAAATAGTGGGCGATGCGGTTGACCAGCATGGCGTGGGCGTTGCCGGTATTCAGGTGGCCGTCGATCGCCACCTGGCTGGCGCGGATCAGGTCGGCGTAGTCCTTGCGCTCGATGCCCAGGAACACGCCGATTTTCTGCTGGCGCAACTGATCGCGCTGGTAACCGGAGGTTTCCAGGGCTTCCCACACGGTTTGCAGCATCAGCCGGTGCTGGGGGTCGATCAGCGCCGCTTCGCGCGGGGCGATGTTGAAGTGCAGCGGATCGAAGCCGCGCACATCGTCGATAAAGGCGCCGTGATAACAGTCGGTCTTGTCCGGGCTGTCGAGGTCGCCATAGATCGCCCGCCAGTCCCAGCGGTCGGCCGGCACCTCGGAAATGAACGGCTCGTCGTCCACCAGGCGGCGCCAGAAGTCGGCCAGGCTGTCGGACTTGGGCAGGCGCGCGGCCATGCCGATGATCGCGATGTCCTCGTGCAGTGCCGCCGCTTCGTCGTGGTTCTCCGTTCCCGAGCCGGCCTGCGGCCGAGGCCCCTGCCCGGCCGAGGCGCGCACGACTCTGGCAATCGGCTGGACCGTTGCCCCGGCCGCCTGGCCCTGCTCGTGGAAGTAACGCTGCAAGCGCTCGGCGACTACATGCTCGACGTCCACGGAGGCCGTGGCCGGGGCTTCTTGTCCAAGGCCGGCCCTGGGCGCGATGTGGCGCGCCAGGGCCGCCAGCGACGGATGCTCCATAAAGGTCGAGGACGCCAGCCGCAAACCGGGAAACCGCGCGCCGATACGCTGGGAGAACTCGGTCAGGGAAATGGAGTTGAAGCCATAGTCCGCCAGGCTGCGCTCGGGTTCGATTTCGCCCTGGTCGAGGTGGATGGTGGCGACCAGGAAGCCGCTCAGTTCGGCCAGCACCTGTTGCTCGACGAGAGTGCCCCGGGCCGGCGCTGGCGCGGGTTGCTGCACCGACTCATGCAGTTGGCGGATCAGGTCCAGGGCCTGGGCGTCGGAAATGCTCTGGCTGGAAACCTTGTCGATAAAAGCGTTCAGGTAGGTCATCACGAGGCCCTTGAGATTTTCTTCAGTTCCGACAGAAAGTTGTCTGCGTTGATTTCTTTGCGCTGGATCTTGCGGAGCAGGCCCAGGTACAGGCGGTCATGCTCGGCGATCACCCCGTCCTGGGATTGGGTGGCCTGGTCAATGGCCAGCGCCCGGTCGCTGAGGGGCGTGAGGAACTGGCTGTCCCAGTCGAGCCGCAACGGATCGTCGAGCCGGGCCAGGGCCGCCTGCCGTTCCTCGGCAGTAATCTGGCCCTCGGCCGCCAGGCGCGCCACGGCCTCGCTGCCCAGGCCGGCCAGCAGGCGCGCCTTGACGATACTGATTTGCTCGTCACCGGTTTCGTCCTGGATAAAGGCGCGCTGGCGGCTCGCGGCGACGATGGCCGCGGCCCCGGCGCTGGCGTGGGGCCCGCGCAGGCGGTACTGGGCGGGAAAACCCGGGGTATTGAGCAGGCTCCAGAAGGCCTTGAATTCGCGCGCTGGGTCCGGCACCAGGCCGAGCTTCAGGCCGATCACCACGCTGGCCAGGGGGCCCATGATGATCTTGTCGGTATCGGCGGTTTGCCGCCGTTCCTGCTGGCTGAGCCGGTACTTGCCGGAGACCACCTGGGCATACCAGCGCGAAGTCATCTCCAGGTACGGCAAGGTGCCGATCACGCCGATTTCCTGCAGCCCGTACTGGTTGAACAACAGCGGGTCGTCTCGGTGGAACAGCCCCATGGCCAGGTCGCGGACAGGCTCCAGGCCTTGCACATAGTCATACAGCGCCCCGGTGCGGTAGCCGGTGCACAGCACCACCACATCGATGTCCTCGAGCACCTGTTCATGGCCGAGGTGGAAGCAGCGGTTGCCGACGAACTTTTCCACCTGGCCGAAGATCGTCTCGATCTTCCCGGCGTTGACCAGGTCCACCACCTCATCGTTGATGTGAATGAAGGGGTGCTGGCGGAACTCGTTGAGGGTCGGCTGCAAGCCGCTGCGCTGCAGGGCCTCGCTGAAGGCCGGCAGCGCCAGGCGCAGGCGGTCGATATTGCGCTGCGCCCGCAGCCCCGCGGGCATCAGCAGGTTGGCCGGGGAGACAAAGTCGTTGGGCAGGAACCCTACCATCCGCGGCAGGATGAACTTGCGCGAGCGCAGGCTCCAATAGACTTTGGCGGCGACCTTGCTGGCTTCGCCGGCGATGTCCATGCCGCTGACGCCATTGCCGATCACCAGCACCCGCTTGCCCGCCAGCGGCGCGTTGTCGAAATACTGCCCCGAATGCAGCACCTGGCCGGTGAAGGACTCCAGCCCCGGAATCCGCGCGTGGCGCGGAATCTGATATCGCCCGTGGCACAGCGCGACCCCGTCGAAGGTCTCCTGGCGACGGATGCCCGCGGACTCGATTTCCACCTGCCAGCCAGCGCCCTCGGCCTTGACCGAAACGACCCGGGACTGGCAGTGGATATGGCGCTCCAGGTCAAAACGGCTGGCGTAGGCCTGCAGGTAGCGCCGCACATCCTGGACATTGGGAAAGGTATCGCTGATGTCTTCGGGGTAGAAGTCGGAAAAGAAGCTGGTGTCCCTGGAGTTCTGGAAGCGCGTGGTGGTGTAAGTGCCGACCTGTTTGTCGTGCTTGAGGTTCCATACCCCGCCCAGGGTGTCCTGGGACTCGTACACCACCGGCTGGTGCCCCTCCTCCAGCAACGATTTGGCCATGACCAGGCCGCCGGGACCGGCTCCGATCACGCAGATCCTGCGCGCCCCGGGCGTGGCCGCCGGCTCCGACTCGTCCGGGGCCAGGGCGTTGTAGCGCTTGAACTGGAACGGGTACTGCGGCAGCGCCAGTTTCTTCGCGCTGCCGGGCGGATGCAGGCGGTGCCAGGCCGGCGTCACGCCCGCCACCCATTGCGCGGCCAGGGTGGCCAGTTCGCCGTCCGCCGCCAGCTGCCGGCCGCTGTAGAAAATCCCCGCCGGCCAGGCGTCGGCGCCTTCGGCCAGGCCTTCCAGGGCCCGGGCCAGTTGTTCCCGGGCCTCGGCGATCGAGCTGGCGACAAAGGCCAGGCGCGCCTTGAGCCCTTCGCGGCCGACTTGCAGGGTGTAGGCCAGGTCCCGCAGCCGCAGCTGTGAATGGCCCTGCAGGTGGGCCAACTGGTTTTCCAGGACGCTGGCCAGCTGCGCCGGGGTCCTGGCGGAGAACACCAGCAATTGCGCGTCGTGGTCTTCGCCGCGGGTATCGTCCGGCGGGCAGTACTGTTCGACGATCACATGGGCGTTGACCCCGAATCCGTAGCTGTTGATGGCGGCGCGCCGAGGCGTTGCGCCAGCGGCCCAGGGCTGGTTGCGCGCGCTGATCCGGAACACGCTGGAAGACCACAGCCGGGCCACGTCCTCGTCGCTCACGCCGGGTACCCCTGGCTTGATGCCTTGCTGCAGGGCGAACACCACCTTGATCAGCGCCGCCATGCCGGAGGCCACTTCGCTGTGGCCGATACAGGGTTTCAGGCTGCCCAGGGTACAGTCCGCGGTGCTCGCGGCGCCTGGGGCGTGTTCGGCGAACACCGCTTCCAGGGCGTTCACTTCGACCCGGTCGCCGAGCAGCGAGCCGGTGGCATGGGTTTCGATATAGCCCAGCGATTGCGCCGTCACGCGGGCATCGGCCAGGGCGTCGAGCATGGCGTTGCGCATGCCCTCCTGGTTCGGCGCCGTGAGCGACGAGGAGCGCCCGCCGTGGTTGACGCTGCTGCCCTTGATCACTGCCGCGATGCGGTCGTTGTCGGCGAGCGCCCGGGCCAGCGGCTTGAGAATCACCACCGCCGCGCCTTCGGAACGCACGTAGCCATTGGCCCCGGCCTGGAAGGACCGGGTGCTCTGGTCGGGGCTCAGCAGGCCCATGGCGTCGTAGCTGTGAAAATACTCGGGGGACAGCAGCAGGTTGACGCCCCCCACCACCGCCTGCTCGCACTCGCGGTGGCGGATGGCGCGGATCGCCCGGTGCAGGGCCACCAGGGATGACGAACAGGTGGTCTCGATGCATTCGCTGGGCCCCGAGAGGTCCAGGGTGTGGGACAGCCGGTTGGCGACCATGGACACCAGTTGCCCGGTGGCCAGGTAGCCTTTGTTTTCTTCGGCCTGCGCCGCCGCGACCCCGTAGTCGTTCTGCGAGGCGGCAATGAACACCCCGGTACGCCGCTGGCGGAACGCCTCGGCGCTGATACCGGCGTCCTCCAGGGCCCGCCAGGTGTAGGTGAGCATCAGCCGCTGCTGGGGATCGATCAGTTGCGCTTCCTTGGGCGCTACCTGGAAAAACACCGGGTCGAAGTCGAAGGCATCGGCGATGAACCCGGCCCACAGCGGCGCATCGGCGCGCACCAGCTGCGGACGCATCAGGGCCGCGGAGGTCATGCAGTTGCGCCCGGCCAGGACGTTGCCCCAGAACGCCTGCGCGCACCCTGCCTGGGCGAAACTGCAGGCCATGCCGACAATGGCGATGTCCTCTCGCGAGTCGTCGTCCCACGGGTCCCTGCGCTCATCGCCTGCGGGCTGCGGGGCAACGGCGGCCGGCGCCGCTTGCGGGCCATGCAGCAGGCGTTGCGCGATGGCCGTCGGGCTGGCGTGGGCGGCCAGGTCGGCCAGGACCAGTTGCGTGTCGAACCGCCGGTTGAGACGGGCGAGAAAGTCATTGGCCGCGATCGAATTGCCGCCCACCTCGGCGAACAGGCTGTCCGGCTGGATATCCTCCACCCCCAGCAGCGCCTGCCATTGCTCGATGATGTAGCGCTCGACCTCGCCCCGCGCCGCCGTGCTGGCGCCCGCCGCCACGGAAATGGGGCGCTGGGCCAGTGCCTTGCGGTCGACCTTGCCGTTGGGCGTCAACGGAAGACGCTCGATGGCCAGCAGAAAGCTCGGCACCATGAAGCCGGGCAAGCGTTCGTCGAGCCAGTGCTTCAGGCGCCCGGCCAGGGCGGCATCCGGTGCCTGCTGGCGCGGGACGAAGTAGCCGACCAATTGCGCGGAGCCGGCCTGCTGCCGGGCCACCACCACCGCTTGCAGGACCTCGGGATGGTTGTCCAACTGGGCCTCGACATCGCCCATTTCGACCCGGTAGCCACGGATTTTCACCTGGTTGTCGATCCGGCCCAGGTGCTGCAACAGGCCATCGGCCTGCCAGCAGGCCAGGTCGCCGGTGCGATACAGCTTGCCGGAGCTTTCGAAGGGGTTGTCGATGAACTTCTCAGCCGTCAGCTCGGGACGGTTCAGGTAGCCCTCGGCCACCCCCGCCCCGGCGATGCACAACTCGCCCGGCTCGCCGATGGCGCAGTGGCCGCCATCTTCACGCAGCAGGTACAGCCGGGTGTTGGCGATGGGCCGGCCGATGGAAATCGCCTGCCCGGGCTGCAGTTTCTGCAGGGTCGACCAGATGGTGGTTTCGGTCGGCCCGAACATGTTCCAGACCGCATTCCCGGCCTGCTCGAAAGCGCCCTTGAGGGTCTCGGGCATCGGCTCGCCGCCACAGAGGATGCGCAGTTGCGCCAGGGGTTGCCAGCCGGCGCGCAGCAGCATCTGCCAGGTCGCCGGGGTCGCCTGCATCAGGCTGGGGCGGACTTCGGCGATCAGCTTCATCAACTGGCTGGCATCCCCCGCGGTCTCGGCCGGACAGATATGGCAACGCCCGCCGACGATCAACGGCAGGAGCAACTCCAGCCCGGAAATATCGAAGCAATGGGTGGTCACCGCCAGCAGGGTGTCGGCGGCGGACATCCCGGGCACTTCGGCCATCGACAGGAGAAAGTTGCTCAGCGCCCGATGGCTGATCATCACGCCCTTGGGTTGGCCGGTGCTGCCGGAGGTGTAGATGATGTAGGCCAGGCTGCCGGGCGCCGAGACCGGCTCGGGCAAGGGCGACTGGCAGGCGGCGACCAGCGGCCACTGGCGGTCCAGGGCGAGGCTGACGCAGCGCTCGCCCAGCAGTGTGGCGAGCATCGGCTCGACCTCCGCCTGGGTCAGCACCCAGCGGCTGTCGCTGTCCTCGAGCATGTAGCGCAGGCGCTGTTCGGGGTACACCGGGTCCAGCGGAATATAGGTGGCCCCGACCCGGGCGATGGCGAGCATCGCCACCACCAGGTCGGGGGAGCGGTTCATGAACAGGGCGACCCGCGAGCCGGCGCCCACCCCCTGCCCGACCAGGTAGGCGGCCAACTGCCCGCTTTTGTCGGCCAGCTGGCGATAGCTCAGGCGCTGCCGGGCGTCCGCCAGGGCGATAGCGTCCGGGGTGGCCCGGGACCGGGCGTCGAACAACTGATGAAAACCCGCTGCGTTGTTGAAGTCGCGCGCGTTGACGCGCCACGCCGATGGGACAGGATTGACTGACATGGGCTACTCCCCTGAACGGCCGGTGATTTTGTTGAGAAGGATATGAAGGTTGCTCAGGTCCTTGCCGAACTGATTGATCGAATGGCTGTAATTGAGACTGTTGGGGCGGGTGTACTTGATGAAGTTGGCCAGCGAGCCGGTCGCGCTCAGGTCGACGAACAGCGCCTGGCTGCCACTGCTTGCCAGGTGCTTGACCAGGCCATGGAAATCCACGCTCTGGCGGATGACGCGCCACAGGTAATCCCGGGCGTTGCCCAGGTCGCCGGCGTGAATGGCCCGGGCGAACGTGGAGGAGTAATAGGGGATGCGCGGCGCGCCGAACTCGATGCCTTCCAGGATCGCCAGGATCTTGTCCCGGACCGGCTCGATATTGCTGGAGTGAAACGGATACTGCACGGGCAGTTCGATGCAGATCACCCCCATGGCATCCAGGCCCTGCTTGATCCGGGCCAGGTCGGCCCGGGCGCCGGAGACACAGAAATTGTCGGCGAAATTGATCCCGGCCAGCTCCACCCCCTGGTAAAGCCCGGGATGCTGCTGCAGGTGCTCCACCGGCGCCAGCACGCTGAGCATCCCGCCCTTGGGGCAATGCTCGGCCAGCACCCGCGACTGGCGCAGGGTCAGGCGCAGCCCGTCCTGCCAGGACAGGCAACCGCTGACCGTCAAGCCGATGTACTCGCCCAGGCTGTAGCCCAGGACGGCCCTGGGCTCGACTCCTTCGGCGCGCAGCATGGCGGTCAGGCTGTAGCCGACGGCGAACAGCGCGGGATGGGTTTGCAGGATCGAGTCGAACGGCTCGTAGACCCGGCGCGATTCATCGTAGATAACCTTGACCAGGGAAAATCCCGACTCTGCTTCCACCAGGGCGCTGCAGGCATCCATCTGCTGGCGGAAGGCCGGGTTGTGCTGGTACAGCTCGCGGCCCATCTGGAAATACTGGGTGCCTTGCCCGCCATACATGAAGATCGTGTCCCGCGGCGCCGGGGCGACCGGAGCAGGCGGCGCGGCAGTCGGCGCGATGGCCATCGGCGCCTTGACAATCTTGTCGGTCAGTTTGCTCAGGACATTGCCCGGCCCGAGTTCCTCGATCGGCTGGATATCCTGGGTCAGCAGCCAGGAAATGCTTTCGTACCATTTCACCGGATGGGTGATCTGCCCGCTGAGGATGGCGGCGTAATCGCGCTGCGGATAAGGCCGCGCCGTCATGTTCGAGACCACGGGGGTGGACAGGGGCTGTAGCGAGAACCCCGCCAGGTAGTCGGCGAACTCGCGTTCGACATCCTGCATGTAGCGTGAGTGGAAGGCGGCGCTGACGTTCAGCGGTACATAACTGGCGCCGGCCTGCTCGAAGATCGCTCGGGTCGCTTCGCCGACAATATCGTCGTGCAGGCCGGAAAGAATGATCTGATCTGGCGAGTTGATATTGGCCAGGTCGATAGCGTCCAGGCCCTTGTCGCGCAGGACAGTGCGAACCCTTTCCTCGCTCAGGCCCAGCACCGCGGCCATGCCGCCCCTGGGCGCCTGGCTCATCAATTGGCCCCGGCGCTGGACCAGTTGCAGCCCGGTGGCAAAGTCAAAGCCGCCAGCGGCGAAGAGCGCGCAGTACTCGCCCAGGGAATGCCCGGCGAAATACGCCACCTGCTCGTTCCCGGAAGCGCTCTGCAAGCGGTCCAGGTAGGTCAGCGCACTGACCGTATAAAGCGCCGGCTGAGTGTATTGGGTCTGGTTCAGGCGCTGGTCGCGGTCTTCGAGACACAGGTCGACGATGGAGTAGCCGAGAATATCGCTGGCCAGGTCCGTATAGGTTATGAACTTGCCGAACACCGCCTCGCCCATGCCCTTGAGTTGTGAACCCTGGCCAGGAAAAACATAAATCTTTTGCATTCAATCACCTTTTAGCAGGTACAGACGCGCCTCAAAGATGTATTTGATTCAGGCATGCCGCACACTCGGCCCGCAACGAGACTGTCGCAGCCTATATAGAGAGGAGCTGATTAATACCAATCGACTACAGGAGAACTTTTGAGTTCATCCAACATGGCCACTCAATAGCCATTACGGCATCTATCGAATATCGATAAATCCTATCACAGGGAATTAATGGTTTTTGTTAAAAACTGACTGATTTTTTTATGATTAAAAAAATATTCAATTAAATCAATGGTTAATGTTTATATTAAACCTGATTTAGAGTGACTATGCCCCGATTACCTGAAAAACATGAACAAAATTTAACATATAGGTTTGACACCAATTTCATGATCTACATGTCGCCATACGATATCCGGAAGCCATGTAAAACAGTAACTTGAAGTCAGCGAATTATTTAACCGAGTAGTTACTTCCAGCAAAAAAAAGAAAGTGCTTTTTCGCAAGCCTGTCAAGAACTGAAAAGAATGAAAATAATTTCATGAAATAAACATCCTGATACTAATTGCATTTGAAACAGCCTTGATGAATCCGTCTTGGTTTTACGCCGCATACTGTAATTGCGGGCTCTGCCGGCGACCGCTCTAGTGCAATTGGGGGACAAGGCGTTTCATGCCGCGATGTTGAATCGAGGTTGTTCTTCCTCTTTCCTGCCGCACGCCCCCAACACCCAGGCGCTATGCCCGGGTGGCGGAGCAACCAACTATTTTGTCTTAGCCCAGATAACCAACCGTTATTAGTGGCACTCTGCCTTAACCTAACGATGGTCCCGGAAGTCCTTGATTACTTGGCCCATAACAATGCCCGGAGCTTTCTGGCGGTGCTGGCGGCGATGGCAAAAAGCGTTCTTTCCCCTGCCGCGCCGCCCTCGACAGGCATCGGGGCACGCAAAGACTCTCACTCGGTTCAAGGTACTGAACCCAGGACTTCCCCCATGAAAAGGATCTTCAGCATGGCCGCCTTCACTTCGCCAAACCCCATTCGGCAAGCCACCGGGGCCTCCCCTGCCTGATCCTGTGCGCCGTCGGCGCCGACGCGCGCTGGCCTCGGACAACCGGGCAGCGCGCCCATGGGTATCCGCAAGCCAGGTTCCCCCGGGAACAAGGAGGTGTATGAGGCACAAACGCAGCACGCACGCTTGATGAAGACGACAGGCCTTAAATCAAACCTATTGGAGTACACCCAATGAACGGGCACACCAATCCCTCCTTTGACGAAGCCATGCCACTGGGGGCGTCTGATGCGTAATTCATCAATGACCTGCACGAGCTACTGGAACGCCACGGCAACCTGGATCGCTTCGGACTCTGCCTGCTGCATGACCATTTCGCGGTCGACGAGGACGAGATTCTCCTCGAATGCAACGACTTTGAGGCCCGCACCCTGCATCTGGATGTGGTCAAGCGTGATGCCCTGCCGGAAAGCAAATTCACCAGTTGGCGCATTGGCGGCCCGCGCGCCCAGGCCCTGACCGCTTGCGCCATGGACAAATGCAAGGTCGAGGCCCTGACCGCCTGCGCCATGGACAAGTGTAAGGTCGAAGCCTTGACTGCCTGTGCCATGGACAAGTGCAAGTAGTCGCGCTTCCCGCCGATGGCCAGTGGCGGGCACGGGAAAACGACCGGCTGCCGTGCTCCTCCTGGCTCGCGCAGTTCTATGGGCGTCGCCACGGCGCCCTGCTGGGCTCCGGCACGGCGGCGCTGGAACTGGCGCTGCGTCAATCGGGCGTCGCCGCGGGTTGGCGGGTCGCGGTTCCGGCCGCCACCTGCCATCAAGTGGTGGCGGCCGTGCTCAATGCCGACGCGGTGCCGGTGATTATCGAAAACGCCGCCTCGCTGCTGCTCAGCCCTGCCGCCCTGGCGCCCCATATCAATGGCCTGGACGCGGTGATCGGGGTCCATCAGTACGGCCTGCCCTGCGATATCCAGGCCTTGCGCCATCTAGTGGGCGAGCGCCTGCCGATCATCGAAGACAGTGCCGGCGCCTGGGATCTGGTCCGCTCCGGAGCTTCGCTGGTGGTCACGTCCATGGGCCAGGGCAACCCCCTGGATATCGGCGGTGGCGCGCTGTTCGGCGATAGCCCGGTGGATGGAGATCGATGTCTGGTCGCCGGGCCAGCGTTCGCGGCCACGGCCGGCGTCGAGCCCGCCCTTGTCGATCCATGCCCTGCCGGCGCTGATAACCGCCGTCGCCGCGGCCCAGGCGCGTACCCACAGGCTCAGGCAACAGGTGCCGGAGCTGCTGGCGCGGTTGCGCGATTACGGCCTGGAACCCTGGGCCGTCGAAGGCGCATTGGCGCCGATCTGGCAATTCGTGCCGGTCCGCACCCGCGAGCGGTCGCTGTTCGAACGGCTGCGCTGCAGCCCCCATGCCGAGGCCCTGGGGATCTGTGCCCCGGCCCGCGACGCGCTGCGGGAGTTGCCCATGCTCGGGCGCCGTGGCGAGGTGGCCCAGGGGCCGGAACCGCCCCAGGACCTGCACCACAGCTGGATTCTGCTGGACCCGCTCGCCGCTCTCGACCACCCACGGCGCCTCGCCGCCTGGGCCGGAGGCCACTGATGAAACGTCTCGACCCGCTGGATGAACCGAACCATGACCTGGACCTGCCCTTCGCGGCCGGCCCGCGGGTAAGGTAACTGGCGGACTACGCCGGCTGCGGCCAGATCCTGGCCGAAGAACAGCTGCTGGGGGTGGCCGGCGCCCGGGTGCTGTTCGCCAACTATAGGGCGATCCGCGCCGACTTCCGCGCCCTCTGGGGGACGCCACACGGCACCGACGAGCAGGCCGCGATCGACCGCTGGCTGCTGCGCAACGCCGCCTTTATCTCCACCAGCCAGGCGGCGGCACAAGGCATCAACACCCCGATCGTCCTCGACGGCCGCCGGGTAGCAGCCTGGCGCCCGCCGCGCTATGGCCGCGCCGCGGTGCTGTGCGCGCTGGAAAGCGAACAGGTGCTGTTCGACATCAAGGGCATCGGCGTGCCGCCGGACGAAGCCCCGGTGCTGCCCTACTCCAACGGTTTGCTGACCCTGGCCGAAGCGGTGCATGAAGTGCTGATGGAGCATCTGGTATTCGCCGCCATGGCCCACGCCGGCGGCGCGATCACGCCGCTGCCGGCCTATGCCTTGATCGACCTCGGCTTCGATGCCCTGCTGCAGGCCGAGCTGTTGCTGCGGCGTTATGGCCTGACGGCCAGCAGTTGTGGCGCAGTGCGTTTCCAGGTCAGCCGCGAGGCCGGAGCGTTGCAGGTGCGGCGCGACGGCGAAGCGCTGGCGGTCAGCCAGGAAGTCGCACGGATGTTAGAGCGCCTGCTGGCGGACCACCAGGGCGCGCCGCTACTGATCGACGGGGTCAATGTGCAATTGGCCGGGGCCACCAGCGTCGCGCCGCTGCGCCTGAAGGTCATGGACTTCGGCCGTTATCGCTTTGCCGAGCGTTTCGACCATCACCTGTACGCCTGGATCGACGCCGACTACCAGAACCTCAACGGCCTCTACCTGGCGCCAGGCGATCCGCGCTACGTGCAGCCCGACCCCGACCTGAGCCTGGCAAGGACCGCCGAGGGGCGCTGTTTCGCCGAACTCGAACGGCGGGTCGGCGGCTTTCGCCAGGGCACCGAACCGGATCGCCTGTGCCAGGCCTTGCGTGCCACCCTGGAAAAAGCCTGCCGGCCGTTGCGCCGCCCCTTGAGCGGGCACGCCCGGAGTGCCGGGCACGGTTAGCCGCCAACCGATATCGGTTGCCGAATTCACCGGTTGGCAAGATCCTGTGGTTCCACCTGAATCGCGAGTGTTGCCGCCCATGACTGAAATGTTCGCCACCCTCGCCCTCGGCCCGCTGTTGCTCGTCCAGGGGCTCTATACTCGCTGGGTCACCCCCCGGTTGCCGGAGGCCGAGGGGCCCCGCCAGGGCCAGCACGGGCACGCTGACGCCAGCGCGCCGACCCTGCGCCTGTTGATCCTCGGCGACTCTGCGGCGGCCGGGGTCGGCGCGCCCACCCAACGAGGCCATCGCGGGCCGGCTGGTCAGCGAGCTGATGGGCGACTTTCAGCTTTCCTGGCGGCTCTGGGCCCAATCCGGGCTGGATGCGCAACAGCTGTCCCGGTTGCTCGAGGGCGGCCCGGTGGAACGCTTCGATGTGGCGCTGGTGTCCATTGGCGTCAACGATGTCACGGGCACTGTCGCCGCGGGCGGATGGCAGGCGCGAATCTCGCGCTTGGTCGAGCTGTTGCAGGGCAAGTTCGAGGCCCGGCATATACTCTTCCTGCCCGTTCCGCCCATGCAGCTGTTTCCCGCGTTGCCGCAGCCGCTGCGCTGGTACCTGGGCCTCAGGGCGCGGCGCTTCAACCGCCTGCTGGCCGCCCCGGGCTGATGGCAGGGGATGGCTTCCACCCCTCCCCGGCGCTCTACCGGATCCTTGCCGACGACGTCGCCCGGGTCATTCGCCAGCTGTAGGCGCCGGGCCATCAGTCCTGCCCGGAACAATCGTCACCTATGTCCGGCAACGACTGCCGGCGAGTCGTCCATGATTGCTTCGAGGGCCTGGTGAATCCCCGAGGTCCTCAGCCGCAGGCTACCCCCGGCCCGGCCGTTGACGAACGCGCTGATTTCCGCCAAGACCGACATCGCCACGCTGTGGGGCGTGTCGCCGCCCAGGTCCAGGCCCATGGGGTAATGCAGCCGGTCCAGCCCGGGCAATGCCCCGGCCTGTTGATGGATCGCCGCCAGCAGGCGCTCGGTGCGATCGCGCGGGCCCAACTGGCCGACATAACCCGGGTTGCCTTGCAGCACGCCCTGGAGCCAGTGGCCGTCCTGGCTCAGGCTGTGGGTCATCACCGCCACGGCGGCCTGCTCGATCAGGGCTGGCCAATATCGCCGACCAGCACCGCATCCGCCTCGGGAAAGCGTTCCGGACGGGCGAAGTGCGAGCGCCCATCGATGACCGTCACATGCCAGCCCAGCAGCTGGCCATGCGCACCAGCGGCTGCCGTTCACGAACCAGAAATGGCTTACGTTGGTTTTTGGTTCCATTGCTCCCCAAACCCCATCCACTGTGTGAATTCTGCTCTGGAAGCGGCGAACTCCTCTAAGCCATTGGTCATCGAGGCTGGTGCAGGATGCGGAAAGACCACTACTCTGCAGTCAATCTCATCCGCGCTGTTCGAAACAGGGCACGCTAAACAATTGTACCTCGCGTACAACTCCGCTTTGGCTGTCGCAGGAAGAGAAGCATTCTCTAGCGGCGTAGAGGTTCGAACCGTTCATAGTGCTGCCTATCGCGCACTTTCTAAAGCCTTGGCACATCGAAAAACGGGATCCGTTTACAGCAAGCACATCATCGATGCACTTGCTCTAGATGGTCGTGCAGGAGTTCCTGATAAGTTTGCATATGCCAGAGCGCTGCTCACATCAATGGAGCGTTTCTGCGCATCAGCTGACAACAACATATGCCTCGATCACATAGCCCAGTGGCTGCTGCACGATGCCATTAGCGTGGAGCAGGCCATAGAGGATACTCAGCAGTTGTTCCAGCTGGTCTCCCCTCTTAGCAAAGGCAGCATCCCGGTCAGCCATGATGCTTATCTTAAAACATGGCACCTCTTGGGTGCTCCAGGTATGAACGAATATGACTCGGTCCTTGTCGACGAGGCTCAAGACAGCTCGGCGGTCATGCTGGGGTGCTTGGAGCATGCAAATAATCTGATCGCTGTCGGAGATTCTGCACAACAGATCTACGCATTCAGGGGGGCTGTCGACGCTTTGAGAAACATGGATGGGAGGCGGTGCTCGCTATCGCAAAGTTTCCGATTTGGCCCTGAGGTAGCTATTCTCGCGAATAAGTTGCTTCAAAAGAAGAAGGCTAAACCTGGCTTAGTACTGAAAGGTATGGCCTCCAAGGGAACAACCTGGACTTGCCCCTACAAAACCGGACACCAACTCCCCGTTAAATTGATGCCACTGCCAAGCGCCTGAACTCCCTCGGTGAGCGATAGTTCAAGGCGCTGTGCGGATGCTGCTCGTTGTAGTGTTCGAAGGCAATTGCCAGGTTACGCAACGCCGTTTCTCGATCCGGTTTGGGCATGTGCGCCACGTAGTCACGCTTGATCGTCTTCACGAAGCTCTCGGCCATGCCATTACTCTGCGGGCTACGCACTGGTGTGGTCACCGGCTGCAAGCCGATCTGCCGAGCAAACAGGCGCGTCTGTTCGGCGGTGTAGGCCGAACCGTTATCGCTGAGCCACTGCACCGGTGTTGCAGGCAGTTGATCACCGAAGCGCTTCTCCACACTTTCCAGCATCAAGTCGCGGATATCATCGCCGCTGTACCCGGTCGGGCTCGCGACCCAGCCGATGGCTTCGCGATCACAGCAGTCCAGGGCGAAGGTCACGCTCAGTTTAGCGCCGTCCTCACAACGGAACTCAAAGCCGTCCGAGCACCAACGCGTATCGCTGGTTTGCACCGCAATACGGCTTTCGTGCCGACGCGGCACGCCGGGTTGTTTGATCCGGCGCTCAAGCAGCAGGTTGTGATCACGCATCACCCGGTAAACTCGCTTCACGTTGATCGCAGGTAGCAGCTGGGTTTCACGGGCGCGACGCAGCAATCCCCAGACTCGATGGTAGCCATAGCTGGGCAGCTCGCTGACCTGTTGCTGGATTTCGGCCACCAACTCAGCGTCGTTCACAGGCCTGCTTCGCCGTGTCTTGGGCGATACCGATTGCTTGATTCGAACCGTTAATTGCGAGCGCGCCACACCGAGACATTCGCTGACCAGTTTCACTGGTCGTCCCCCGGCAACAAGGGTGAGTGCGCAATCCATTTTCGCGACCGGGCGATCTCCACGGCTTCTTTTAGGATTTCCGCTTCCATCGTTTTCTTGCCCAGCATCCGTTGCAGTTCACGGATCTGCTTGAGCGCATCGCTCAGCTCTGAGGCCGGTACCACGGCTTCGCCAGCACTGACCGCCGACAGGCTGCCGTCTTGATACAGCTTGCGCCACAGGAATAACTGGTTGGCATTGATGCCGTTGCGCCGAGCGACCACCGAAACGCTTTGCCCAGGCTCAAGGCTCTCTCGAACCATGGCCAGCTTTTGCTCTGGGCTCCAGCGGCGCCGCCGCTCCTGGCCCAAAAGCTCCCCACTCTTATCGTTGCTGTTAGTCATAAACATAACCGTTTGCCTATCCCTTATCGTAAGGGGGAAACGGTGTCCTGTCTTTCATGGGGCTCGTTCATGGTCACGGTGCCGCATCCGAAGAAAGATCTGCTGAAGAAAACGGCCATCAGTATTTTGCAACAGGCGCTGCTTTGACTTGCTCAGTCAGCGGCGCCATAGAGGAAACGAACATGCTCTACCCGATTGCGATTTCAATAGGTGATGAGGAACAGGCCTGGGGCGTGGAAGTGCCGGACATTCCCGGCTGTTTTTCGGCAGGCGAGGATCTGGATGATGCCGTCGCCATGGCTCGTGAAGCCATTGAGGGGCATTTCGAGATTTTGGCTGAGGACGGTGCGCCGATCCCGGCTGCCAGCAAACTTGGCGTGAACGTGGCCAATCCAAAGTACGCGGGATGCGCGTGGGCAGTGGTGGATATTGATGTCGTGAAGTATTTGGGCAAAGCCCAGAAACTCAACATCACCCTGCCGGGGCATTTGATTAATCGCATTGATGAATACGTGTTGCATCACCCGGAAGAGAAAAGTCGTTCGGGGTTTCTGGCTTCCGCGGCTTTGAAAGTTTTACAGCAGGGTTGAATTTTGTCGCTTCAATATGCGCTGACCTAACCCTACCCAAGCAGGACTAACTCCATTTTTATGTGATTTAAATAGGATTTTAGTGCTTAACCCACAGTATATTGTGTAGTGACAACCAAGCCTGAATTTCAGTAAACTCAGAATTCCGAGTGTCATAGCACTTACGCCTACGGTACATACGACATGTTGGATTTAAACCTCAGCACCGCAAGCGAGATCGTCAAACGGATTTGCCAACGCTTGCGCACAGAACGATTGGCTCTGGAGATGACACAGGCGGACGTAGCGGCACGAGCCGGTATCGGGACGAACACGGTGTCAAACCTTGAAGCCGGGCGTAATGTGGGTTTCGACAATCTGGTGCGAGTCGCCATGGTTCTTGGACGCGGCAAGGAACTCGAAGATTTGTTTTTGCCTAAACTTGAAACCCTGGACGACCTCATTCGCTACGAAAACACTGCCAAGCGTCATCGCATCAAAAGGAAAGCCGACAATGCTTGAGCAAGTTGACGTCTACTACGAGGGCTGGGGTGAACGTTGGCGGTGGGGCACGCTTGCTTCCACGAAAGCCCTGACCGGTCGCCCGCTGATTGTGTTTGAGTTCAGCAACGAGGCGAAAAAAAGAGGGCTGGAACTCTCCTCTTTGAGGCTTCCTTTACAGGGGGCCAAATTGAGCAGGGATTTCCCGTCACATCAGATGGGACTGCCCGGACCGGTTTATGACTCCCTGCCCGACGGCTGGGGCCTGTTGCTGATGGACCGATTGTTCAAACGGCGCGGCATTAACCCCGCACGCGTTGGTCCTTTGGAGCGTCTGGCCTACATTGGCAACAATGCCATGGGCGCCATGTCGTTCGAACCTGTTGCACACGAGGCACTGGAACCGCAAATGCATGTTCCCATCGAACTGCTCGCGGCCGAAGTACAGGAAGTGCTCAAAGGTGAAGGTGGAGAGCTTCTTCAGAAGCTGCTACTGGTGGGAGGCTCTCCCCAGGGGGCCCGGCCAAAAGCGCTGGTCTATCGCGATCCAGAAAACGATACCTTTACCACGGCAGCCACGCCTGGTTTCGAAGCCTGGCTGGTGAAGTTTCCTGCTCAGCAAGAACATCCCGAGGTGTGTGCCATCGAAATGGTTTATGCCGCGTGCCTACGCTTGTGCGGTATCCAGACGCCCGACACTCGTTATTTCAGCCTGTCCGAGGGAATGGCCGCTTTCGCCACTAAACGCTTTGATCGACAAAACAATCTGCGGGTGCCAATGCAAAGTCTCGCAGCCTTTACCGGTGCAGATTTCAGATCCCCAGGCTCTTTGGATTACGTCAACTTCTTGCGGGCGACTCAAAAGTGCACCAACGACGTCCGAGAGAAAGCGAGCGCGTTTGAGCGAATCGTCTTCAATGTCGCGTTCAACAACCGAGACGACCATCCGAAGAACTTTGCGTACATCATGTCGCCTGGCGGAGATTGGAAATTAGCGCCCGCCTACGACGTGACCTTCTGCGAGGGGCCCGGTGGTTATCATCAGATGGACGTGATGGGCGAAGCATTGGAAATTGGACGAGAAAACCTGCTCAACCTTGCAGTGGAAGCTGAGGTGGCAGCGGCAAATGCCGCAGACATCATTGACCGATTCTGCGAGGTGGCAAGCCGATTTTCAGCCATCGCCGAAAGCTCGTATCCGGGGGTGATCACCCGAGAAACCCTAAGCACCATTCAACATCGAATCGACCAAAACATCGCGCTACTTGTTTGAAGTTGCAGCCAGTCAGCAGCTTCGAGAAACCGGCTCTAATTGGCCGGTTTCTTTGGCTTTCAACGTTGTGGTTAAGCCGCCGGCACCACGTTATCCAGCGCCTTATTCACCGCCAACTCACTCAACATCACAATCTGCGCAATGCCGAGTGCGGTCTTGCGGTGCGAGGTGTCGAGCAGCGCGGCGAAGTTGTTGAGCATGGTGGTGGCGGAGCCGAGGGTTTCGCTGGCGTTGGCCAGCAGGGACTCGGTGTCGTATTTCGGGTTGGCGAGGAACATCGGTTCGGGTTCGTTAGTCGAGCCCATTATTTGGGCGGCGGGGCTGAGGTAGTGGTCGAGGGCGCGTTCAGCGGCTTCGTGGAACTTCTTCGAACCGGGCGATTCGTAGGGGGATGCCGGATCGGTGTCTGGCGGGTTGGGCGTAACTTTGAACATGGAATCTTCCTCTATCGGTAACCGCCACCATCCCGCTGCTATACGAAAGGGTGGCAGCTGTATGCAAGTTAGCAGACCGGTAGGAAGACCAAAAACCCGGCGCACCCGAAGATGCCATGCATACAGCCACCATCAAGCGCAGGTAAATACCCGACTGGAAGATGCTAGTGCAACCGTTGGTCAAACCTAAGCGGGCTGCTAAACCCGTTCACTGGAAATCAGTGACGCGAACCAAGTTACCGACCGCCCCCATAGCGCACAAGCCGGCGGATTCTGGCGTAGCGGTAGGCAACGACGCAAGGATTTGTAGGCTTCAGGACGTAACATCGAACGCCTTTAAACACGTCCAGCAGAAGGCGTTTACATATCCAGAAAAACTGGCGAATCGTCCGACATTACAGATCCACAACACTCCCCCGGTTCTCACTTTCCACCCGACCCGCTAGCATTTCCCCATCGACCACCACCCTCCCCCTGCGCGGCCATCGACGAATACGCGTCATCACTTTCGAGGGAACCCCATCGCGGCCACTTTGCCGCTGACGACCGAACTCAAAAGAGCACTCGCCCATGACTCAAAACATCTACGACGATCCCGAATTCTTCCAGGGCTACAGCCAGATGAACCGCTCCATCGGCAGCCTCGATGCCGCGCCGGAATGGCCGGCGCTCAAGGCGTTGCTGCCCTCCATGCACGGCTTGCACGTGGTGGATCTGGGTTGCGGTTACGGCTGGTTCAGCCGCTGGGCCAGTGAACACGGCGCCGCGAGCGTCCTGGCCCTGGACGTTTCAGAGAAGATGCTGGAACGGGCACGCGAAACCACCTCGGCGGCGAACATCCGCTATGAACGCGCCGATCTTGAACACCTCGACTTGCCCGCCTGCAGTTTCGACCTGGCCTACAGCTCGCTGGCGCTGCACTACATCAAGGATCTGTCGGGGTTGTTTGCTCACCTCTACGCAGCGCTGAAACCGGGTTCGCACTTTGTGTTTTCCATCGAACACCCGATCTTCATGGCGCCGAGCAATCCCGGCTGGTTGATCGACAGCGACGGTCGCAAGCGCTGGCCGCTGGACAGTTATCAGAGGGAGGGCGAGCGGGTGACCCATTGGCTGGCAGAGGGTGTGATCAAGCAGCACCGTACTCTCGGTACTTTGCTCAATTCACTGATTGGCGCTGGCTTCACCATTCGCCATGTCAACGAATGGGGGCCAAGCGATGCGGAAGTGGCAGCGCAACCGGCGCTGGCTGAAGAGCGTGAGCGGCCGATGATGATGTTGGTGGCGGTGCAAAGATAAATCGCAAAAAGGGCCGATCACATCGGCCCTTTTTGATTTCAGCGCGTCGCCACAATAAACAAGCGCGGAAACGGCAACAGCACCGAACCATCGGCCAACGCCGGATAAGCCTTTTCAACCTCAGCCAAATACTGCTCCAGATACAGCGCCCGCTCGCTTTCAGTCAGCGGACTCAGAAACGGAATCAACCCACTGCCCTTGAACCACTCCACCACCCCCGCCGCACCACCGGGCAACTGATGGTGATACGTGGTGCGCCACACATCGACCCGCGCACAGTGCGGTCGCAGCATCGAGAAGTATTCGCTGGCACTCGCCATATCGGTGCGCTGACCGGCAGCACCGGCGAGTTTGCTGGCCCAAGGGCCATTCGCGGCGACTTCGCGCATCAGCCGATGGGACGGCTCGTTGAGGTTATCCGGCATCTGGATCGCCAGACTGCCCCCCGCCGACAACTTGCCCGCCAGCGCTGGCAGTAGCGAAGCGTGATCCGGCACCCACTGCAAAACAGCATTGGCAAAGATCACATCGAACGGGCCAGCATCAGCCCATTGATCAATCTCGGCGACATCAAACTGCAACTGCGGCAGGCGTTTGCGCGCGGCGTCGATCATATCCGGCGAGCTATCCAGACCACTGACCTTTGCCCCGGGAAAACGCTGCACCAGCAACTCCGTCGAGTTACCGGGCCCACAACCGATATCCACCACTGTTCGGGCCTCTGCCGTGGGAATCGCCGCGAGCAGATCGCGGGCCGGGCGGGTGCGTTCATCTTCGAAAGCGACGTATTGTTTGGCGGACCAACTCATTGCGTTCTCCTGTCGGGGACATTCCATCAATCCTTACGATACAGGCAGCGCAGCGAGCATTTCCAGCCCGACACATTGCAAACAGTAACGAGCCAAATCACAAAAAAACCGGCCTCAAAGGCCGGTTTTCATCACTCGTAGAATCCAACTGTTTTTTTCAAATGATCCGAATACTCATAGATGTCATCGACAGTGCTGATTGGATGACGTGTTTCGTTCTTTTCTTCATCAAAAATACCGATGTACTTTTGAGAACGATTGAAATGCAATCGACAAATCGGCTTACGGTTGTTGTCATCCAGCAATATGCCGAAATAGCTCTGCGTATCTCGCTGAACAATTCGCTTGGCATCAACAACCGATCGAACCAGAGCACGAACGATGTGATACCCCTCCAGTTCTTCAAGGGTGGTCAAAACCTTATCATCTGACTCGTCGCGCGGATCTACAGGATCAGTCCCGGCAGACGGTGAAGGCAAAGATGCCAATTGAGATTGAATTGTCCCACTCATAGCGGACTTGAGTCGGTCATTGATCTGATCATTTAAAAACTGCACAACGGCTTTTCGTGTCAGTTCATGAAACTGCTCGCGTACTTTTTGCGTGATCACTCCGTCGTAAACACGGGAGGCGAAAACCTTGACGAAATCATCGTCCGGCTTGCTGACCTGCGCGGCGATAACCTTCTTTATTTGACTGACATACTTCAGTTCGCCAGCCGCGCTGATAATCGAGTCAACGTCAAAAGCCGACTTCGTGAGCTTCACCAACTCGGGAACCGAGTATTCATCAATATCCAAGAGGTCCAGTTCCAGGAACGGCTTTTCATCCATTTTGTTCGGCGCATCCAGATCCGTAAAAAACTTGTAGACCTGACCATTGGTAAGGATGGAGATACGAGCGCTGGTAACGTGAAAATAGCGAAATAGCTGAGAGGCGTGATTGATGTGCAGTGACTCACCGACTTTCTTACACTCGATTAGAATCTGCACCTCACCGTCTTTCATGATGGCGTAGTCGATTTTCTCGCCCTTCTTCGTGCCAATGTCACAGACAAACTCAGGCGTCACTTCAGTCGGATCGAAGACGTCGTACCCTAATACCGTGCTGATGAAGGGCATGACGAATGCATTTTTCGTTGCTTCTTCTGTCTGGATTGCGGCGCTCTGCAACCGGACTTTAGCGGCTAGGCTGGCTAACTTTTCGAAGAATTCCATGAGTGGCCTCTTGCGTGATTTCTTTCCGTGTAAGAACTACTGGCAATTTGATCGCCTCTTGATACTAGCCACAAACTAGCGCAATGAAAGTTTCGCCCGAGCAAATGACATCAATGTGATCGAAGCCACCGGCTTTCATCGATGAGGAGGTAGGCAATAGAATTTTCCCAACACCATCAGTGTCTGAATTTCACGCACTCCCCAATAAGGAATTCAGCCATGAAATTCGCCAAGATCTCGCAGAAGCTCGCCCTGTGGGCCGGTAGCCCCAAGACCTTCATGGGGGCGTTGATCCTGATCGGTCTGTGGGGGATGAGCGGGCCGATTTTCAGCTACAACGACACCTGGCAACTGATCATTAACACGTCGACGACGATCATCACGTTCCTGATGGTGTTTCTGATCCAGAACACGCAGAACCGTGACACCGACATCCTGCATTTGAAGATTGATGAATTGCTGCGGGTGACCAAAGAGGCGCAGAACGCGATGTTAGGGCTGGAGGCGCTGGATCTGAAGCAGCTGGAAGCCTTGCGCAGGCACTACCGGACGTTGGGCGAAGGTGAGGTTTTCAATCTTGAGGGGTTGGGCGAGAAGAGCAAGCCGAAGCAGGATTTGAACGAATGCTGATTTAAAAGCAAAAGATCGCAGCCTTCGGCAGCGCCTACACAAACCACTGTAATTGGATGGACTCGCCCAAGCCGAGGCGTCAATGCGCCACGGTGGCAGTCTAAACAGCCATCGACAGCGAGGGCGAGTCCATGAAAAATCATAGTTCGAATGATCAATCCCTGTCTTCTTCCGATTTGTCGGCCTGCACAACTTTGGCGGTAGATCTGGCCAAACAGGTCTTTCAGGTCGCTGGTGAAGATGTCCTCGGCCAGGTGCGCTATGAACAGCGGATCAAGTCGCGTGAGGCGTTTTATGAGTTTCTCCAACAGCTGCCGCCTCATGTCGTGGTTTTGATGGAGACCGGTCCGGGAGCTCAAGCCTGGGCCCGGCAGTTGCAAGACAAAGGTAATCTGGCGCGGATTCTTCCAGCCGGTTTGGTGACCACACACCGCAGTGGGCCTAAAAATGATCGCAACGATGCGCTGGCGATTCTGCGCGCTGGTCGCGATGAAAAAATCTGCGCGGTACCGGTCAAAAGCGTTGCTGCGCTGGCAATGCAAGCGCTGCATCGCGCCCGTCAGGGCTATGTGCGTCGACGCACGGCGGTCAGCAATCAGATGCGCGGCCTGCTGCTCGAGCACGGCGTGGCCTTGGCGCAGGGCGATGTTGCGATCAGTCAGAAGATTCCGCGGGTACTGGAAGATGCGACCCAGCCACTGCCTGGCCTGCTGCGTGAATTGATCGACGAACTGTTGGCTGAGTGGCGCCATTTGGGCGAGCGCATCGGCGTGTTGACGGGCCGCCTGGAAGTGGCCGCTAACGCCGACATGACAGCGAGGCGACTGATGACCGTGCGCGGCATTGGCCCAGTCATTGCCACGGCACTGGTGGCCAAGGAAACCAACCCTGAGCGGTTTCCCAATGCCCGCAAGTTTGCCGCGTACTTTGGCATGGTGCCTGACCAGCACAGCAGCGGGCAGACGGTCCGGCTGGGCGACATGACCAAGCGAGGTGATGTTTATTTACGCAGCTTGATGATCCAGGGAGCCCATTCGGTCCTGCAACAACTGCGACCTGATTCCCTGCAACCCGATGACCGCCGCTTGTTGCGGTGGATGAGCCGACTGGGCCGTAAGGAGGCTGCGATCAGGTTAGCCAACCGCAACCTACGAATCGTCTGGGTGCTTCTACAGAATGACCAGTCTTATCGTCGTCATGCTGGTAATGGTCAGTAAGCGACGATAAGCCACTGAGCGACCGAGTTCTGCCACCGAGGTACTGACTGTCCGACCCTTTGCTGAAAAAAATTGACCCCAGGTAAGACCGGCGTGGATTGATGCCTAAGCTCCTACTGGCCTTCGAGGCCTGACTGTAATCGGCATGCCACGAGCTCTTCCAATTTTGGCCAGAGGCCGAAGACGGCTTCCACGAATAGGCCTAATACATAGATGCAACGGGGCGACAGTTTTCAAAAAACGGGTAGACAGTGGGGGCGAGTCCATACATAGGAGCTGCCGCAGGCTGCGGTCTTTTGATCTGCTTAACGGCTGGCTTGCAGCGATCGAGCCATCTGCAGATGATTCTGCAATTTAGGCAGCGTCTCATCGGCAAACGCCTTGATCTCAGGCACGTCGGTAGTCTGCGCCTCTTGCTGGATCTGCGCGATGGCTTCTTCCGTGGCTTTCACCTGACTGGCCGCGTAGGCCTGATCAAACGTCGCACCATCCTTCACTTCAGGAATCATTTCCTTGGCCTTGTCGGCCATTTCATCACGCGGGGCGACGGGCAGGTCGAGCTTCTTGGCGATTTTCGCCAGGTGCTGATTGGCCGTGGTGCGGTCGTTGATGACGACGATGGTGTAGTCCTTGACCTCTTTGGATTCGGTCTTCTGGTGCGCCAGACGGCTGGCTTCGATGTCGGCCATGCCTTTGGCGGACGCATCGTTGATGAATTCGGCAGGCGACTGGGCAAAAGCACTGCTGGCGAATAACCCTAAAACAGTGACAAAACTTAAACGACGTACCTGGGTGGCCATCCGGCTCATGGTCGCGCCCTCCTTCTTACTGAATTCAAGCGGGAGCTTGCGCCCCCGCCTCTCAATCAAAACGACCTTCACCGACTACTTCGATTTCTGAGCAGGCTTGCGGCCCGTTTCTGTTTTCGCAGGCTCTTTATCGACCGTCGTTGTGGTGGTTTTCCCACCCTTGCGACCGGCTTCAGACGCCTTCGTTCGATCGTTGGCGAAGTTTCCCGAGTTCGAGTTTCTTGAATTAGGCATGATTCTCTACCTCTTGGTATTGATCGCGGCGAGCAGGTGCCCGCCTGGATTGAGAATTTTCTGCCCGGCAAAGGTTTAGAAAAATTGCCGCCCGCGCGACGAACGGTGGAACCCGCGCAACGCCATCAAGCCTTGTTCGGCAGCAACCCCGGCAGCGCATGCATGAGCGCATTGATCGCGAAACCGATGAACATCACGCCACACAAACGGGTGATCAGCAGTTCGTGCCGTTGATAGACCGTGCGCACCCGTTGCGCGCCGACCACGCCGATGAGAATCGCGTAAGCCAGCAATCCGCCGAGGAAACTCAGGGCAATCAATGCTGGCAGCATCGACCAGTTGAGCAATTCGGCACGGCTCGACAGCAGCGCGGTAAACGTCGCCACCGCCACCGGATAGGCCTTGGGGTTGGTCAGGCCGAACAGAATGCCGTGCCAGAACGGGTTGCGTGCGGCGCCTTGGGGCTGATCGTCACTGCGGCGTTGCGCACGCACTGCACGCCAGCCAAGCCAGAACAGGTACAAGCCGCTGAGCACGCCGAGCACATCGAACGCGGTGTTGCCGATTTCCCGCGCCCCGACAATCGCAATCAACGCGGTGCTGCACCAGACCACATCGCCAAGCAGATGCCCGCAAAGAAATCCCGCCCCGGCTCGTCGCCCGTGCGCCGCGCCAATGCCGAACACCGCCAGCACGCCCGGCCCCGGCGTGATGCCGTAAATGAAACCCGAGGCCAGCACGGCCATTAACAACGATGGAGTCATGGGAAACCTGCAAGCGCCAGAATACGTGGCGGCCAGTCTATATCAGCCGATTGTGGGCGTTCACGGCTCGTCGTAAAAACGCATGCCGGCGTACGGTTTTTGCCGACAAGCCGCCAGCCGCGAGGCGAGATCGCCGACGTGGGCTTCGAGCTTGTGGCCGTCGGGGTCAAGGAAGTAGAACGACGCACCTTCGCTGCGGTTGTCCCGCCACTCCCGCACGTTTGCTGCTTTGAGCCGCTCAACGAACAAAGGAAAATCCGCCGCGCCAAGGTTGAAGGCGTAATGGGTGTAGTCGGCGCACGGCTCGGCCGTGCGCTGCGAATCAAACGACAGACACAACCACAGCCCCGGCAGCGACAGATAGGCACCGGCATCCCACGTCGCTTCGATACGCAGCCCCAACAGATCGCGATAGAACGCGAGGCTGCGGGTGAGATCGCTGACGGCAAGGGTCAGGTGGTTGAGGCCGGTGAGCATCGGATCAGTAACCTCGCAGGTCTTCGGGGACGATGTATTGCTGGCCGTCGTAGGTGAGGGTGATTTGGGTCTTTTTCAGCACGGTATCTTTCGAAACGCACTGGTTTCCCGACTGGGTGTTTTTCATCTTGGTGCCGCTGGTGGTGATGATCAAATCAGCGAGACCGTTGTGACTCGTGGCGCCGATATCGACTGTCCGGCGAACTTTCTTCATGTAGCCTTCGCAATCATTGCTGAACTCACCGTTGTTCTTGTAGATCACCAATCCTTCCAGCACCGGGCGCAGCTTGTCGCCTTCGCGCACATACAATGCCAGATCGGTTTTCTCGTAAGGAATGGCGTGGGAACTGTGGGTGAACTTCGAACGCAGGCCAAAAGCCCGCACGTCCGACGCCAGTCGGTAGCGGCCGGTGTCGACGCGAAGGTCATCAAAGCGCACGGCATCAGAGTTGTAGGCGCCAGGCTTACGGTAAGTGGCGATGGGGTTGGCGTTGCTGGCATTGACGAGCGCCAGATCCAGATCGAACACGCCGGCATCGTCGTCGCCGGGGTCGGCCAGGTAAGTGGATTTGACCGCAATCGCCTGCGACGGGAAGGCTGGCCAGACGATGCAGCGCGACAGTGATTGGCCGTCGAAAGCCTTGGTGGTGCAGGCGGCCTGGGCTTGGGCGGTGATGGCCAGAAAACCGAGGGCGATAAGGAGTCTGGTTGGGCTGAACATTGTTCTTCCTTGATAAAAATGGTGTTTGGCAGATCAGTCAGAGACCTTTGAAGCCGGGTGGCAGGACGTAAGTTTTTCCGTCGTAGTGCAAGGTTGTCAAAACCGGTTTGTAAACGTTGGATTTATCCTCACAAGCGTTCTCATCACCGACACTTGTCGTGTCTGTTTGCTGGGTTTTGACGATCAAGTCGGCGTAACCGTGGGAGCTGGTTTTAGCAATTTCGACGGTTCTTGAAATCTCGAAACGCTCGCCAGCGCAGTTGTCATCCCACTCGCCGCCGTACTCATAAACCAGCAGCTGACGCAGGACTGGGCGTAATTTTGTGCCCTCTCTCACGTAAAGCGTCAGTTGGCTTTCATCTCTGGGATTGAGGCGCGAACCGTTAGTGAGCCGTGCGCGTACACCAAAGGCTCGAAGGTCGGGGGTGAGTTTGTAGCGCGCCGTATCGAGCGCCAGTTCTCGCAAGTGGACGCCATCCAACACGAAGGCAGCGGCCTGGTGATATGTGGCAAGCGAATTCGCTTGGCCATCCTGCAAAACGGACAAGTCCAGATCATGAGCACCGAGCGCATTAGCGGTGCCACGCACAAACCGCGTCTTGGCGCTGAGGGTCAGCCCCGGGTAAGCCGGCCAGTCCTTGCAGACAGACACATCGTCTTCCCCCGCAACCGGCGCTGGCGTGCACTCGGCAAATACCTGCCCGGCCATCAACCACCCGCACAGCGCCACACACCCGATCAATCCAGACTTCACTGTCACATCCTGCTCCTTGATGACTTTTCAGCCGCGCACTATCCCCTCCTCAACAAACTGTTTCAACCGAGCAAATGCTAAATGGCCATCACTCTCAGCGGTTCAGATAGACAAATGGAGCTAGCCGTTGCTACGCACGACACTGTAGTGTTGTGTAATACAAACCACTACATCGAGTTCGCCATGTCCGTCATGTCTCTACGTATCCCCGACGAAATTGCAGACACCCTCGCCAACCTCGCCAAAGCCACTGGCCGTAGCAAGTCTTACCTGGCAGTGGATGCATTGCGCGAATACCTGGCGCGCGAAGCTTGGCAGATAGAAGACATTCAACAAGCGCTGAAGGAAGCCGACGCCGGTGATTTCGCTTCTGCTGATGAAGTCAGGGCCATCGCCGAAAAATGGGATGCCAATGCGCGTTGAGTGGCTGAAAACTGCATTAAAGAATCTCGATGACGAAGCTTCCTGCATTGCGATTGAAAATCCGAAGGCTGCCTCAGAGTTAGTTCAGGCCATTCTTGCCAGCGTTGATCACCTCGCCCGGTTTCCTGCCTCTGGACGAGAGGGACGTTTAGCCGGAACACGAGAATGGCCTCTTCCTGATCGTCCCTACTTGATTCCGTACAGGGTGCGTCAGGGCCGTTTACAGGTTTTGCGTGTCTTCCATACCCGTCGACTCCCACCCAGCAAGTGGTAGAACGTGTTCATGCGCTGCTGATCAATGTCCCGCAGGCCCTGCCGACAACACCGTCAGAATCAGGACCGTGCCGCTGGTGAGGGTGGTGTTGATTCAGTGGGGTACATGGGAGGACTGTGGCGGTTGTCGGGTGGTGGGAGAATTCGAGGGATTTGCGGGGTCTGGAAGTCGGTCTTCGCGGGCAAGCCCGCTCCCGCAGGGATTGGCAGTGGACACAACATTGGACACCGCGGACACTGTGGGAGCGGGCTTGCCCGCGAAGGGGTCGGCCCGGTCAGCGAAATTTTTCCTGCAAACGCTGTTCTCAAAACGCGTTGCGGAAAATCTCCTCGATCTGGCGTTGATCCGCCGCCCGTGGATTGGTCAACCCGCACGCATCTTTCAGGGCGTTGGCGGCGAGCACCGGAATGTCGGTGCATTTGGCCCCGAGGTCACGCAGCCCACCGGGAATCTCGACGTCGCTGGCCAGGCAACGAATTGCCGCAATGGCAGCTTGTGCGCCCTCTTCCGCGCTGAAACCACGAATGTCGGCACCCATCGCGTGTGCAACATCGGTCAAGCGATCAGCACAGACCAACGCATTGAACGTCTGCACGTGTGGCAGCAGCACGGCGTTGCACACACCGTGAGGCAAGTCGTAGAAACCGCCCAACTGGTGAGCCATCGCGTGCACATAACCCAGCGACGCGTTGTTGAACGCCATGCCCGCGAGAAACTGCGCGTAAGCCATGTTCTCCCGCGCGGCGAGGTCGCTGCCGTCGCGCACGGCCAGGCGCAGGTTGTTGCTGATCAATGTCATGGCCTTCAGCGCGCAGGCGTCGGTGATCGGGTTGGCGGCGGTCGAGACGTAAGCTTCGATGGCGTGGGTCAGCGCGTCCATGCCGGTGGCGGCGGTCAGGCTTTTCGGCATGCCGACCATCAGCGCCGGGTCGTTAACCGACAGCAGCGGCGTGACGTTGCGGTCGACGATGGCCATTTTCACGTGGCGCGATTCGTCGGTGATTATGCAAAAACGGGTCATCTCGCTGGCGGTGCCGGCGGTGGTGTTGATAGCGATCAGCGGCAACTGCGGCTTGCTCGATTGATCGACGCCTTCGTAATCGCGGATCTGCCCGCCGTTGGTCGCGCACAGGGCAATGCCCTTGGCGCAGTCGTGGGGCGAACCGCCGCCCAGCGACACCACGAAATCACAGCGACTTTCCTTGAGCAGCCCCAGCCCGGACTCGACGTTGGCGATGCTCGGGTTCGGTTTGGCACCGTCGAAGATCACCGAGTCGATGTCCTGCATCGCCAGTTTCTCCGCGACCATGCTCGCCACGCCTGCCTTGGCCAGCCCCGCGTCGGTGACGATCAGCGCCTTGCGAAACCCGTAGTTGCGGATCGCGACCATGGCTTCGTCGAGGCAGCCGTTGCCCATGATGTTGACCGCCGGAATGAAGAAGGTGCTGCTCATCGTGTATCTCCTGGCTGGGGCCGAATCGACAGCTGCGATCCGACGGATGCACACAGGATCGACTGATCGCTCAGGATGGATGTTGATCTGGCTCAATGCCCGCTCGTGATAAAGTCGCCGCCCATCAGCCCCTATGTTTTGAGATGTGCCAAGCAATGAGCGATTTTCTGGATGTCGACGCCACCCTCGAAGACTGGAGCAGCCTGCGTGCCGCCATCGACTTCACAGGTTTGCTGGTGGGGAATGGCGCCAGCCGTGCGGTGTGGGACGACTTCGGTTATGACTCGCTGTTCGAAAACGCCCGTACCGTGGAAGAGAAACCACTGAGCGCGTCTGAGCTGGCGGTGTTCGATGCGATGCAGACGCGCAGCTTCGAGCAAGTCCTCGGCGCGCTGAAAACCACCAGTCGGGTCAACAAGGCGCTGGCGGTCAGCTCGGCGGCACCGCGCAATCGCTACTACGCGATCAAGGAAGCGCTGATCAACACCGTGCACGCCGTGCACATTCCGTGGCGACTGGTGCAGCCATCGACGCTGACGACACTGAATGAAGAACTGGCGCGCTATCGCACGGTATTCACCACCAATTACGACGTGCTCAACTACTGGGCGCTCCAGCACCGCAGCGAGGCCATCGACGATCTGTTCAATGGCCCCAACGCTAGTTTCGATTTGAGCGAAACCGCCACGGGCAAACCACGTCTGCTGTACCTGCACGGCGGCCTGCATCTGGTGCGTAATCAGGACGGTACCGCGCGTAAATTGACCTCGACCGAGGGCACGTTGCTCGGCAGTTTTGCGATCAACAACACGCTCAAGACGCTGGATGACGTGCCGCTGTTCGTCACCGAAGGGCCGAGTGCGGAGAAACTGAAGACCATCCGCAGCTCCGATTACCTGTCGTTCTGTTACGCGCAGTTATTGGGCCACGGCGACAGCCTGTGCATCTTCGGCCATGCCTTGGGCGAGCAGGACAGCCACATCGTGCGGGCCCTGCGTCTGGCAAAACCGAAGGTGGTGGCGATCTCGATCTACCCGCGCAGTGCGGCGTTCATTCAACATCAGAAGCGGCATTACGCGAAGGTGTTTGAAGGGACCGGGGTTGCGTTGCGGTTTTTTGACTCGAAGAGCCATGCACTGGGCAATCCGAAGTTATCGGTGCCGGTCGAGGTTTGATGTAAACCGGTCTGACGCCTTCGCGAGCAAGCCCGCTCCCACATTTGGAATGCATTCACCTGTGGGAGCGGGCTTGCTCGCGAAGCTTTTGGGGGCAGCTCATTCTTCGCTGCTGTGCACCACCACCAGCAACTGCGCCTGCACCTCGCCCACCGACCGGATCCGGTGCGGCTTCTGCGCATTGAAGTGCAGCGCATCGCCGCGCTCCAGCAGCACTTTTTCGTTCATGAAATCCACCTCCACCTGTCCTTCGTGAACGAACAGAAATTCCTCGCCCAGATGCTCTTTGAAGGTCTTGTCGGTGAACTCGCGCGGCGGGTAAATGATGAAGGGCAGCAGGTTGCGTTCGCTGACCTGATGGGCCAGCACCGCATAGCCCGGGCTCTGATCATTGGCCGCCAGCGACTGGCGCTCATGGCTGCGCACCAGGCTGTAGCTGTCGAGGCTGACGTTGTCCTCGGAGAACAATTCCTCGACCTTCACGTTCAGCGCCTTGGCCAGTTTCAACGCGGCAGCAATCGACGGAGTGTTGAGCCCGCGCTCGACTTTCGACAGATAACTCTTGGTCATGCCGGATTTTTCAGCCAGTGCCTCAAGGGTTACGCCGAGTTTTTTTCTCAATAATTTCAAACGGATAGACATGCGCAGCAATTGTTCCATTGAGGAAGCGACGATTTGTGCTTGCTAATGACACTTTGTGTCATATAGGCTCTTTCGTGTCATTTGCAATCACCCAAAGGACACAGACATGGCCAAGACATTAGCACTACCCAAAGAGCAACTGGTCAAGCAAGCGCTGACTCAGATGCAAAACACCCTGGCGGATAATACGTGGACAGACCGGCAAAAGCTGGCCCTGACCTGCCGGATCCTGTTTGAAAGCGGTCATGACTCTGGTCTGGCCGGGCAGATTACCGCTCGTGGCCCGCAACCCGGTACCTATTACACTCAGCAACTGGGCCTGGGTTTCGATGAAATCACCGCGAGCAATCTGCTGCTGGTCAACGAAGACCTGGAAGTGCTCGAAGGTCACGGCATGGCCAACCCGGCCAACCGTTTCCACAGTTGGGTGTACCGCGCCCGACCGGATGTGAACTGCATCATTCACACCCACCCGACGCACATTGCCGCGCTGTCGATGCTGGAAGTGCCGCTGGAGATTTCCCACATGGACCTGTGCCCGCTGTACGACGATTGCGCGTTTCTCGAAGGCTGGCCGGGGGTTCCGGTGGGCAATGAAGAAGGCGAACTGATTGCCGGCGCGCTGGGCGACAAACGCGCGATTCTGCTTTCGCACCACGGTCAGTTGTCCACCGGCAGCACGATCGAGGAAGCGTGTGTCATTGCCCAATTGATCGAACGTGCGGCCAGGCTGCAACTGTTGGCGATGGCGGCTGGCACGATCAAGCCGATCATTCCTGAACTGGGTCGCGAGGCGCATGACTGGGTGTCGAAACCGAAACGCCACGCCGCCGCTTTCAACTATTACGCCCGACAGAATTTGCGCCAACACGCCGATTGCCTGAACTGAAACCCTTTAACGGAGACGCTCCCATGTCCAACATTCACGGCATCATCGGCTACACCATCACCCCGTTCAGCGCCAATGGCGAAGGGCTGGATCTGCCTGCGCTGGGCCAATCGATCGATCGGATGATTGAAAGGGGCGTCCACGCCATCGCGCCGCTGGGCAGTACCGGCGAAGGCGCTTACCTGGCCGAGACGGAATGGGCTCAAGTCGCCGAGTTCAGCCTCAAACACGTGGCCAAACGCGTGCCGACCATCGTCAGCGTGTCCGACCTGACCACCGCCAAAGCGGTGCAACGCGCACGCTTTGCCGAGGCCCATGGCGCCGATGTGGTGATGGTCCTGCCGGCGTCTTACTGGAAACTCAGCGAAGCGGAAATCCTTGCCCACTACCGCGCCATCGGCGACAGCATCGGTGTGCCGATCATGCTCTACAACAACCCGGCCACCAGCGGCACCGACATGTCGGTCGAGCTGATTCTGCGCATCGTCGGCGCGGTGGAAAACGTGACCATGGTCAAGGAGAGCACCGGCGACATCCAGCGCATGCACAAGCTGCAATTGCTCGGCGAAGGTCAGGTGCCGTTTTACAACGGCTGCAATCCGCTGGCGCTGGAAGCTTTTGCCGCCGGGGCGAAAGGCTGGTGCACGGCGGCGCCGAATTTGATCCCGCAATTGAACCTGGATCTTTACGAGGCGACGTTGGCGGGCGATCTGGGCAAGGCACGCGAACTGTTCTACCGCCAGTTGCCGTTGCTGGATTTCATTCTCAAGGGTGGATTGCCGGCGACGATCAAGGCCGGATTGCGTCAGACCGGTCTGGAGGTGGGCGATCCACGCTTGCCGGTCTTCCCGCTGAGTGAAGCGGGCGAGACCCAGCTGCAAACAATCCTCAAGACCCTGCGCTGATCACACTGAAACAAAGCAAATTTAATGTGGGAGCGAGCCTGCTCGCGAAGACGGTATAGCAGTCGATGATGATGTTGACTGATACACCGCTTTCGCGAGCGGGCTCGCTCCCACAGAAGATTTGCATTGAATTTGAAAGTGAGGTCAGAGGACAGGCAAAGTCTTGTCCTTGATGGTTTTGGTCGGTCCATTGGTCTTGACGCTGGCAATGCCTTTGGCGCACGCCGCATCCGAGGAATACGCCTCACTGCTGCCGATAACCTGATGGTTGGCGGCTTTGAGGTTGAAGTAGGGATGGCCATCCTTCGTCGTTTTCTTCTCGTAGCGCTCATCCAGCGGGCTGTTGGTCTGCACCGAGGCAATGCCGCCGTCGGCTGCCGCGCGGGTGGTGTAAAGCTCACTGGTAAGAATGGTTTCGGCATTGGCGGCCTTCAGTACAAACCTGAACTGGCCGTTGCTGCTTTTGCTGATTTCGTACCATCCGGACATGCTCGATTCTCCTTCGCGATTAAGAGGTTTCGCGCCTCAGAGTAAAGACCAGTCCTGATTATCTGTCGCCTGTACCGGCCCTATCGCTGGCAAGCCAGCTCCCACAGGCTCGAAGACGATCCCGGATTTTGTGTTCGACTCGGACATTGTGGGAGCTGGCTTGCCAGCGATGCGATCTCAAACTGTACGGATAAGTAAGTGCCTAGCTGTAACAGCCACAACCCCCCGGTTTATGGCTTGATGAAGGCAATCCCCTGCCACCTCCAATTCCGGTCCCCATCATGTCCTCGCGCGAAAACACCGGCATGGCCCTCGGCCTGCTCGGGGTTGTGATTTTCAGCCTCACCCTGCCCTTCACTCGCATTGTCGTGCAGGAACTGCATCCGTTGCTTAATGGCTTGGGTCGAGCGTTGGTCGCGGCGATCCCGGCGGCGTTGCTGTTGTTGTGGCGACGGGAGAAATGGCCGACGTGGGCCCAGGTCAAAGGCCTGAGCATGGTGATCGCCGGGGTGATCCTCGGTTTCCCGGTGCTGTCGGCCTGGGCCATGCAAACCTTGCCGGCGTCTCACGGCGCGTTGGTCAACGGCTTGCAACCGTTGTGCGTGGCGCTTTATGCCGCTTGGTTGTCCCACGAACGGCCGTCAAAAGCCTTCTGGGCCTGCGCCGCGCTGGGCAGTGCGCTGGTACTCGGTTATGCGTTGTTTACCGGAGCCGGGAGCATTCAGGCCGGGGATTTGTTGATGCTCGGCGCGATTGCCGTGGGTGGCCTGGGCTATGCCGAAGGTGGCCGACTGGCCAAAGAGATGGGCGGCTGGCAGGTGATCTGCTGGGCACTGGTGCTGTCGACGCCGTTGTTGTTCGGCCCGGTGCTGTACCTGGCGCTGCAACATCAGGGCGCGGTATCGGCCAAGACCTGGTGGGCGTTTGGGTATGTGGCTCTGTTTTCGCAGTTTCTCGGGTTTTTCGCCTGGTACGCCGGGCTGGCTATGGGTGGCATTGCCCGGGTCAGTCAGATCCAGTTGCTGCAGATCTTCTTCACCATCGCGTTTTCGGCGCTGTTCTTTGGTGAACATGTCGAGCCGATCACTTGGGTGTTTGCCTGCGGGGTGATTGCGACCGTGATGCTCGGTCGCAAAACCACCATCAAACCAAATGTGGGAGCGGGCTTGCTCGCGAATGCGGTTCAACATTCACCACAAAGGGTGACTGATCCGACGCCTTCGCGAGCAAGCCCGCTCCCACACGATCAAAGGTAGCCGTCAGCGCGCAGCAAGGTTTCCAGACAGTGCTCGCTGATGTTGTAGAACGCCTTCAACTCCTGAATTTTCACCAACAGCTGAGCCGGGTCTACCGGTTCGGCGCGTTTGACCGCCAGAATCATCTTGTTCTTGTTGGTGTGGTCCAGCGAAATGAACTCGAATACCTTGGTCTCGTAACCACAGGCTTCAAGGAACAGAGCGCGCAGGCTGTCGGTGACCATTTCCGCCTGTTGGCCCAGGTGCAAACCGTATTGCAGCATCGGTTTGAGCAGCGCCGGGCTCTGGATTTGCAGGCGGATCTGCTTGTGGCAGCACGGCGAGCACATGATGATCGACGCGCCCGAACGAATGCCGGTGTGGATCGCATAGTCGGTGGCGATATCACAGGCATGCAGGGCAATCATCACGTCCAGCTCGCTCGGCGCCACGCTGCGCACATCGCCGCACTTGAACACCAGCCCCGGATGATCCAGCTTCGCCGCAGCGGCGTTGCACAGGTTGACCATTTCCTCACGCAACTCGACGCCGGTGACTTCACCCTCGGCCTTCAAGGTATTGCGCAGGTAATCGTGAATGGCAAAGGTCAGGTAACCCTTGCCCGAACCGAAATCCGCCACCCGCACCGGTTTGTCCAGCGCCAGCGGCGACGACGTCAGGGCATGGCTGAACACTTCGATGAATTTGTTGATCTGCTTCCACTTGCGCGACATCGCCGGGATTAGCTCTTGCTGCGCATTGGTCACGCCCAGATCCTTGAGGAACGGACGGCTCAGCTCCAGAAAGCGGTTTTTCTCACGGTTGTGTTCAGCGGAGGGCGCTTCGCGCAATTGCTGGGGCTTGCTCTTGAACAGAGAACTCTTGCCCTTTTTGCTGTATTCGAGCTGTGCTTCATCCGTCAGGGTCAGCAAATGCGCATTTTTGAACGTGGCCGGCAGAAACTCGCCAATCATCGCCACGCCCTCTGCCAGCGGCAGGTTCTTGGTGATGTCGCGGGTCTTGTAGCGATAGACGAACGACAGGTTCGGCTGCGCCTTGACCGTCACCGGTTTGATGATGACCCGCTGCAAGTCCGCTTCTTCACCGACGTACTTGGCCAGCACCAGTTTGATGAAGCCGTTCTGCTCAAGGCTGGTTTGCAGCAGCTCGATGAACTGGGCGTGGTGATCGGGCGCCGATTTGGCGGATGGGGCGGTAACGGACATGAACAAGCGGCCTCGGGGGGCGAATCGGGAATGGCGGGTATTTTAGGGGGGATGGGGACTGGGGACACGCTCTTATTTACCGAACGGCAAAAATCAAAAGATCGTCCGATCGCGGCCGATCTTTTGATCTTGCCTATCCCAACACCACCAAACGATTCGGCAACTCATTCCGTACCTGCGTCACCGGCACATGCACCTTCAACAACTCGCCACACGCCTCGACACACTGCACAAACCCCTCAAGTGTGCGCCCCTGCCGTACCTGCTCGGTAAACGCCGCGACAATCGCATCCCAGTTTTTATTGTCCAGCCGACTGGAGATTCCCTCGTCCACCAGAATCTCCACGTACCGCTCGGCCTCGCAGACGAAAATCAGCATGCCGGTGCTGCCCACCGTGTGATGCAGGTTTTGCTCAAGAAACTGTCGCCGCGCCAGATTCGATGCGCGCCAGTGCCGCACTCGACGAGGCACCAGGTGGGTGGTGATCTTCGGCAGACGAAACAGCAGGCACAGGACGATGAACAGGCCCCACTGCACTAACAGCAGACTGCGCAGGGTCAGCCACCCGGTCAGGTAATGCACGACGCCCGGCACCACCAGCGCCAGCAGGCTGGCCCACAGCAGCGGAATGTACGCGTAGTCATCGGCGCGGGCCGCCAGTACCGTCACCAGTTCGGCGTCGGTGTCGCGCTCGACCCGGGCGATCGCCTCGGCGACTTTGCGTTGTTCGTGTTCAGTCAGTAATGCCATGTCAAAGAGTGCCTGCTCATTATTGTTGTGTGCTCACCAGCCGCCGGACGAACCACCGCCGCCGAAACTGCCCCCGCCGCCGCTGAAGCCACCGCCTCCACCACCGCCGCCAAATCCGCCCCCCCCACCAAAGCCGCCGCCCGAGCCACCGGAGCCGCCACGGCCGGCGGGAAGGATACCGAGCATCTGGCAGACAAACACCGTCAGGATGAACAACATCACCAGAAACACGAACAAGGCCGGGTGCCGGGAGATGAAATCACTCTGCGGATCACCACTGGATTCGTACACCGTCGACGGCTCGTCCAGCGGATTACCGCCCAATACCACCAGCATCGCCGCCACGCCGTCGCTGATGCCCTTGCTGAAATTGCCGGTCTTGAAGGCAGGCGTAATGACTTGATGAATGATCACTGAGGTTTGCGCATCGGTCAGCCGGTCTTCCAGGCCATAACCGACTTCGATGCGCAGTTTGCGCTCGTCGCGGGCGACGATCAGCAGTGCGCCGTTGTTTTTGTCCTTCTGCCCGATGCCCCAGTGACGGCCAAGCTGGACGCCGTAGTCCTCGATGGTGGTGCCCTGCAGATCCGGCAGGGTGACCACAACCAACTGCTCGCCCGTCGCCTGCTCATGGGCCTGCAACTGCTGGCTCAGTTGCGCACGCACCGATGGCTCGAGCATCTGCGCCTCGTCCACCACCCGCCCGCTCAGCGCCGGGAACGTCAACTCGGCCCGGGCGCTGACGGCGAACAGCCACAGCATCAGCACCAGGCCCATTTTCAACACACGCATGGATATCCCCCCCTGCAGGAGCTGCCGCGGGCTGCGATCTTTTGATCTTGCTTGTAAGACCCACGTCAAACGATCGCAGCCTGCGGCAGCTCCTACAGGTTTGTGTTCAGAATTTAACCTGGGGTGCCTTATCGGCATCCGGCGTAGTGGCTTCGAAGGTCTCGCGGACCGGCAAGTCGCTGTACATCACGCTGTGCCAGAGACGACCAGGGAAGGTGCGGATCTCAGTGTTGTATTTCTGCACCGCCAGAATGAAATCGCGCCGCGCCACGGCGATGCGATTTTCCGTGCCTTCAAGCTGCGATTGCAGGGCGAGGAAGTTCTGGTTGGCCTTCAGGTCCGGGTAACGCTCGGAGACCACCATCAAGCGACTCAACGCGCCGCTCAGCTGATCCTGCGCCTGCTGGTACTGCTTGAGCTTTTCGGGATTGTCGAGGGTATTGGCATCGACCTGAATCGACGTGGCTTTGGCCCGGGCCTCAATCACCGCAGTCAGGGTTTCCTTCTCGTGGGCGGCATAGCCCTTCACCGTTTCCACCAGATTGGGAATCAGGTCAGCGCGGCGCTGGTACTGGTTCTGCACCTGGCCCCACGCAGCCTTGGCCTGCTCGTCGAGGGTCGGGATGTTGTTGATCCCACACGCGGTCAATAGCGTTGCCAGTACCAGCAACGTGGCAACCTGAAAACGCGAGCGAAAGGTTGGACTTACATTCATCACAGTGATGCTCCCTGGCACATTTCATTTTAAAAACCGCCCGCGAAACATTCGGGACCGGCTCTTGGGGCATAATCGGCGGCGCTACTGGATTGCAACGGGCCGATGGGCTAAAAAGAGGCCCTGCGCAGACGCTGCCAACTGTCGATTGTCGTATTTTGGCTGAGTGTTTTTTGCGCCCGCACCCGAACAACAATAGTCGCTCCCTACATTTTGGCTGGCCGGCATTGCAATGCCGTTTGCGCCCTTGAGAAAAATATTCATGAAGAAGCTGTGTTTGCTGGGTCTGCTCGTCAGCCTGGCCAGTCATCAAGTACTGGCCGCTGAGACCCCGGTCCCCCTGGAAAACAAGGACGCCTTCATCACTAATCTGATGAAGCAAATGACTCTCGACGAAAAGATCGGCCAGTTGCGTCTGATCAGCATCGGCCCGGAAATGCCCCGCGAGTTGATCCGCAAAGAAATCGCCGCTGGCAACATCGGCGGCACGTTCAACTCGATCACCCGCGCGGAAAACCGTCCAATGCAGGACGCTGCCATGCGCAGCCGTCTGAAGATTCCGATGTTTTTCGCCTACGACGTGATCCACGGTCACCGGACGATTTTCCCGATTCCACTGGCCCTGGCGTCGAGCTGGGACATGGACGCCATCGGCCAGTCCGGCCGCGTTGCTGCCAAAGAAGCCGCCGCCGACAGCCTCGACATCACTTTTGCACCGATGGTCGATATCTCCCGCGATCCGCGCTGGGGCCGCAGCTCCGAAGGTTTTGGTGAAGACACCTACCTGACCTCACGCATCGCCAGAGTCATGGTCAAGGCCTATCAGGGCGAAACCCCGAGCGCCGCCGACAGCATCATGGCCAGCGTCAAGCACTTCGCCCTGTACGGCGCGGTCGAGGGCGGTCGCGACTACAACACCGTCGACATGAGCCCGGTGAAGATGTACCAGGACTACCTGCCACCCTACCGCGCGGCGATCGATGCCGGCGCCGGCGGGGTGATGGTGGCGTTGAACTCGATCAACGGTATCCCGGCCACCGCCGACACTTGGCTGATGAACGATCTGCTGCGCAGGGACTGGGGCTTCAAGGGCCTGGCGGTCAGCGACCACGGCGCGATCTTCGAGCTGATCAAGCACGGCGTGGCCCGCGACGGGCGGGAAGCGGCGAAGCTGGCAATCAAGGCCGGCATCGACATGAGCATGAACGACACCCTCTACGGCAAAGAGCTGCCGGGGCTGCTCAAGTCCGGCGAGATCGAACAGAAACACATCGACAACGCCGTGCGCGAAGTCCTCGCCGCCAAGTACGACATGGGCCTGTTCAAGGACCCGTACCTGCGCATCGGCAAGGCTGAAGACGATCCGGCCGACACCTACGCCGACAGCCGTCTGCACCGCGCCGATGCCCGTGAAGTGGCACGCCGCAGCCTGGTGCTGCTGAAGAACCAGAACGAAACCCTGCCGCTGAAGAAAACCGCGAAAGTCGCCTTGGTCGGCCCGTTGGCCAAAGCGCCAATCGACATGATGGGCAGTTGGGCGGCGGCGGGTAAGCCGGCGCAATCGGTGACGCTGTTCGATGGCATGAGCTCGGTGATCGGCGACAAGGCGAACCTGATCTACGCCCGTGGCGCCAACATCACCAGCGACAAGAAGGTGCTCGACTACCTCAACTTCCTCAACTTCGATGCCCCGGAAGTGGTGGATGATCCGCGCCCGGCCAACGTGCTGATCGACGAAGCGGTGAAAGCCGCCAAGGACGCTGACGTGATCGTTGCAGCGGTGGGCGAGTCCCGCGGCATGTCCCACGAGTCGTCGAGCCGTACCGACCTGAACATCCCGGAGACCCAGCGCGAGCTGATCCGTGCCCTGAAAGCCACCGGCAAACCGCTGGTGCTGGTGCTGATGAACGGCCGTCCGCTGACCATTCTCGAAGAGAATCAGTCGGCCGACGCGATTCTGGAAACCTGGTTTAGCGGCACCGAGGGCGGCAACGCCATCGCTGACGTGCTGTTCGGCGACTACAACCCGTCGGGCAAACTGCCGGTGACCTTCCCGCGTTCCGTGGGGCAGATCCCGACCTACTACAACCACCTGAGCATTGGCCGACCGTTCACGCCGGGCAAACCGGGCAACTACACCTCGCAGTATTTCGATGACACGACCGGCCCGCTGTTCCCGTTCGGCTATGGCCTGAGCTACACCGATTTCAGCCTGAACGACATGGCGCTGTCGTCGACCACCCTGAACGCCACCGGCAAGCTCGACGCCAGCGTCATGGTGAAGAACACCGGCACGCGTGACGGCGAAACCGTGGTGCAGTTGTACATTCAGGACGTCACCGGTTCGATGATCCGCCCGGTGAAAGAACTGAAGAACTTCCAGAAAATCATGCTCAAGGCCGGTGAACAGAAAGTCGTGCACTTCACCATCACTGAGGATGACCTGAAGTTCTACAACGCCCAGCTCAAGTACGCGGCAGAGCCTGGCAAGTTCAACGTGCAGATCGGCCTGGATTCGCAGGACGTGAAGCAGCAGAGTTTCGAACTGCTGTAGTTTTTCAGGAACAAATGCCCGTGTGAGAAGGGCCTTTGTGGGAGGGGGCTTGCTCCCGAATGCGGTGTATCAGCTAAATAAATGCTGAATGACATGCCGCCTTCGGGAGCAAGCCCCCTCCCACATTGGAATCCACTGGTTTCGGAATTGGCGTTAACCGCGTCTGTCGAGAATGTTGACCACCAAGCGATCCACCCAGCCCCAAACCCTCTGCTTCACCCGCCGCCACAATGGCCGCTTCCGCCATTCCTCCAGACTCACCCGCTGACTCAAGCCGAAGTCTTTCTCGAAACTCGCCACCACCGCTGCCGTCAACGACGGATCGAGCGCCTCAAGATTGGCCTCCAGATTGAAGCGCAGGTTCCAGTGATCGAAGTTGCACGAGCCGATGCTGACCCAGTCGTCCACCAGCACCATTTTCAGGTGCAGGAAGCACGGCTGATATTCGAAGATCTGCACCCCGGCCTTGAGCAGGCGCGGGTAATAACGATGCCCGGCGTAGCGCACCGACGGGTGATCGGTGCGCGGCCCGGTCAGCAGCAAGCGCACGTCGACACCGCGAGCGGCGGCTTTGCGCAAGGAGCGACGGATATTCCAGGTGGGCAGGAAATACGGCGTGGCCATCCAGATGCGTTGCTGCCCGCTGTTCAATGCGCGGAACAGCGATTGCAGAATGTCGCGGTGCTGGCGGGCATCGGCATAGGCCACGCGACCCATGCCTTCGCCCATGTCCGGCACCTTGGGCAAGCGTGGCAGGCCGACATGCGCCGACGGTTTCCACGCCCGCCGATGACGGTTGGCGATCCACTGGCGGTCGAACAGCACCTGCCAGTCGAGCACCAGCGGGCCGGTGATTTCCACCATCACTTCGTGCCATTCACTGGTGTCTGTATCGGGTGTCCAGAACTCATCGGTAACACCGGTGCCACCGACCACCGCCAGACGCTGATCGACCAACAGCAATTTGCGGTGATCACGATAAAAATTGCCGACCCAGCGCCGCCAGCTCAGACGATTGTAAAAACGCAGTTCAACGCCAGCCTGAATCAGGCGCTGACGCAGAGTGAGAGTAAACGCGAGGCTGCCGTAATCATCGAACAGGCAGCGCACCCGCACGCCGCGCTCGGCGGCTTGCACCAGTACCTGCACCACGGCTTCGGCACAGGCGCCCGCCTCGACCAGATACAACTCCAGCTCGACCTGCTCTTGGGCGCGGGCAATCTCCACCAGCATGCGCGGGAAAAATTGCGGGCCGTCGATCAACAGTTCGAAACGGTTGCCGTCACGCCAAGGGAAGATCGCACCGCGCATTTCAGCGCGCCGTGAAAATCAGCACCGCACCCACCGGTACCGACAGACTGATGGCCGACAGGTCGGCCAGTTTGCGCAGGCTTTCCAGCCCTGGGACGAGATCGAAATCCTCGGCGTTGATCACCAGCGGCTCCAGCGTCACCACCTGAAAGCGCCGGTCATCGAGACGCGTTGCCAGCAACTCGGCCGGGTATTCGTGCTGCTTGCCGTGCAGGTTGACGGTCAGCGGCAGGCGTAACTCCAGCTGCGCACCGGGGGCCAGGTCGTTGATCGGGCGCAGATCGATTTGCGTAGTGATGGTCGCGTCGGGGAATTGCTCGATCTGGAACAGCTCTTTACGCATGCGCTCGTCGCGCAGCGGGATGCCACTGTTGATCGAATCCAGTTCGACTTCGACCTCGGCGCGACCGTTGGGGTCGACTTTGCCGTGCAGCACCAGAAAACGCTGAACTTCGGAAACATGGGCGTTTTTCGTGCTGACGAACGACAGCCGCGATGACTCGCCATCCAGATACCAATTGGCCTGGGCCGGCAGCGCAGCGGCAGCCAACAACAGGCTCGACAGGGTTTTGCAGAGGGAGCGGTTGAACATTGAAGACTCGTGGGGACGATAAACCTGCACGAACCTTAACCGCCCACGCTGTTATTGCAAACTGAAGATCACACCCGGTGGGAGCGAGCCTGCTCGCGAAGACGTCACCTGCCTCAACAGAGAAGGTGCGCCTGCTATTGCATTCGCGAGCAGGCTCGCTCCCACAAAAAACAATCGGGTGTTTTCAGGGATTGAGCCGGCAGCCCTGACGCTCGCTTTGCCATTGCGCATTGTTGTGGCGGCCCATGCCGCTGACGGTGATGGTCTTGCTCGCGCTGTCATCGCTGAACCCGCTGGTGGGCAGCCACTGTTTCACATAGCCCCGGCAATACTCGGCGTCGTTGTTCATCACGTAGCGACACGAACAATATTCCTTGGCGGTATAGGCGCTGATGATGTCGGGGAAGGCCCACAGGTTTTCGCGCTCATAGACGATCCAGCCGAGCAGCAGGACCAGCATTAACAGCAAGAAGCGCTTCATGGCTGCACCGCCTTCAGCACGTGTTTGAGCAGTTCGTGATGGCTGTAGCTGCCGTCACGATCATCGGCGTAGCGCACGATGACCAGTTTTTCGCTGGGGATCACGTACAAAGCCTGGCCCCAATGGCCGAGCGCGGCGAAGGTATCGGGCGGTGCGTCGGGCCACGGCGATGGCGCGCCGTCCGCCGGGCGATTGAGCCACCAGTGGCCGCCGGGGACGGCTTCGTCCTGCTGGGCCTTGTAACCGGCGAAAGGCTTGAGGTTGAACGCGACCCAGTCCTTGGGCAGCAATTGCCGGTCTTTCCAGCGTCCGTCGCGGGAAATCAACAGACCGACCCGCGCCAGATCCCGCGCAGTGAGATAGGCGTAAGACGAGGCGACGAACGTGCCATTGGCATCGGTTTCCCACACTGCATGGCGTATGCCCAAAGGCTCGAACAAAGCCGTCCACGGATAATCGGGATAACGCTGCGGGCCGACGATGGATTTCAACGCTGCCGCCAACAGATTGCTGTCGCCGCTGGAATAACGGAAGGCCTGCCCCGGTTCGGCGTAAGCATCGTGATCGGCGGTGAACGCGGCCATGTCGCGATGGCCCCGGGTATAGAGCATCGCCACCACCGAGGATTTCAGTGGCGCATATTCGTAATCTTCCTGCCAGTCGATCCCCGAAGCCCAGTGCAGCAGATTGGCGAGGGTGATGGCCGGGTGTTTCTCCAGCGCCGGGTAGAACTTCACGGCGGCGTCTTCAAGTTTGAACAGACCTTCGCCGTAAGCCACGCCGAGTACGCAGGCCATCAGGCTTTTGCTGATCGACCAGGTCAGGTGCGAGGTTTGCTCGGTGGTCGGGCCGGCGTAGCGTTCGTAGATGATTTGGCCGTCGCGAATGATCAGCAATGCGTCGGTGCGGATGCCTTGGCGAGTGTTGTCGTCGCGGGGCGCGAAGGCGTAGGTCTCAAGGTCTTTAATCGCCGTGATCTGTGGGCCGACCGGCCATTGTTCGCCGGGCCACTGCTCATCGGAGGCCTGAACCGTGAAACTGATCAGCAGCAGAAGCAGGGACAGACCTTTGAACATGGTGAGGGCTCTGGGGGAGAACCTGCTGAGGGTAGTCGGGGTTTATGACAGATGTGTGTTGATGTTGAGGCCGCCTTCGCGAGCAGGCTCGCTCCCACAGCTTGATCGCATTCCAACTGAAGAAACTCGATTAACTGTGGGAGCGAGCCTGCTCGCGAAAAGGCCAGTCAGTTCAACGCCAAAGCCTTGGCCAGCCGCTTGGCCCGGGCCCCCGAAGCCAATTGCATCACCGACTGATCGCGCTGCCACATCGCCGCCCACTCCGGACTGCCTCCAGCCAACGCCTGATCGATCTCGGGTTTCAACGAATCAAACTGCGCAAACAGCCCACCCAACAACACATGCCCGGCCGGATTGTTCGGCGACTGCCGACTCATTTCCGCACACCCGGCCAACAGCGCCAGCAAGCGCAATTGCAGGGCCTGCGGCCAGTCGCTGTCCTGCCCGACGCCATACAACCACGCGGTCATCGCACTCAGCACATAGACATCTTCCAGTGTGCGAAACGGTTTGACGTAAGCATCCCAACCATCCCCCGCGAGCAACTCGCACAGCGCGCTGTCGAGGTGCAGCCGGCCATGGCTGATGTCCGGCATCAGCGGCAGTGCGGGTAGTTTTTCCAGCGTCACACCGGGCTCACCGGGATATACCACCGCCAGACTCAGGCGCGGCGCCTCACCGGGCAATTCACCGCGCGCAGCAATCAACAGCCAGTCCGCCGCATCGCCGGCGGTGACGAAATCCTTGCGCCCGCTCAGGCGCAAATCGGTCAGCCGTGTCTGCATGTCGGCCGGGCGCAAGCTGCGCTGTTCTGTCGCACACAACGCTCCAAGGCTCAGCGGCGCGCTCGGCCAGAGCATGCGCAACGCCGCTTGATAACCGACCAGAAACGCCAGCCCCGGCGTGGCCATCCGCCGGCCACCCGCCACCGCCAATTCGAACGGCGTGACGTTGCCCAGTTGCTGCAACAACGTCGCAAAACCCTCCGCCAGGTCAGCAACGGCGGGCAATCGTTCACGGCTTTGAAGCAGATCTGACCAGAGCATAAGAGGCTCCTTGTGGGCTGTCATATAAGCATCACCGAACGTTCATGGCGATGACACCGGGGCTACATAGCCTGACTTTGCACAACACGGCTGCATAAAGAAAGTCGATCGGCTGCAACCCACGACGGGTTAAAGGCCCGTACGGAGATTCACATGACTCAGATCGCCCGCATCAGCGACACCGGCAATGAACGCCGCCTGCAAGCCGAACGCCTGATCGGCGCGCAAGCTTTGCAGCAAGCCCAGGCCTTGCGCTTCAGCGTATTCAGCGGCGAATTCAACGCCAAGCTGAAAGGCGCGGAACTGGGTCTGGACATGGATGATTATGATGTTCACTGCAGCCACATCGGCGTGCGTGACCTGAACACCGGACGCTTGGTGGCGACCACGCGATTGCTTGATCACACTGCCGCCAGCACCCTGGGCAAGTTCTACAGCGAAGAAGAATTCAGCCTGCATGGCCTCGCGCACCTGAAAGGCCCGATCCTCGAAATCGGCCGCACCTGCGTCGACCCGGCCTACCGCAACGGCGGCACCATCGCCGTACTGTGGGGCGAACTCGCCGAAGTGTTGAATCAGGGCGGCTACAGCTACCTGATGGGTTGCGCGAGCATTCCGATGCAGGATGGCGGCGTGCAGGCCCACGCGATCATGCAGCGTCTGCGTGAGCGCTATCTGTGCACCGAACACCTGCGCGCGGAGCCAAAAAAACCGCTGCCAACCCTGGATATTCCATCCAACGTGATCGCCGAAATGCCGCCGCTGCTCAAGGCTTACATGCGTCTGGGCGCGAAGATCTGCGGCGAGCCATGCTGGGACGAAGATTTCCAGGTCGCCGACGTGTTCATCCTGCTCAAGCGCGACGAACTCTGCCCGCGCTACGCCAAGCACTTCAAGGCGGCCGTGTAATGAGCCGGCTGCGGGTGTACGCGCGGATCGCGCGAGTGCTGGCGGTGGTGACACTGGGGTTGACCATGGCCAGTGTCTTCGGCGTGTTCGAACGGATTGGCCTGGCGCATTCGATGGAGCGTCGGCAGCGCTGGTCACGGTTTTTCATGGCTCGATTGAGTAATGCCCTGCCCTTTCGCGTGACGGTTCACGGTGAACTGCCGGAACAGCCGATGCTGTGGGTCAGCAACCACGTTTCATGGACGGACATTCCACTGCTCGGCATGCTCACGCCGCTGTCGTTTTTGTCCAAGGCCGAGGTGCGTACCTGGCCGGTGGCCGGCTGGCTGGCGGCAAAGGCTGGCAGCCTGTTTATCCGTCGCGGTTCGGGCGACAGCCAATTGATCCGCAAGCAGATGACCCGTCACCTGCAAACCGATCACTCGCTACTGATGTTCCCGGAAGGCACCACCACCGATGGCCGTTCACTGCGTACCTTTCACGGCCGCTTGCTGTCGGCGGCGATTGATTCAGAGGTGATGCTGCAACCGGTGGCGATCCGTTATCTGCGTGACGGCGAAATCGATGCACTGGCGCCGTTCATTGGTGACGATGATCTGCTGTCGCACCTGATGCGTCTGTTCAGCAATGATTGCGGCGATGTCGAGGTGCATGTGCTCAAGCCGATTGCCTGTCAGGGCCGCGAGCGTGCAGCGCTGGCGTTCGAAGCGCAGCAGGCGGTGCAGAAGGTGTTGTTTGGTGAGGTCGCGAAACCGGCTGAACCGCGTCGCGCCGGCGAATTGATTGCTGCTTGAAATCCCCCCCCTGTGGGAGCGAGCCTGCTCGCGAAAGCGGTGTCTCAGCCAATATAGATGCTGAATGAAACGCCGCCTTCGCGAGCAGGCTCGCTCCCACATTTAGATCCTCATTGGATCAGGTTTTTGTGCGAAGTCCTGGAGTTGTGGGTAGAAAAGTCGGAAGTCCTCGCTCAACGGCTCATACAACCGCCGCAATTCCTGCATCGCCCCCGCCAGTTCCTCCGGCCGGCTCAGTCGCCGGGAGATCCCGCGCAACACCTGATCAAGCACTTCAAATTCCTGATACGACCCCAACCAGTCATTGGCGACCATGTGCGGGGCGATCTTCGCCAGTCGCCCGGGCAATTGCTGCTCGCGAGACAACACGCGATAAACATCAGCGGTGAACTGCTCCAACGGTTGATCGGCGTACAACCTCCAGTCCCGCGCCAGGCAATGATCGAAAAACATATCGAGGACGATCCCGGCATAGCGCCGCCGGGTATCGGAAAAGCGCCCCAGCGCGATGCCCACCAACGGATGGCGATCGGTGAACACGTCAATCCGTCGATGCAGTTGAATCGCCGCCTCGAGCTCCGGGGCAAACTGCCCTTGCAGCCGGCCTTTGACGAAATCGCCATACAGGCTGCCGAGTAATTGCTCGGGGCGCTGGCCACCGAGGTGCAAATGTGCGAGATAGTTCATGGGCGCAGCTTAGCACTGCGCTTTCATCGTTACACTCAACGTATCGTTATAACCCGATATACCGATTTATACGGTCATCAGATCAAAATCATATTTGTATATCGCGAAATACCGATTTAAAGTTCGCCTCATCGCGATATAGCGCTACAGACATCACGAGCCCCCAAGCCATGAACATCGACCTCGACGAAATAATAAAAGCCCTGGCACACCCAGTACGGCGAGACATCCTCATCTGGCTGAAAGATCCCAAAGCCCAGTTTCCGGAACAGATCCACAACCACGAGTACGGCATCTGCGCCGGGCAGATCGATCAACGCTGCGGCCTGTCGCAGTCGACCGTGTCTGCCCACCTCGCCACCCTGCAACGCGCCGGGCTGATCAGCAGCCAGAAGGCCGGGCAGTGGCACTTTTTCAAACGCAACGAGGACGTGATCCAGGCGTTCCTCAACACCCTCAGTAAAGAGCTCTGACCCTTAACGTCAGCCAGCCACAAGGAATCAACGATGCCCCTCTCGCTACTCATACTCGCCTTGAGCGCCTTCGCCATCGGCACCACTGAGTTCGTCATCATGGGCCTGCTGCCCGATGTGGCGGCCGACCTCGGTGTGTCGATTCCCGGCGCCGGCTGGCTGGTGACCGGTTACGCCCTGGGCGTGGCCATCGGTGCGCCGTTCATGGCACTGGCCACCGCCAGACTGCCGCGCAAGGCTGCACTGGTAGCGTTGATGGGCATCTTCATTGTCGGCAACCTGCTCTGCGCCATCGCCAGTGACTACAACGTGCTGATGTTTGCCCGTGTCGTCACCGCGCTGTGCCACGGTGCGTTCTTCGGTATCGGTTCGGTGGTGGCGGCAGGTCTGGTGGCGCCGAACAAACGCGCTTCGGCGGTCGCTTTGATGTTCACCGGTCTGACCCTGGCCAACGTCCTCGGCGTGCCGCTGGGCACGGCGTTAGGTCAGGAAGCCGGCTGGCGCTCGACCTTCTGGGCTGTGACCGTGATCGGTGTGATCGCACTGATCGGCCTGATCCGCTTCCTGCCAGCCAAGCGTGACGAAGAAAAACTCGACATGCGCGCCGAACTCGCCGCCCTCAAAGGTGCCGGTATCTGGTTGTCCCTGAGCATGACCGCGCTGTTCGCCGCCTCGATGTTCACCCTCTTCACCTACGTCGCGCCGCTGCTCGGCGATGTCACCGGTGTCTCGCCAAAAGGCGTGACCTGGACCCTGCTGTTGATTGGCCTCGGTTTGACGGTCGGCAACATCATCGGCGGCAAACTGGCGGACAAACGCCTCGCTGCCACCCTGATCGGCGTGTTCGTGTCGATGGCCGTGGTCTCCACCGTGCTGAGCTGGACCAGCGTCGCGTTGATCCCGACTGAGATCACCCTGTTCCTCTGGGCCACCGCCTCTTTCGCTGCCGTACCGGCACTGCAAATCAACGTCGTGACGTTCGGCAAAGCTGCACCGAACCTGGTCTCGACCCTGAACATCGGCGCCTTCAACGTCGGCAACGCGCTCGGCGCCTGGGTCGGCGGCAGCGTTATCGCCCATGGTTTCGGCCTGACCAGCGTACCGCTGGCCGCAGCAGCTTTGGCGGTACTCGCCCTGCTGGTGACCCTGATTACTTTCCGTCAGAACGGCAATGCCGATCTGGCCCCCGCGACCAACTAATCAACGACTTCACTGACGAGGGTTGTATCTCATGGCAACTATTTTCGATCCGATCAAACTGGGCGACCTCGAGCTGTCCAACCGCATCATCATGGCCCCGCTGACCCGCTGCCGCGCCGATGAAGGCCGTGTGCCGAACGCGCTGATGGCCGAGTACTACGTGCAGCGCGCCTCTGCCGGCCTGATCCTCAGCGAAGCCACTTCGGTGACGCCGATGGGCGTGGGCTACCCGGATACCCCGGGCATCTGGTCCAACGATCAAGTGCGTGGCTGGGCCAACGTGACCAAAGCCATTCACGGCGCAGGCGGCAAGATCTTCCTGCAACTGTGGCACGTCGGCCGGGTTTCCCACCCGTCGTACCTCAACGGCGAAGCGCCGGTCGCACCGAGCGCCATCCAGCCTGAGGGCCACGTCAGCCTGGTGCGCCCAATGGCCGACTACCCAACCCCGCGCGCACTGGAAACCGCTGAGATCGCCGACATCGTCGACGCCTACCGCACCGGTGCCGAAAACGCCAAAGCCGCCGGTTTCGACGGCGTGGAAATCCACGGCGCCAACGGCTACCTGCTCGACCAGTTCCTGCAAAGCAGCACCAACCAGCGCACCGACAACTACGGCGGCTCCCTGGAAAACCGTGCCCGCCTGCTGCTGGAAGTGACTGACGCCGCCATCGAAGTCTGGGGCGCCGGCCGTGTCGGTGTGCACCTGGCACCGCGCGCCGATTCCCACGACATGGGCGATGACAATCTGGCTGAAACCTTCACTTACGTGGCACGGGAACTGGGCAAGCGTGGCATCGCCTTCATCTGCTCCCGCGAGAAAGAAGGCGCCGACAGCCTCGGCCCGCAACTCAAGGAAGCCTTCGGCGGCCCGTATATCGCTAACGAGCGCTTCACCAAGGACAGCGCCAACGCGTGGCTGGCCAGCGGCAAGGCGGACGCCGTGGCGTTCGGTGTGCCGTTCATTGCCAACCCGGATCTGCCAGCGCGTTTGAAAGCCGATGCGCCGCTGAACGAGGCGCGTCCAGAGCTGTTCTACGCCAAGGGCCCGGTCGGCTATATCGACTATCCGACGCTGTAAGCGTTATTCAGTACGAGGCAGCACACACGCAAAAGCCCCCGACTTGTGAGAGCCGGGGGCTTTTTTTCGCCAGCGGTTACCGGGCATTGGCAACACTCGTTCACACCAGCGACACAAAATCCCTACAAAATGCCTGGCTCGCTACCTATAAACTCCGCGCCTCGAACGTATATGAAAGCAGGCCAATTGACATAAGCTGTGCCGATTAGACATTGTTCATTTGCGCAGGCTGGGGCTCAGGCGCAGCATGTCCAGCCCTGTATCGACCCAGCGCTCGGCTTCGGCGTGCAACTCGAAGCTGTCCGGCGCCAAAAGCCACCCATAGAGGAGGCCGTCAATATAGGCATGAATGCTGATGGCCGCGCGGGCAGTGTCGAGATCTTCCGGCAACTGGCCGCGATTCACCGCATTACGCAAGGTCAGGCCGATGCGCAGATTGCACTCGAGACTGGCCGCTCGGCGCTGCTGGCGCAAATCGCACATTTCATCGGTGAACTCGCACTTATGAAACAGAATTTCGTTGATGCGCCGGGTCTTGGGATCCAGTGCGACTTGATGAAACAAATGAATCAGCAGCTTGCGCATGCAACCCAGCGGATCCAGTTCATCCTCGCTTTCGCTGGCCTTGGCCAGTTCATCCAGCGGCTCATGCAAGCTGTCGAGCATCGCCTGCACCAGATCGGCCTTGTTGCTGAAATGCCAATAAATGGCACCGCGCGTGACGCCGGCCATAGTCGCGATATCCGCCAGGGTCGTGCGGGCCACGCCCCGTTCATAAAACGCTTTCTCGGCCGCTTCGAGAATCTGGCTGCGCGTTTCCTGAGCTTCTTCTTTGGTACGACGGACCATGGCAGTAAAACCTCAAACAGGATGTTTCAGGGATGGCTGAATATCCGCTGAATAAAGAGGGGGCCGATCTCTCTCGAATCGACTCCCCGGCCTACAATTTCAAATCTTGCGACGATTTTGTAACAGGGTGGGTACGAAGCCAAGGTATTTACAAACAACCATGAACGTAAGTATATTCCTTAGCAAGCTACTTATCTACCCGGCACCCTTTTTTTACCCTTCCACACTTCTTGTGCGCTTTTTGCGCGCCTGACCCGAGGATCTTCATGCAATTCAAGCCAGCTGTTACCGCTCTGGTCACTGCCGTCGCCCTGGCATCGCTGCTCAGCGGATGTAAAAAGGAAGAAGCGGCCCCGGCCGCTCCGCCTCCTCAGGTCGGCGTCGTCACCCTGCAACCACAAGCCTTTACCCTCACTTCCGAACTGCCGGGCCGCACCAGTGCGTTCCGCATCGCTGAAGTGCGACCACAGGTCAACGGCATCATTCTCAAGCGTCTGTTCAAGGAAGGCGGCGATGTCAAAGCCGGCCAGCAGCTGTATCAGATCGATCCGTCGGTCTATGAAGCGACCCTGAAAAGCGCCGAAGCCAACCTGCGTTCGACCAAGTCGATCTCCGACCGCTACAAGCAACTGGTCGATGAGCAGGCTGTCAGCCGTCAGGAATACGACACCGCCCTGGCCAACCGCCTGCAATCGGAAGCTTCGTTGCAGAGCGCGCAGATCAACGTGCGTTACACCAAGGTCTACGCGCCGATCTCCGGGCGTATCGGCCGTTCTTCGGTGACTGAAGGTGCACTGGTCAGCAATGGCCAGACCGACGCCATGGCCGTGATCCAGCAGCTGGATCCGATCTACGTCGACGTTACGCAGTCGTCGGTTGAACTGCTTGAACTGCGCCGTGAGCTGGAAAGCGGTCGCCTGCAAAAAGCCGGCGACAACGCCGCTGCGGTCAAACTGACTCTGGAAGACGGCAGCCAGTACAAGCTCGACGGTAAGCTGGAATTTTCTGAAGTGTCGGTCGATCAGACCACCGGTTCCGTGACCCTGCGCGCCGTGTTCCCGAACCCGGATCACACCTTGCTGCCTGGCATGTTCGTCCACGCCCAGTTGCAGGCGGGTGTGAACAGCGCCGCGATCCTCGCCCCGCAGCAAGGTGTGACCCGCGACCTCAAAGGCACGCCGACCGCGCTGGTCGTCGGCCCGGACAACAAGGTTGAACTGCGTCAGCTCAAGGCCAGCCGCACCGTCGGCAGTCAGTGGCTGATCGAAGACGGCCTGAAGGCTGGCGATCGTCTGATCACCGAAGGACTGCAATACGTCAAACCTGGTGTCGAAGTAAAAGCCAGTGAAGCGACCAACGTCGGTGCAAAGAACCCGGCCCCCGCACAGGCAGCTGACAAAGCCGCCGGCGGCAAAGGGGAGTAACCCATGTCAAAATTCTTCATCGACCGTCCGATTTTCGCTTGGGTAATTGCCCTGGTGATCATGCTGGTCGGGGCACTATCGATCCTCAAGTTGCCGATCAACCAGTACCCGAGCATTGCGCCACCGGCCATTGCGATCTCCGTGACCTACCCGGGCGCTTCGGCGCAAACCGTGCAGGACACCGTGGTCCAGGTGATCGAGCAACAGCTCAACGGTATCGACAATCTGCGTTATGTGTCCTCGGAAAGTAACTCCGACGGCAGCATGACCATCACCGCGACCTTCGAGCAAGGCACCAACTCCGACACCGCGCAGGTGCAGGTTCAGAACAAGCTGAACCTGGCCACCCCGCTGCTGCCGCAGGAAGTGCAGCAGCAAGGTATCCGTGTAACCAAGGCAGTGAAAAACTTCCTGCTGGTGATCGGCGTCGTGTCGCGTGACGGCAGCATGTCCAAGGACGACCTGTCCAACTACATCGTGTCGAACATGCAGGACCCGGTCTCGCGCACCGCCGGTGTCGGTGACTTCCAGGTCTTCGGTGCCCAATATGCGATGCGTATCTGGCTCGACCCGGCCAAGTTGAACAACTTCAACCTGACCCCGGTCGACGTGAAAACCGCCATTGCGGCGCAGAACGTCCAGGTCTCGTCCGGTCAGCTCGGCGGCTTGCCGGCCGTGCAAGGTCAGCAACTCAACGCGACGATCATCGGCAAGACCCGTCTGCAAACCGCCGAGCAGTTCAAGGAAATCCTGCTCAAGGTCAACAAGGACGGCTCTCAGGTTCGCCTGAAAGACGTCGCCGACGTCGGTCTCGGTGGTGAAAACTACGCGATCAGCGCCCAGTTCAATGGCAGCCCGGCTTCCGGTCTGGCAGTGAAACTGGCCAACGGCGCCAACGCCCTGGACACGGCCAAAGCCCTGCGCACTACCATCGACGGCCTCAAGCCGTTCTTCCCGCCAGGCATGGAAGTGGTATTCCCGTACGACACTACCCCGGTGGTGACTGAATCGATCAAAGGCGTGGTTCACACGCTGGTCGAAGCCGTGGTGCTGGTGTTCCTGGTGATGTTCCTGTTCCTGCAGAACTTCCGCGCCACGGTCATCACGACCATGACGGTGCCGGTGGTATTGCTCGGTACGTTCGGCATCCTCGCCGCCGCCGGTTTCAGCATCAACACCCTGACGATGTTCGGGATGGTGCTGGCCATCGGCTTGCTGGTGGACGACGCCATCGTCGTGGTGGAAAACGTCGAGCGGGTGATGGCGGAAGAAGGCCTGTCACCCAAGGAAGCGACCAAAAAGTCCATGGGCCAGATCCAGGGCGCACTGGTCGGTATCGCGCTGGTACTGTCGGCGGTATTGCTGCCGATGGCATTCTTCGGTGGTTCGACCGGGGTCATCTACAAGCAGTTCTCGATCACCATCGTCTCGGCCATGGGCCTGTCGGTGCTGGTGGCTTTGATCTTTACCCCGGCGCTCTGCGCGACCATGCTCAAACCGATTCCTCATGGTGAGCATGGCACGCCGAAAAAAGGCTTCTTCGGCTGGTTCAACCGCAACTTCGACCGCAGCGTCAAAAGCTACGAGCGCGGCGTTGGTAATATCCTGCGCCAGAAGGTGCCGTACCTGCTGGCCTATGCGCTGATTCTGATCGGCATGATCTGGCTGTTCATGCGTATTCCTTCCTCCTTCCTGCCGGAAGAAGACCAGGGCGTACTGTTCGCTCAAGTGCAAACCCCGGCCGGCTCCAGTGCCCAGCGCACTCAGGTGGTCGTGGATGAAATGCGTGAGTACCTGCTGCGTCCGACCAAGGATGGCGGTGAAGGTGACACGGTTGCCTCGGTGTTCACCGTGACCGGCTTCAACTTCGCCGGCCGTGGTCAGAGCTCGGGGATGGCGTTCATCATGCTCAAGCCATGGGATGAACGTGACGCCGACAACAGCGTGTTCAAACTGGCCGCTCGCGCTCAGCAGCACTTCTTTACCTTCCGTGACGCGATGGTGTTCGCCTTCGCCCCGCCGGCGGTACTGGAATTGGGTAACGCCACCGGTTTCGACGTGTTCCTGCAGGACCGCGCCGGTATCGGTCATGAAAAACTGATGGAGGCACGCAACCAGTTCCTCGGCATGGCGGCGCAGAGCAAGGTGCTCTCGCAAGTGCGTCCGAACGGTCTGAATGACGAGCCACAGTTCCAGCTGGAAATCGACGACGAGAAGGCCAGTGCCCTGGGCATTACCATCAGCGACATCAACAACACCTTGTCGATTGCCTTGGGCAGTAGCTACGTCAACGACTTCATCGACCGCGGTCGGGTAAAAAAGGTGTACGTGCAAGGCCAGCCGGATTCGCGCATGAACCCGGAAGACTTGAAGAAGTGGTACGTACGCAACGCCAGCGGCACCATGGTTCCGTTCTCGGCATTCGCCAAGGGCGAGTGGATCTACGGCTCGCCGAAGCTCTCGCGCTATAACGGCGTGGAAGCGGTGGAAATCCTTGGTGCCCCGGCTCCGGGTTACTCCACAGGTGAAGCCATGGCTGAAGTCGAGGCCATCGCCGCGAAACTGCCGAAAGGCGTGGGCATCTCCTGGACCGGTCTGTCCTATGAAGAGCGTCTGGCAGGCTCGCAAGCTCCAGCACTGTTCGCGTTGTCGCTGTTGATGGTGTTCCTGTGTCTGGCGGCACCCTACGAGAGCTGGTCGATTCCGATCGCAGTCGTGCTCGTGGTGCCGTTGGGGATCATTGGTGCTCTGCTCGCGACCAGTCTGCGCGGCCTGTCCAACGACGTGTACTTCCTGGTGGGCCTGTTGACGACCATCGGTCTGGCGGCGAAAAACGCCATTCTGATCGTCGAGTTCGCCAAGGAGCTGCACGAACAGGGCGCCAGTCTGCGCGACGCAGCCATCGAGGCTTGCCGCATGCGTCTGCGTCCGATCATCATGACCTCGCTGGCGTTTATCCTCGGCGTGGTACCGCTGGCAATTTCCACCGGCGCGGGCTCAGGTAGCCAACACGCCATCGGTACGGTGGTAATCGGCGGTATGATCACCGCCACGATCCTGGCGATCTTCTGGGTCCCACTGTTCTTCGTCACGGTTTCGTCCATGGGCCAGCGTAAAAACGCCGACCAGGATGAAACTAAAGAAACTCCTAAAGAGGCTGGCCAATGAGCAAGTCGCTACTCTCCCTCGCAGTCGCCGCCTTCGTGCTGAGCGGTTGCTCGCTGATACCTGATTATCAGCAGCCTGAGGCTCCGGTCGCAGGCCAGTACCCACAGGGCCCGGCGTATTCGCCGGCCCAGGCACCGGCGCAAGCTGCTGCCGAACAGGGCTGGAAGCAGTTTTTCCATGACCCGGCCCTGCAACAGCTGATCCAGGTCTCGCTGGAAAACAACCGCGACCTGCGTGTTGCCGCACTGAACATCGACGCTTATGCGGCCCAGTACCGCATCCAGCGCGCCGACCTGTTCCCGGCGGTTTCGGCCAATGGCAGCGGCAGCCGCCAGCGGGTTCCGGCGCGTGCGTCACAGACCGGCGAGTCGAGCATCACCAGCTCCTACTCCGCCACGGTCGGCGTCAGTGCCTACGAACTCGACCTGTTCGGTCGGGTTCGCAGCCTGAGCGAACAAGCGCTGCAACAATACTTCGCCACTGAAGAAGCGCGCCGCAGCACCCAGATCAGCCTGGTCGCCAGCGTCGCCAACGCCTACCTGACCTGGCAGGCCGACAAGGAACTGCTCAAGCTGACGCAAGACACCCTCGGTGCCTTCGAAGAAAGCTACAAGTTGACCAGTCGCAGCAACGAAGTCGGTGTCGCCTCGGCACTGGATCTGGCGCAGTCGCGCACCTCGGTGGAAAACGCTCGTGCCCAACTGGCGCGCTACACCCGTCAGGTCGCGCAGGATGAAAACAGCCTGACCCTGCTGCTCGGCACCGGTATCCCGGCCAACCTGCAAACGGCCAAACCGTTGGCCGATGACCTGCTCAGCGACGTGCCGCCCGGTCTGCCATCGGATCTGCTGCAACGTCGTCCGGACATCCTGCAAGCCGAGTACAACCTGAAAGCGGCCAACGCCAACATCGGCGCGGCCCGTGCCGCGTTCTTCCCGAGCATCAGCCTGACCGCCAACGCGGGCAGCCTGAGCCCGGATCTGTCCGGTCTGTTCAAGGGGGGTTCGGGGACGTGGCTGTTCCAGCCGCAGATCAACCTGCCGATCTTCAACGCCGGCAGCCTGCGCGCCAGCCTCGACTACGCCAAGATCCAGAAGGACATTGGCGTGGCGAACTACGAGAAAGCGATTCAAACCGGCTTCCAGGAAGTCGCCGACGGCCTGGCCGCACGCCAGACCTATACCGAACAGCTGCAGGCGCAGCGTGACTTCGTGCAGGCCAACCAGGATTACTACCGCCTGGCCGAGCGTCGTTACCGCATCGGTGTCGACAGCAACCTGACCTTCCTCGATGCCCAGCGTCAGTTGTTCAGCGCGCAACAAGCGCTGATCACCGACCGCCTCGCGCAGCTGACCAGTGCGGTCAACCTGTACAAGGCTCTGGGTGGTGGCTGGAATGCGCAGACCGCGCAGAACGAACCGCTGAAAGAAGAAGCACCGAAGATGAAGTTGTTCTGATCATTTGGTGAACACATCAAGCCCACCTTTTGGTGGGCTTTTTGTTGTCTAGCAGAACGTTGTGTTGTCTGGACTGGCCCCTTCGCGAGCAAGCCCGCTCCCACATTTGGAATGCGTTCCCCTGTGGGAGCGGGCTTGCTCGCGAAGACGTCAGCCCAGACACACAAAAAACCGGCTCAATCTTGCGTTCGATAATCGCCCAAAACCCTCTTTCCCCGATTGAAACCCCGCCTCTGCGCCCCGCACCATTCGCTTCACAAAACCAATAACAACAGGTTCGACACCATGCCCCCGCGCCCTACCCTGTCCGGCTGATCGCCGCCGCTTCATCCCCGAATGTGCAACTTCATGTTTGCCCCCGAAAGCGGCGGCAACGGCTCCGTTCGACTCAAAAAAAACAACAAGAGACTCTGCGATGACACATCCCACTGCGCCGTACGCATTACCCGGCCTGATCGCCCTCGCTCTGGCCGGGGCTGCTTTGCCCGCTGCGGCCGAAGAAGCCGGCTTCATCGAAGGGGCGAAGGTCAACCTCAACCTACGCAACTTCTACATCAACCGTAATTTCACCAACCCGACCAAGGCTCAGGGCAAGGCTGAAGAGTGGACGCAGAGCTTCATTCTCGACGCCAAATCCGGCTTCACCCAAGGCACCGTCGGTTTCGGCATGGACGTGCTCGGCTTGTATTCGGTGAAACTTGACGGTGGCAAAGGCACTGGCGGTACGCAGTTGCTGCCGCTTGATCATGACGGCCGCCCGGCGGACAACTTCGGCCGCACCAACGTCGCGTTCAAGGCCAAGCTGTCGCAGACCGAAGTGAAGGTCGGCGAATGGATGCCAGTGCTGCCGATCCTGCGTTCGGACGACGGTCGCTCGCTGCCGCAAACCTTCCGCGGCGGGCAGATCACCTCGAAGGAAATCAACGGCCTGACCCTGTACGGTGGCCAGTTCCGCGCCAACAGCCCGCGCGACGACAGCAGCATGAGCGACATGTCGATGACCGGCAAAGCCGCGTTCACCTCCGATCGCTTCAATTTTCAGGGCGGCGAATACGTTTTCAACGAAAAACGCACGCAGATCGGCCTGTGGAACGCCGAACTCAAGGACATCTACAGCCAGCAGTACGTCAACCTGATCCATAGCCAGCCACTCGGTGACTGGACGCTGGGCGCCAACCTTGGTTTCTTCTACGGCAAGGACGACGGCAGCGCCCGCGCCGGCGATCTCGACAACAAGACCTGGTCGGGGATGTTCTCGGCCCGATACGGCGGCAACACCTTTTACGTCGGTATGCAAAAACTCACCGGCGACAGCGCGTGGATGCGGGTTAACGGCACCAGCGGCGGCACGCTGGCCAACGACAGTTACAACGCCAGTTACGACAACGCTCAGGAGCGTTCCTGGCAGGTGCGCCACGACTACAATTTCGCCGCCCTCGGCGTCCCCGGCCTGACCCTGATGAACCGCTATATCAGCGGCGACAACGTACACACCGGCACCATCACCGATGGCAAGGAATGGGGGCGCGAATCGGAACTGGGCTACACCGTGCAGAGCGGCACGCTGAAGGATCTCAACGTCAGATGGCGCAACTCGACCATGCGCCGGGACTTCAGCAATAACGAATTCGATGAGAACCGCCTCATCGTCAGCTACCCGATCAGCCTGTTGTAAAACACTGATATTCCCCTGTGGGAGCGAGCCTGCTCGCGAAAGCGGTGTGTCAGATAAGCATATGCCGACTGACACGGCGCCTTCGCGAGCAGGCTCGCTCCCACATTTGATCTCCTACAGGCAGATATCGCCATTGGTCAGGAGAAGTGGCACTTTGCCGGCCGGCGGGTAAAGTGACAAAACCTGAAGGACTCAGGTGCTTCACCCTTTCCGCTTCCGTCGTCGTAGTCGGTCCTCAAGCTGGGAGCCAGGTTGTCATCGGAAGACACCAACGATCACCGGAGGACCACCTCAATGATCTCTCGTCTCGCAACCCCCGACTGGGACGCCAAGGCGTACCAGCAGTTTTTCCGTCTCAGGCAACGCCCGGTCAATGAATTGCTCGACCGTGTCGACTTGCAAAACCCTCAACGCATTTACGACCTCGGCTGCGGCACCGGCATTGCCACGCAGTTGCTGGCCAAACGCTGGCCGCGCGCGCAGTTGCAGGGCGTCGACAGCTCCACGCAGATGCTCGATGAAGCGCGCTGTCTGCCGATCCGGGCGCAGTGGAAGTGTTGCGATCTGCTCGAATGGCGGCCGGAGCAGCCGGCGGATCTGCTGCTCGCTGCCGCCGTACTGCACTTTATCGGGGGCCATGAAACGCTGCTGCCGCACCTGCTCGGTTATCTCAATCCCGGCGGTTGTCTGGCGGCGCACATGCCCGACTGGCGCGATGCGCTGTGGTATCGGCTGATGCTCGATACCCTCGAAGATGGCGGCCCCGGCGGCACGCCATTAGGCACACCGCAACTGCGCCAGCGCATGGCGGCGCGGCCGTTGTTGGCGCTGGAGGATTACTACCGTTTGCTGGCGCCGTTGACCACGTCGCTGGATATCTGGGAGACCGAGCAGTTGCAGGTGGTCGACGGCAAATCGCCGGTGTATGACTGGGTGAAAGTGTCGGCGCTGCGGCCGGTGATGCAGGCGCTGGATTCAGCGGAGCAGGCGCGGTTTATTTATCACTATCTGATGCGGGTGCACGCGCAGTATCCGCAGGAGGCGGATGGGCATACGTTGTTTGCGTTCAAGCGGATATTTATTGTCGCCACGGTTTGATTCGTTACGGCCGCTACCGCTTTCGCGAGCAAGCCCGCTCCCACAGTTGAAATGCATTCCAAATGTGGGAGCGGGCTTGCTCGCGAAAGCGTCAGACCGGGCAACACTTATTCCCGGGATTCAACCCCAAGCTCATCCCACACCGATTCCGCCAGGTGAAAAGTGGCATTCGCCGCCGGAATCCCGCAATAGATCGCGCTCTGCATGATCACTTCCTTGATCTCGCCCCGGCTGACGCCGTTATTGGCTGCGGCACGCAGATGCAGTTTCAGCTCGCCCTCGCGGTTCATGCCGATCAGCATGGCGATGGTGATCAGGCTGCGGGTATGCCGAGGCAAACCCGGGCGAGTCCAGATATCGCCCCAGGCATGACGAGTGATCATCTCCTGAAACTCCGAGTTGAACTCGGTCAGCGTGGTCAGGCTGCGATCGACATGAGCATCGCCCAACACCGCGCGGCGAACTTGCATGCCTTCGTCGTAACGTTGTTTCTCGTCCACAAAAACTTCCTCACTTCGCCTGCAAAAACGCCAATACACGCTCGCTGAAATCAGCGCCGGCCTGCACGTTGGAAAGATGCGCCGCATAGAACTCGGCGTACTCGGCACCACGCACGTGTTCCTGAATGAAATGCCCGCCGGACGGCGGTGTCACCGCGTCTTCGGTACCGGCAATGACCAGCAGCGGCACGTTGATCGAGGCCAATTGATCACGAAAATCGGCATCACGTACCGCCGCGCAATTGGCGGCATAGCCTTGAGGGTTGGTGGCCGCGAGCATGTCGGTAATCTGCTTGGCCGCAGCCGGATGCGCCGCCGAAAAGTCCGGGGTAAACCAGCGGGCAATCGACGCATCGCGTAGGGCAACCATCGCCGCCGGGCCGTCGCGCAGGACGGTTTCGATGCGCGGGTTCCACACCGATGGATCGCCGATTTTCGCAGCGGTGTTGCACACGATCAGCTTGTGCAAACGCTGGCCGGCATTGATCCCCAGCCACTGGCCGATCAAGCCGCCCATCGACAGACCGCAGAAATGCGCGCGCTCGATGTGCAGCGCATCCAGCAGCGCCAGCACGTCGCGGCCCAGTTGCTCGATGCTATAGGGCCCCGGCGTCACCAGCGATTGGCCGTGGCCACGGGTGTCGAACCGCAGCACGCGAAAATGCTCGGTGAACGCCGGCATTTGCGCGTCCCACATGTGCAGGTCGGTGCCCAGTGAGTTGGACAGCACCAGCACCGGCGCATCGACCGGGCCTTGAATGGTGTAGTGCAGTTCGCCATCGGCGAGTTGAACGAAAGCCACAGCCCTCTCCTTCAGACAGTCAAAGCGTTGTGTTCGGCCACCGCACGCTCGACCCAGACTTGTGCCTGACCGAGGTAATGGGCGGGATTCAAAAGATGGTCCAGTTCAGCGGCGCTCAGTTCGGCGGTCACTTGCGGCTCGTCACCGAGTACGGCACGCAAGTGACGCTGCTCGGCCACCGCACGTTTACAGCATTGTTGGAGCAAGTGATGCGCGCTGTCGCGCCCGACCCGTTGCGCGAGGACGATGCTCACCGCTTCGGCCAGCACCAGCCCTTGGGTCAGTTCGAGGTTGCGGCCCATGCGCTCGGCGTCGACTTCGAGGCCATCAGCGAGCAACCGCGCCTGTTGCAACGATCCGGAAACGAGGCAGCAGATGTCCGGCAGGGTTTCCCATTCGGCATGCCACAGGCCGAGGCTGCGCTCGTGTTCCTGGGGCATCGCACTGAACAATGTCGACACCAGCCCCGGTACCCGCGTCGCGGCGCCGATCAGCACTGCCGCGCCGACCGGATTGCGTTTGTGCGGCATGGTCGAGGAGCCGCCCTTGCCCGGCGCCGCGGGTTCGAACACTTCGGCCGCTTCGGTCTGCATCAACAAACTGACGTCGCGCCCGAGCTTGCCGAGGCTGCCGGCAATCAAGCCGAGTGCCGCGCCAAACTCGACGATGCGATCACGCTGGGTGTGCCATGGCTGTTCCGGCAGGGTCAGTTGCAGTTCCTCAGCCAAGGCCTCAGCGATCGGCAATGCCTGCTCGCCCAGCGCCGCGAGGGTGCCCGACGCGCCGCCGAATTGCAGCACCAGCAGACGCGGCTTGAGTTCGCGCAGACGCTGACGGCTGCGAGTCACGGCTCCCAGCCAACCGGCGATTTTCATGCCGAGGGTCACCGGTGTCGCGTGTTGCAACCAGGTGCGCCCGGCCAGCGGTGTAGCGGCATGACGTTGTGCCTGAGTGGCGAGCGAAGCGGCGAGTAGCGCCAATTCCTCTTCGATCAAGTCCAGCGCCTGACGCAATTGCAGCACCAGCCCGCAATCCATCACGTCCTGACTGGTCGCGCCCAGATGCACATAACGTTCGGCCTCGGCATCGGTTGCGGCAATCTGCTTGCCCAACGCCTTGACCAGCGGAATCGCCGAATTGCCGGCCGTGGCAATCGCCTCGCCCAGCGCCGCGAAATCGTACAGATCAGCGCTGCACGCGCTGACGATCGGGGCAACGGCGGACGCCGGAATCAGTCCGACCCGCGCCTCGGCCCGGGCCAGCGCTGCTTCGAAGTCGAGCATCGCCTGCACGCGGCCCTGATCGCAGAACACTTCGCGCATATCACGGGCCGTGAAATAGGCATCGAACAATTGATTGCCCGGTCGCTGAGTCATAAACAGTCCTTGCCGGCGCGGGCCATGGCGGCCCGCGCACATTGGTTTACAGATCGTGGTGCAAATACTTCGCCTGCTTGGGCAGACGCAGACTGAACAGGAAGGCCACCGCCATCATCGCCGTGACGTACCAGTAGAAAGCGTTTTCCATGCCGCCAGCCTTCAGACTCAGGGCAACGAATTCCGCCGAGCCACCGAAGATCGCGTTGGCCACCGCATAAGCCAGGCCCACGCCAAGGGCGCGGACTTCCGGCGGGAACATTTCGGCTTTCACCAGGCCGCTGATCGAGGTGTAGAAACTGACAATCGCCAGCGCCACGGTGATCAGCACAAAAGCCAGGAGCGGACTGCTGACGCCTTTGAGGCTGAGCAGGATCGGCACGGTGAACAGCGTACCGAGCCCGCCGAACCAGAGCATCGAGTTACGTCGGCCAATCTTGTCGGCGAGCATGCCGAACAGCGGTTGCATGCACATATATAAGAACAGCGCGCCGGTCATGATGTAACTGGCGGTCTTGGCGTGCATGCCGGCGGTGTTCACCAGGTACTTCTGCATGTACGTGGTGAAGGTGTAGAAAATCAGCGAGCCACCGGCGGTATAACCCAGCACGGTGATAAACGCGGCTTTGTGATCGCGAAACAGCGCACGGATGCTGCCGGCGTCCTTGTTCTCGCGCATCTCCTTGCTGGTGGTTTCTTTCAGCGAACGACGCAGGAACAGCGAAATCAACGCCGCCACTGCCCCCACCACAAACGGAATCCGCCAGCCGTAGGCACGCAGATCGTCTTCGGTAAGGAACTGCTGAAGCACCACCACCAGGGACACCGCCAGCAATTGCCCGCCAATCAACGTCACGTACTGGAACGAGGCGAAGAAACCGCGCTGGCCCTTGAGCGCGACTTCGCTCATGTAGGTCGCGGTGGTGCCGTACTCGCCACCCACCGACAGACCTTGCAACAGGCGCGCGAACAACAACAAGACTGGCGCCCAGACGCCGATGTCCTTGTAGGTCGGCAGACAGGCGATGAGCAATGAGCCAAAGCACATCATCAGAATCGAGATCAGCATCGAGGCCTTGCGGCCCTTCTTGTCCGCCAGACGCCCGAAGATCCAACCGCCGATAGGACGCATCAGGAAACCGGCGGCGAACACGCCCGCCGTGTTGACCAGTTGCACCGTGGGGTTATCGGAGGGGAAAAACGCCGGGGCAAAATAGATCGCGCAAAAGGCGTAGACGTAGAAGTCGAACCATTCGACCAGGTTGCCGGACGAGGCGCCGACAATGGCAAAGATACGCTTGCTGCGCTCCTCACCGGTGTAATGGGATGTGGTGGTTGTCATTGTTTTTCACTCAATAGGGACTGTGAGAGTCTAGACACACTTTGCAACAGTCCCGTTCCACAGTTCCATCTGCAACAGAGTTCTCACCTGTGGGAGCGAGCCTGCTCGCGAAGAGGGAGTGTCAGACGACATTTATGTTGGCTGACCCTCCGCTTTCGCGAGCAAGCCCGCTCCCACAGGTGATTGGTGGTGTTCCTCAGTAATCGAAGAACACGGTCTCGGCGTCAGTGCCCTGCAAAATCACATTCCACTGGTACCCCCCCGACGCATCCGGCTTGGCCAGCAACGTCGCGCGGCGCTCGGCCGGTACACATTCCAGCAGCGGATCACTCACGTTCGCCGGATCACCTTCAAAGTAAATCCGCGTCAGCAAGTGCTTCACCAACCCGCGCGCAAACACCAGCACCACCAGATGCGGTGCCTGGGTCGAGCCCTTCAAACCCTCGACCGTGCCCGGTTTGATCGTGGTGAAACGGAAACGCCCTTCGGCATCCACCGGTACTCGGCCGAAACCTTCGAAATGCGGGTCCAGCGGTTTGTCCTGTTCGTCTTCCGGATGGTCGTACTTGCCCGCCGCGTTGGCTTGCCAGACTTCCAGCATGGCGTCGTTGACGACATCGCCATTGCCATCCACCACTTGCCCGGTGATCGCCACGCGCTCGCCCAAAGTCAACTCAGTGGCGAGGTTCTCGCGGTTCAGCCAGGTCAGGCCGATGTGGTAATACGGCCCGACGGTGTGGGATGTGGTCGCATTCAGGGTCATCTTATTTCTCCATCGGCGTGGCATCACGGCCGCGCAGCACGATGTCCCAGCGGTATCCGAGGGCGTAGGACGGAATGGTTTTTTCCAGATCGAAACGGGCGATCAGGCGTTCCTTGGCCGACGTGTCCGGCACGCAGTTGTAGATCGGGTCGTAGGCCAGCAACGGGTCGCCGGGGAAATACATCTGCGTCACCAAGCGGGTGAGGATGCTCGGCCCGAACAGCGAGAAATGGATGTGCGCCGGGCGCCACGCATTGTGGTGGTTGCCCCACGGATAGGCGCCGGGCTTGATGGTCTGGAACTGATACCAGCCGTCGGCGTCGGTCACGGTGCGGCCAGTACCGGTGAAGTTCGGGTCCAGCGGCGCGTCATGCAGGTCGCGCGGGTGGTTGTAGCGGCCGGCGGCGTTGGCCTGCCAGATTTCTACAAGAATCCCCGGCACCGGCAAGCCGTTTTCGTCGAGCACACGGCCGTGGATGATGATCCGCTCGCCCTGTGGTTCGCCGTCATGCTGGGCGGTCAGGTCGTTGTCCTTGTCGTCCACTCGCTCGGCGCCGATGGTCGGCCCGGTGATTTCCGACAGCGAGTGGGGCAGAAACACCAAAGGCTTGGATGGTGAGCGCAAATTGGTCGATTGATACGTCGGGTGCAGGTACTCAGGCTGGGTGCCTTCCTGCGGACGACGGTAACCAGGCTTGTCAGTCATTTCGCTTTCCTCAGTTCTTATTCGTGCAGCTGTCGTCAGACGCGTTCGATGGCCAGGGCCAGACCCTGGCCGACACCGACGCACATGGTCGCAAGACCTGTCTTGCCGCCGGTCTTTTCCAAATGATGCAGCGCGGTCAGCACCAGGCGCGCACCGCTCATGCCCAACGGATGGCCCAAGGCAATCGCGCCGCCGTTCGGGTTGACCTGAGCGGCGTCATCCGCCAGTCCCAGTTCGCGCAGCACTGCCAGGCCTTGGCTGGCGAACGCTTCGTTGAGTTCGATCACGTCGAAATCGCTGACCGCGACACCGAGGCGTTCGGTGAGTTTGCGCACCGCTGGCACCGGGCCGATGCCCATCACTCGTGGTGCGACGCCGGCACTGGCCATGCCCAGCACTTTGGCGCGGGCAGTCAGGCCGTGTTTCTTCACCGCTTCGGCGCAGGCCAGAATCAACGCAGCGGCGCCGTCGTTAACACCCGAGGCGTTGCCAGCAGTGACGGTTTTGTCCGCGCCGTTGACCGGTTTCAGTTTGCTCAGGGCTTCGATTGTGGTGTCGGCGCGCGGGTGTTCATCCTGGCTGACCACGGTTTCGCCCTTTTTGTGGGCGATCCGTACTTCGACGATTTCTTCAGCGAAGTAGCCGGCGGCTTGCGCGGCGGCAGTGCGTTGCTGACTGCGCAGTGCGAAAGCGTCCTGATCCTCGCGGGAAATTTCGTAATCGTCAGCGACGTTGTCGGCGGTCTGCGGCATCGCATCGACGCCGTACTGCGCCTTCATCAACGGATTGATGAAACGCCAGCCAATGGTGGTGTCTTCCAGTTTCATGTTGCGCGAGAACGCCGCATCGGCCTTGCCCATCACGAACGGTGCGCGGGACATCGACTCGACGCCGCCGGCAATCGCCAGCTCCATCTCGCCGCTGGCGATGGCGCGAAACGCTGTGCCGATCGCATCCATCCCCGAAGCGCAGAGGCGATTGAGGGTCACGCCGGGTACGGTTTCCGGCAGGCCGGCCAGCAGCAGCGCCATGCGCGCAACGTTGCGGTTATCTTCGCCGGCCTGGTTGGCGCAGCCGAGGAACACCTCGTCGATGGCACTCCAGTCCACCGACGGGTTGCGCTCCATCAGTGCCTTGATCGGCACGGCGGCCAGATCATCGGCGCGAACGGTAGACAAACCACCACCGAAACGGCCGATAGGGGTACGAATCGCGTCACAGATAAAAACTTCACGCATCATGCTTCTCCAGGTGCCTGGCCGTGGGCCGCGGCGGTTCACTGCAGGTTAAGCCGCTGAAATTTGCCAGACAATCCGATAATCGACTGAGCGTTCGTTTATCGAACGCATTGTTATCAGCCTGACAATCAACGGCAAAAGCTTCGCGAGCAGGCTCGCTCCCACAGAAGTCACGTCGCACTTGTGGGAGCGAGCCTGCTCGCGAAGAGGCCCGCAAACTCGACAAACAATCAAGAATGCGTCACGTCGCATCCGCATGGCTGACCATGCCCTTGATCAACACCGCCGTGGTCGCCAATGCCGCAGGAATCACCAATGCCGTCAGTACCTGCTCGAAATTCCAGCCCAGCCCCAACAGCGTCGCGCCCATCCACGCGCCGAGAATCGCGCCGAAGCGGCCAATCCCCAGCATCCAGGACACACCGGTCGCCCGGCCCTGCGTCGGATAAAACCGCGCCGCCAAGGACGGCATCGCCGATTGCGCACCGTTCACGCACATCCCCGCCACCAGCACCAAGGTCGCCAGCAATGTGATGTTGCCCAGGCTCTGGCCCACCGCGTAGGCAAACACCCCGGCCAGCAGGTAGAAAATGCCGATGACCTTGTGCGGATTGAAGCGATCCATCGCCCATCCCACACCGACCGCACTCAACACGCCGCCAAACTGAAACAGCGCGCCAATGAAAGCCGACTGCTCCATGCTCGCACCGCTGTCACGCATGAGCGTCGGCAACCAACTGGTCAGCAGGTACACGATCACCAGGCCCATGAAGTAGGTCAGCCACAGCAGCAACGTGCCGGTGCTGTAAGTACCGGAGAAAATCACCGCGAACACGTTGCGTGCCTTGACGGTTTTCTGTTCCGGCACGCTGAAACTCGCAGCCTGGGCGATGACGGCCGGATCGATCGGCGCCAGCGTCTTGCGAATCTTGTCGGTGCCGCGGTTACGCACGACCAGGTAACGCGCCGATTCCGGCAGCCAGAACAGCAGCACCACGGCGAGGATCAACGGCAGAATCCCGCCGATCAGCAACAGGCTGTGCCAGCCGAACGCCGGAATCAGCTTGGCGGAAATGAACCCGCCACCGGCCATGCCCAGGTTGAAGCCGCAGAACATGCTGGTCACCAGCAGCGACTTCTTGCGCTCCGGGGTGTATTCCGAGAGCAGCGTGGTTGCGTTCGGCATGCCCGCGCCCAGACCCAGCCCCGTCAGGAAACGCAGCACCAGCAGTTGTTCGACATTGGTGCTGTATGCCGAGGCCAGACTGAAAGCTCCGAACAGCAACACCGCGCCCACCAACACGACTTTGCGCCCGAAGCGGTCAGCCAAAGGCCCGGAACCGAGTGCGCCGAAGACCATACCGATCAGCGCGGCACTCATCACCGGGCCGAGACTGGCGCGGTCGATGCCCCAGTCTTGTGACAATGCCGGGGCAATGAACCCCATGGCCGCCGTGTCGAGGCCATCGAGGAACACAATCAGAAAACACAGGATCACCACCCGCCACTGATAGCGCGAGATCGGTTGGGCATTGATGAAGGACTGCACGTCGAGGCAGTGACCTACAGCAGACTGAGGCTGGTTCATTATTTTTATTCCACGCAAAAAACGCAGTCGAACGGCGGCCGGCCAAAGAGCGGCACGGGCACAAGAATAGAAGGTTGCAATCAGATGCTGCAGTTAACCCGGCAACACGGGCGGAAGCGGCGACACTCGGGGAACGGGCGCATGGGGAGTTGCCTCTTGTCATTATTATCGGAGTCGGCAGTCCGGGCTGACGCGTCGGTCAGCACCGTATGACGCTGCCGCGACATTAATGATTCGAGGGTTTTAGCGTCAATTCGATAAACGCAACACTGTGCGTTTATCGAACAGCTTCATCAGGCAAACAACTGCGCGCTGAGGTCGCGACTGGCGTTAAGCAGGCCTGGCAGAAAACGTTGCTCAAGCTCAGTGCGACTGACGCGGCCGGCGTGGGTGCTCACGTTGAGCGCCGCCACCACTTGCCCCGAGGCGTCGTAGACTGGCACAGCAATCGAGCGCAGGCCTTGTTCCAGTTCCTGATCGACGATGCACCAGCCCTGCTGCCGTACTTCTTGCAAGCATTCGAGCAACGCGTCGGGGGTGTGAAGGGTGCGGCTGGTCTTGGCGACCAGGTCGGCGTGGTCGAGGTATTCACCCAGCGTCGTGTCGTCCAGCGCGGCCAGCAGAATGCGGCCCATCGACGTGCAATAGGCCGGCAGGCGCCCGCCCACCGACAGATCCACCGAAATCAGGCGTTGCGTCGTCGCCGAACGGGCGATGTAGAGTATATCGTCGCCTTCAAGCGTGGCCATGTTGCAGGCCTCATGCAGTTGCTCGCTCATGCGGTCGAGGTAGGGCTGGGCGGAAACCGCCAACGGCGTCGACGACAGATAGGCATGGCCCAGGGTCAGCACTTTCGGTAGCAGCGAATAGGTGCGGCCATCCGTAGTGGCGTAGCCGAGTTTGATCAAGGTGTGCAGGCAACGGCGCACGGCAGCGCGAGGGATTTCCGTGCGGTGGCTGATCTGGGCGATGGTGAGGTGCCGTTTGCGCTCCTGAAAAGCTTGCACCACCGCCAGACCACGGGCCAGCGACGTCATGAAGTCCGGATCGCCAGTCAGCGCCTGAATCCGCTTGGCCGGCGAGGCAACAATCGGCGGCGCGACGGAGGTGAAAGAGTTGCGCATTTGATCGTTCATTTCAGGTCCTTTATCCGGCACGGATCGGTGGCGACTCGAACGGCTCGCGTGAAGATGCATCAAAGCCGAGGCCGCATGATGGGGCGATTATCGAACCATCGGCCGATAATCGCAATCGACCCTGCATCACCCAGGCAACGGCTTGAACGGTTTGCCGTACTTCGCAATCCGCGCCTTAGTTGTTCGACTAAATGACGCCAAAAACAGAACGCCTGGCAAATAAATCTGCACCCGCACATTCAACTACCGATAAAAGTTGTCAGTAACAAAACGATCACACATCCAGAACCGTTTTTAACTTGGCAAAGATAGTCATTCCTGAATCGACCGCTATAATGCACCTCAGTGGCACCCGGTTTTTCAATCACCGTGATACCACCGACTGACGCGATGTCCATCGCCGACAGCCCAGGCCAGCGCCTGACGAATGACTCTTGCAACGCCAGCGCTCGCTGAAAAACAGGAAACTGATGCTACGTCAGTTTTAATCTGGTGCCGTAGCCGCCTGCAACATGGAAGTCTTGATCGCCCTGCCGATTACATCAACGCCTGTTCAGGTGTTGGCGCTCGGTGGACTCGATCAATCGATCCGTTGCCGTGCGTTTCACCAGACATTTATCTCAACTCAAACAGGTAGCACTGTGACGAAAGACGAACTGCGCGCAGAACTTGAGCGCCAGGAACAACGTTACAAGGAAGTTTACGGCGGGGAAGTCACCACCTACGCCGCTCAACCCGAACCGGAACGCAAGGCGTGGCGCAAACGCCCAACCGTTCAGGATCAGGTCTTCAAACAAGAAATTGAAAAGATCGAAAAGGAACTCAAAGCCGAAGAGCCATGAGCCACGGGTTTTGATTATTTCGAAGGTCAGCGTGCGCACCGGTTACGAGCGCGGTGTATCAACGATGCCTTGCGCGCCCGCTACCCGCGGGCAGCAGCTATCTCCCCGGCTTTGCGGCCGAAAAGGAGCTCGCTACAGGTTTCACAGATATTTCAGACAAGCGTTTGAGCCCGTGAGGCGACAACAAAATGACCGCTCGAAATACAATTTTTATATCAAAATCAATTACTTGAAAAACCCTGCCCCCCCCTTGGTTTTAACGCACTGCAACAAATTAAATCGAATAAGAGTGTTACTGATGAGCAGGGAGGGCATCGATTTCCAGTCTTTTCTGGCATAATCGCGCCCCCTTACGACCGGGTCAGAAAACCTTCATGATCGATTTATTCAGCGGACTGGATGCTTGGGTGCTTGTGAGCCTCTTGCTCGCCCTGACGTTTGTCCTCGCCTTCGAGTTCATCAATGGATTTCATGACACCGCTAACGCGGTAGCCACTGTTATCTACACCAAAGCCATGCCGCCTCACCTGGCGGTGTTCTTTTCCGGTGTGTTCAATTTCCTCGGCGTGCTGCTGGGTGGCGTTGGCGTGGCATATGCCATTGTCCATTTGCTGCCGGTTGAGCTGCTGATCAATGTGAACACCGGCCATGGCCTGGCGATGGTGTTCTCATTGCTCGCCGCGGCAATCACCTGGAATCTTGGCACCTGGTACTTCGGCATCCCGGCGTCCAGCTCCCACACCTTGATCGGTTCGATCCTCGGTGTAGGCCTGGCTAACGCCCTGATCAACGATATTCCGTTGGCCGACGGTGTGAACTGGCAGAAAGCGATCGATATCGGCGCCTCGCTGGTGTTCTCGCCGATGGCTGGCTTCCTCATCGCCGCACTGGTGCTGATCGGCCTGAAATGGTGGCGCCCGCTGTCAAAGATGCACAAGACACCGGAACAGCGCCGCAAGATCGACGACAAGAAGCACCCGCCGTTCTGGAATCGCCTGGTCCTGGTGATTTCGGCCATGGCCGTCAGCTTCGTGCACGGCTCCAACGATGGTCAGAAAGGCATCGGCCTGATCATGCTGGTGCTGATCGGTATCGTGCCTGCGCAGTTCGTACTCGACCTGAACAGCACGACCTACCAGATCGAACGCACCCGCGACGCGACGCTGCACCTGAGCCAGTTCTACCAGCGCAACGCCGACTCCCTCGGCGAGTTCCTCGCCCTGGGCAAGAGCGTAGAAGGCGACCTGCCGGAGAAATTCCGCTGCAACCCGCAGCAGACCGAACCGACCATCTCCGCCCTGCTCCACACCCTTAAAGGTGTTGCGGACTACCATTCGCTGTCGTCGGAAAGCCGCGTAGAAGTTCGTCGCTACCTGCTGTGCCTGGACGATACCGCGAAGAAAGTCGGCAAATTGCCTGGCCTCGAAGCCCGTGAAAAGGCTGACCTGGACAAACTGCGCAAAGACCTGACCACCACCACCGAATACGCCCCGTTCTGGGTGATTCTGGCGGTCGCGCTGGCCTTGGGTCTGGGCACCATGGTCGGCTGGAAACGCGTGGTGCTGACCATTGGCGAGAAGATCGGCAAGCAGGGCATGACCTATTCTCAGGGGATGTCGGCGCAGATCACGACGGCCAGTTTGATTGGTCTGGCCAACATCTTCAGTCTGCCGGTGTCGACTACGCACGTTCTGTCTTCGGGCGTGGCGGGCACCATGGTCGCCAACAAAAGCGGCCTGCAGGGTGGCACGGTTCGCACCATTCTGTTGGCCTGGGTGTTGACCCTGCCGGCGACTGTTGCGCTGTCGGCCGGGTTGTTCTGGCTGGCGTCCAAGGCGCTGGGTAGTTGATAGATAGCTGGAAATGAAAAAGGCGTGATTCGTGAGGATCGCGCCTTTTTTGTTTGGGGTTGGGGTTGGGGGCATATCCGTTTCTGCGGTAACGGCTGCTTAGGGTTCCGCCCTGACGGCGGGTCACCTTTTCCAAACGCCGAAAAGGTAACCCAAAAGGCTTTGCCCCGGCGTACGGCACTTCGCTGAGGCTCAGTGTTCCCTCGCTACGGTGTCCATCCGGGGGCATCGCCTACGGTTTGCTTCGCTGCACCTCCTCTCGATGAATGCGGCTGCGCCGCACGGCGCTGCGCGCCTACCCCCTGATGAACACCTCCGCTCGGCCTGCCAATGGGGCTGGAGATCAAAAGCAACGTCAAAAACCAGAGCCAGAGCCAGAGCCAGAGCAGATCAAAGGATCGCAGCCTCCGGCAGCTCCGGTGGATTGATTACATCTGTCAGAGCTTGGTTGGCTGTCAGGCCGCCTTCGCGAGCAAGCCCGCTCCCACAGGGATTGAGTACACCCGCCAGAAACTGGTCGGCTGTCAGGCCGTCATCGCGAGCAAGCCCGCTCCCACAGGGATTGAGTACACCCGCCAGAAACTGGTTGGCTGTCAGGCCGTCATCGCGAGCAAGCCCGCTCCCACAGGGATTGAGTACACCCGCCAGAAACTGGTCGGCTGTCAGGCCGTCATCGCTGGCAAGCCAGCTCCCACAGGGATTGAGTACACCCGCCAGAAACTGGTCGGCTGTCAGGCCGTCATCGCTGGCAAGCCAGCTCCCACAGGGATTGAATACACTCGCCAGAAACTGGTCGGCTGTCAGGCCGTCATCGCTGGCAAGCCAGCTCCCACAGGGATTGAGTACACCCGCCAGAAACTGGTTGGCTGTCAGGCCGCCTTCGCGAGCAAGCCCGCTCCCACAGGGATTGAGTACACCCGCCAGAAACTGGTCGGCTGTCAGGCCGCCTTCGCGAGCAAGCCCGCTCCCACAGGGATTGAGTACACCCGCCAGAAACTGGTCGGCTGTCAGGCCGTCATCGCGAGCAAGCCCGCTCCCACAGGGATTGAGTACACCCGCCAGAAACTGGTTGGCTGTCAGGCCGTCATCGCGAGCAAGCCCGCTCCCACAGGGATTGAGTACACCCGCCAGAAACTGGTCGGCTGTCAGGCCGTCATCGCTGGCAAGCCAGCTCCCACAGGGATTGAGTACACCCGCCAGAAACTGGTCGGCTGTCAGGCCGTCATCGCTGGCAAGCCAGCTCCCACAGGGATTGAGTACACCCGCCAGAGCTTGGTCGGCTGTCAGGCCGCCATCGCTGGCAAGCCAGCTCCCACAGGGATCGAGTTCACCCGCCAGAGCTTGGTCGGCTGTCAGGCCGCCATCGCTGGCAAGCCAGCTCCCACAGGGATTGAGTACACCCGCCAGAAACTGGTTGGCTGTCAGGCCGCCTTCGCGAGCAAGCCCGCTCCCACAGGGATCGAGTACACCCGCCAGAGCTTGGTCGGCTGTCAGGCCGCCATCGCTGGCAAGCCAGCTCCCACAAGAAAATGAGTACACCCCGTACGCGGCGCATGCCGCCCCACTCAACACAATGAGCGCAAGCTCGAGTACCGCTCTTGATCTTGATCTCGGAGCCCGTCGGCAGGCTGAGTGGAGGGGTTGATCCGGGGGTGGGAGCGCAGCGACCGTTTGGCGAAGCCAAACACATCGAGAGGAGGTGCAGCGAAGCAAACCGGAGGCGATGCGCCCGGATCAATCCCGCAGCGAAGGAACCCGAGCCTAAGCGAGGGCCGTACGTCAGGGCACAGACCTTTTGGTTACTTTTGGGGCGTTTGCCAAAAGTGACGGGGGTGTCAGAAATTTTGTGTTCGGGCATAACATGAGTAAGAGGTGCATGTATGCCAACCAAAAAGAAACCCCTGCGTGACCTACCAAAAATCCCCAAGGAGCTGCTCGAAGAGTTCGGTGAGGGGCTGATTACCGCAGAGGCTATTGAAGACGCTTCTGCGGCCTTCAAGAAGGCCTTGATTGAGCGAGCATTGAGTGCCGAGCTCGGTCACCACCTGGGGTATCCGCCGGGCGCGCAGCGCCCAGAGGATGAAACCAACCAGCGCAATGGCAAAACGGGCAAGACGATTTTGACGGGGGATGGCCCGCTGCGGCTGGAGATTCCCCGTGATCGGGATGGCAGTTTTGCCCCCATTCTGATCCCCAAGCATGAGCGGCGTTACACCGGTTTTGATGACAAGATCATCGCCATGTATGCCCGAGGCATGACCGTTCGAGAAATCCGCGCTTTCCTCTCTGAGCAATACGGGACGGACGTTTCCCATGACTTCATCAGCTCAGTCACGCACGAGGTGATGGAGGAAATTGGTGCGTGGCAACAGCGACCGCTTGAGCCGATGTACCCAGTCATTTTCTTCGATGCGCTGCGGGTCAAGATCCGAGAAGAAGGCCTTGTCCGCAACAAGGCGATTTACTTGGCGCTGGGTGTTTTACCCGATGGAACGCGCGATATTCTTGGTATCTGGATCGAAAACACCGAGGGTGCGAAGTTCTGGATGAAGGTCTTCAACGACCTCAAGACCCGCGGCGTAGAGGACGTGCTGATCGCCGTGACTGACGGTCTCAAAGGCATGCCAGAGGCGCTAAGCGCAGTATTTCCGGCAACAACGCTGCAAACATGCATCGTCCACTTGATCCGCAACAGCCTCGATTACGCGGCGTGGGACAAGCGCCGTGAGCTGGCCAAGGCGCTAAAACCGATCTATCAAGCCATCAACGCAGAAGCGGCTGAGGAAGCACTGGATGCCTTTGAAAATGGCCCTTGGGGTAAGCAATACCCAACGGTGGTGGCGGCCTGGAGACGAGCCTGGGATCGAGTGATTCCATTTTTTGTCTTCCCGCCTGCCATTCGAAAAGTGATCTATACGACCAACGCTATCGAAAGCATCAACGCTCAGCTACGCAAGATCATCAAGACCCGGGGCCACTTCCCGACGGATGACGCAGCGACCAAGCTGATCTGGCTTGGGCTGCGTAACATCACGGCAAACTGGGGCTCGGCGGCTCATGACTGGAAGAGTGCGATGAACCAATTTGCGATTCTGTACGGAGATCGATTTATCAGGCCGACCTGGTAAAACCCGGCCTGCCTGACGGCAGGCCATTACCGGCCCGCACACAAAAAATCTGACACTCTCAAAGTGACCCGCCGTCAGGGCGGAACCCTAAGCAGCCGTTACCGCAGCAACGGATATACACACAAACCGAAAGGCAAAAAAAAGGTTCTTCACGGAATCCCGGGAAACACAGAAACAAGAACGCCGATTTGATTGATGATGTTCGTGCGAGCAAACACATCTAACAAACCGGCGTTCTTATGCACGATATTAATACTTTCCTTCCTTTTTGGGAGGGCTTTTCTGTCGTCACGATCAAGCCTGATGGTGATGCCCTCCAGATCGATCTGACACCCCACGCCACCCGATTCCCTTCCTGTGGTGGGTGCCAAAAACCCTGTTCAACCACGCATGAGTATTGCCAGCGAGTCATTCGTGATTTACCCATTCTCGGTCGCGCAGTACGCCTGAGCGTTTTGCTCCGACGCGTTGGTTGCCGCGACTGTGGCAAACGCATGGAGGCCGTCAGTTGGCTGGATCGCTATGCCCGTATGACACGGCGTCTGGCAGAGGCGGTCATTCAAGCCTGTGAACGCCTTCCCACGTTGCACGTAGCGCAGATGTTTGGGCTGCATTGGGAGACCGTTCGGGTGCTGGAGCGTCGAGCCTTGCAAGCAGCATTGAGCGTTTTGCCAAAGGCGCAACCGCGACGCTTGGTGATGGACGAGTTCGCATTATTCAAAGGTCATCGTTATGCCAGCGTTGTTCTGGACGCGGATACGCGACGGGTGCTGTGGATCGGCGAAGGCCGCAGCCGGGCGGCGGTCAGGCCATTTTTCGAAGAGCTGGGGCCAGAGGGGTGCGCCCGAATCGAAGCGGTGGCAATGGACATGAACACCGCTTTTGATCTGGAGGTTCGTCAGCACTGCCCAAAAGCGCGAGTGGTCTACGATCTTTTCCATGTGGTGGCCAAATATGGCCGAGAGGTGATTGATCGGGTTCGCGTCGACGAAGCCAATCGACTGCGTCACGACAAGCCGGCCCGAAAGGTCATCAAGCAAGCGCGTTGGCTGCTCCTGCGCAACCCGCAGAACCTGAAAACACCGGAGCAACAGGTCCGCTTGGAGGATTTGCTGGCGGCCAACCAAGCGTTGATGACGGTCTACTTGATGAAAGCTGAACTCAAAACGCTCTGGACGCCAAGTACCGCCTGGGGCTGGAGATCAGCCTGGAAGCAATGGCTGCGCCACGCTGATGAAAGCGCGATACCGGCTCTGATCCTGTTCGCCAAACGGCTAAAGGGTTACTGGCGGGGAATCGTCAGCCGGGTTCGCTGGCCGATGCACACGGGGCAGTTGGAAGGCATAAACAATCGAATAAAGGTTATCAAACGGATGGCGTACGGTTACCGGGATAGCGAATTCTTTTTCATGAAAATCAAGAGCGTCTTTCCCGGTAATCCGTGAAGAACCAAAAAAAAGGGCAACCGAAGTTGCCCAAAATGCCTTGCGTGCTCATCAATCCGGAAAGAACTAAGGCTTCTTGCGCTTATTCGCATCCTTCCAGATAAAAAATCCAAACCCTGCAAAAAACAGAACCATGAGCCCAACGGTCAGAACCCCGGCAAACACCACGTTATCGAAAAACATGACTGTGGCCTCCTGGCCCCTGCTTTGCTGCGATGGAACTAAGTTAACCAATCACGCAGGCGCAGAAATTGACCAGGATCAAGTCCGGTCAACACAGGGAGTAAAGGCGGGAAAATAACTGACCTGCATCAACGGATTCAGGGGGGGAGATCAACGCTTTTTCGGTTTGTTTTTCGACTTTTTCTTGGCTTTTCCCAACGGCATCGCCTGTTCGAAGGCATTGCGCACTTCATTCAGACGCTTCTCTTTAATGTCGTGCACACGCTTGGCGCGTTCAGTGTTGAGGTCGATCAGTTTGTTGTCTTGGCTCATGGCGTTCGGCGCATCACTTGAAGAAATCACAACTGCCACAGCATCGGCAGGACTGCGCCAATAATGCAGTCTGGCGTCAGCGCTGACCAGCCATCAGATCTCGATATCAACCCACAAGCCCTGACGCGGCTGATCGTCCATCAGCGGCACCACCGGCACGGTGTTGTCGGCATTGAGTTCCGTGCCCGGCACGGCCAGGTGTTCTTCGGGGTCTTCATCGGCCTCGCGACGCCGACGATCACGCTCCTGCTGCCGGCGCTGTTCTTCGCGCGCGAGCAGTCGATCCTCCTCGGGATCGCGCTTTTGCAGATCAATCGTGCTTTCGTTGGAGCTTTCCTGCACCGGCACCACCGGGGGAATGTCCGGCCGCTGGCGGATCGGATCCTGCTGGGAAGTGACCGGCACAGCGCTCAGGGGGAGCATCGGTGGGAACATATAAAGGGTCTCCTGTCAGCAGGCTATCGGCTTGGGCGCTGATGGCTTGAGCCGTCGGTCGCAAACTTGTGACCGGATTGGCACCCTCTCGTGCCCTGCTCTTTGGTTAAACCGACGCATGACCTAATCTTCCCTGTGCAGTTAAAAGCCGGTGGCGGCTCCTAATCCTTTGGCCTCGGAGCCTCATTCCGTTAAGATAGCCCGCTTTTTCAAGGTGGGAGTCAGGCAGCATGGCGCAGCAGTATCAACCGGGGCAACGCTGGATCAGTGACAGCGAAGCAGAGCTTGGTTTAGGCACCGTTCTGGCACAGGACGGCCGCTTGTTGACCGTGCTTTACCCGGCCACTGGCGAGACCCGCCAGTACGCGCTACGGAATGCGCCCCTGACCCGCGTGCGATTCTCGCCGGGCGACAGCATCACTCACTTCGAAGGCTGGAAGATGACCGTCCAGCAAGTCGACGACGTCGACGGCCTGATGGTCTATCACGGCCTCAACGCGCAGAACGAAGCCGTCACCCTGCCAGAAACCCAGCTGTCGAACTTCATTCAGTTCCGTCTGGCCAGCGACCGTCTGTTCGCCGGGCAGATCGACCCGCTGGCGTGGTTCTCCCTGCGTTACAACACCCTCGAACACACCAGCCGCCAGTTGCAATCGTCGCTCTGGGGCCTGGGTGGTGTGCGTGCGCAACCGATCGCGCACCAGTTGCACATTGCCCGTGAGGTCGCTGACCGTATCGCGCCGCGGGTATTGCTGGCGGACGAAGTGGGCCTGGGTAAAACCATCGAAGCCGGCCTGGTGATCCATCGCCAACTGCTGTCAGGCCGCGCCAATCGTGTGCTGATCCTGGTGCCGGAAAACCTCCAGCACCAGTGGCTGGTGGAAATGCGCCGCCGCTTCAATATGCAGGTCGCGCTGTTCGACGAAGAACGTTTCATCGAAAGCGATGCCGCCAACCCGTTCGAAGACACTCAACTGGCGCTGGTTGCGCTGGAATGGCTGGTCGACGACGAGAAAGCCCAAGACGCATTGTTCGCTGCCGGTTGGGATCTGCTGGTGGTCGACGAAGCGCACCACTTGGTCTGGCACGAAGAAAAAGCCAGCCCCGAGTATTCGCTGGTCGAGCAATTGGCGGAAGTGATTCCCGGCGTGCTGCTGCTCACCGCCACCCCGGAACAACTCGGCCAGGACAGCCACTTCGCTCGTCTTCGCCTGCTCGATCCAAACCGCTTCCATGACCTGGCCGCGTTCCGCGCCGAGAGCGAAAACTATCGCCCGGTGGCCGAAGCCGTTCAGGAGTTGCTGGACAAAGGGCGCCTGTCGCCGCAAGCGCACAAGACCATTCACGGTTTCCTCGGCAACGAAGGCGAAGCCTTGCTGACTGCGGTCAACGATGGAGACACCGAAGCCAGCGCCCGCCTCGTGCGTGAACTGCTTGACCGCCACGGCACCGGCCGCGTGCTGTTCCGTAACACCCGCGCCGCCGTGCAGGGTTTCCCGGAGCGCAAACTGCACCCGTACCCGCTGCCGTGCCCGGACGAATATCTGGAACTGCCACTGGGCGATCACGCCGAGCTGTACCCGGAAGTCAGCTTCCAGGCCCAGCCGGACGCCAGCGAAGAAGAGCGCTGGTGGAAATTCGACCCGCGCGTTGAATGGCTGATCGATCAGCTGAAAATGCTCAAGCGCACCAAAGTGCTGGTGATCTGCGCCCACGCCGAAACCGCGATGGACCTGGAAGACGCCCTGCGCGTGCGTTCCGGCATCCCGGCCACGGTGTTCCATGAAGGCATGAACATCCTTGAGCGTGACCGCGCCGCCGCTTACTTCGCCGACGAAGAATTCGGCGCGCAAGTGCTGATCTGCTCGGAAATCGGCAGTGAAGGTCGCAACTTCCAGTTCGCGCATCACCTGGTGCTGTTCGATCTGCCGTCGCACCCGGACCTGCTTGAGCAGCGCATCGGGCGTCTCGACCGGATCGGCCAGAAGCACATTATCGAACTGCACGTGCCGTACCTGGAAACCAGCCCGCAGGAGCGCCTGTTCCAGTGGTACCACGAAGCGCTGAACGCGTTCCTCAACACCTGCCCGACCGGCAACGCCTTGCAGCATCAGTTCGGCCCGCGCCTGCTGCCGCTGCTCGAAGAAGCCGACGACAGCGAGTGGCAAGCGCTGATCGATGAAGCGCGCACCGAGCGCGAGCGACTGGAAGAAGAGCTGCACACCGGTCGCGACCGTCTGCTGGAACTCAACTCCGGCGGTTCGGGCGAAGGCGATCAGTTGGTCGAGGACATCCTTGAGCAAGACGATCAGTTCGCCCTGCCGATCTACATGGAAACCCTGTTCGACGCGTTCGGCATCGACAGCGAAGACCATTCGGAAAACGCCCTGATCCTCAAGCCGAGCGAAAAAATGCTCGACGCCAGCTTCCCGCTGGGCGACGACGAAGGCGTGACCATCACCTACGACCGCAACCAGGCGCTGTCGCGCGAAGACATGCAGTTCATCACCTGGGAACACCCGATGGTGCAGGGCGGCATGGATCTGGTGCTATCCGGTTCGATGGGCAACACCGCCGTCGCGCTGATCAAGAACAAGGCGCTGAAACCGGGCACCGTGTTGCTGGAACTGCTCTACGTCAGCGAGGTGGTTGCTCCACGTTCGCTGCAACTGGGCCGTTACCTGCCGCCGGCCGCGTTGCGCTGCCTGCTCGACGCCAACGGCAACGACCTGTCGGCCCGCGTCTCGTTCGAAACCTTGAACGATCAACTGGAAAGCGTGCCGCGTGCCAGCGCCAACAAGTTCATCCAGGCCCAGCGCGATCAGCTGACGCCACGGATCAACGCCGGTGAAGACAAGATCGCCCCGCGTCACGCCGAGCGCGTGGCCGAGGCCCGTCGCCGTCTGGCGGCCGACACCGATGAAGAACTGGCGCGCCTGACCGCACTGCAAGCGGTCAACCCGACCGTGCGTGACAGCGAACTGGTTGCCTTGCGTGAACAGCGTGAGCAAGGTCTGGCAATGCTGGACAAGGCCGCGCTGCGCCTGGAAGCGATTCGGGTGTTGGTGGCGGGCTAAACCGCCCTGCTCCACCGCTGAAAACCAGAAGGCCCGCAGTGATGCGGGCCTTTTTGTTTGCCTGTTATTTATTAGCTGATGCTGATGGCCCTTTCGCGAGCAGGCTCGCTCCCACAGTTTGGAATGCGTTCCTATGTGGGAGCGAGCCTACTCGCGAAGGCGGTTATGCAGTCGCTACTGCAACGTCTGGCTCAACCACCGCCACCAAGCCCTCCTTCATCCGCTGCGCATCCCGCACAAAACACCGCGAAGCCATAAACAGAAACACCATGGTCAGGAACAGCGCCACCGGAATCAGGTACATCGCGTCATGCAGCCCGACCGCCTTGAACGCCTCGGTCATCTGCTCCGCCCCCGCTGAAATCATCGCCGATTTGGCAAAGTGATCCGACAGGCCACCGACCACCACCGGCCCCAAACCACCGCCCAGCAGATACAACCCGGCAAAGAACAACGCCATCGCCGTCGCCCGCAGGCGTGGTTCGACCACGTCCTGAATCGCCGTATAAACACAGGTATAGAAGTTATAGGCAAACAGCCAGCCGAGGCTGAACACCGCGACAAACACACCGATCTCAATGCGCCCGGCATGCAGCGCCCACGCCGTGCACAGGGTCGAGACAATCAAGCTGAATGCGGCAAACAGCAGTCGCCCATTGGCCACACGCTGGTGGATCTTGTCGGCGATCCAGCCACCCAACGTCAGGCCGACCAGCCCGGTCACCCCGACAATCACCCCGGTGGCCACCGCCGCTTCCTGCAACGGCATCAAGAAATAGCGCTGCAGCATCGGCACCAGAAACGAGTTGCAGGCATAGGTCGCGAAGTTGAAGCACAACCCGGCCATTACCAGCCACAGAAAGGTCGGTACGGCGAGGATCCGGCGGATCGGCTTGTCGACTTTTTCCTGCGAGACCTGCACGGTTTCCGCCGCACCGCGCTTGGGTTCCTTGATGAAAAACATGAATACCGCCAGCAGCAGCCCCGGTACGGCGGCAATGAAGAACGGTGCGCGCCAACTGTCGAACGCCTTGACCATCCAGCCGATGGTGAAAAACGCCAGCAGCAATCCCAGCGGCAGACCGAGCATGAAAATACCCATGGCCCGCGCCCGACGGTGCGCCGGAAACAGATCACCGATCAGCGAGTTGGCCGCCGGCGCATAACTGGCTTCACCGATGCCGATGCCCATGCGCACGATCAGGAAACTCCAGAAACTGCCCACCAGTCCGTTGACCGCCGTCAACGCACTCCACGTCGCCAGGCCCCAGCCCATCAGTTTGCTGCGCGAGCCGGTGTCGGCCATGCGCCCCAGCGGCAGACCGGCGATGGCATAAACGATGGTGAACGCGGTGCCGACGATGCCCAACTGAAAGTCGCTGAGATGCCATTCCATGCGGATCGGTTCGATGATGATCGCCGGGATGGTGCGGTCGAAGAAATTGAACAGGTTGGCAAGGAACAGCAGGAACAGAATGCGCCAGGCATTCGCCGCTTGGGTCGAGTTCTGCATGGGTCCGTCTCTTTATTGTTATAGGGCTTCACTGCCAACGCATTCGAGCCCGGAACCTGCAATCTAGTCAGCCAGACAGGGACTGTCTGTGATCATTCGTCCGCCTGATATCGGGCCATGGCACTGTAACGAAACGTAAGCCCTTGATAAGTCTGCAATCCCCCCGAAACGTGGGCTTTTGCGGCAAAATCCTGCCACAAAAAAATAGTTTCTCGCCCCCCTTCCCAAGTTCGTGGCGAAGCCTAGAATGGCGGCCGGGTCCGTCCGGATCTCCCGATCAATCCCTTTGATACCCTCGCCCATGTCCGAAGTCAGTCCGTGTCTGAATTGCGGTGCCTGCTGTTCCCATTTTCGCGTGTCTTTCTTTTGGGGTGAGTGCTCATCTTCCGGGGGTACGGTGCCCGATGAACTGGTTACACAAATCAGCCCCAGTCGGGTGGCAATGAACGGCACCGACTGCAAATCGCCGCGTTGTACGGCATTGGTCGGCGAAGTCGGCAGCACAGTGCATTGCTCTATTTATGAAAAGCGTTCCAGTCCCTGCCGGGAATTCGAAGCATCCTGGGAAAACGGCGAACAGAATGTCGATTGCGATAAGGCCCGCGCCCGCTTTGGTTTGCCGCCCCTGCAATCGGACTGGGCTGAAATCCCTTTCGATAAGAGCGCCTGACCCTTAGCACCAATCGTTATGACGCTAATGCCGAAATCATTAGCACCAATGTGCCACTACCGCTTGCACCGCAAAAACGGCCTCTATACTGCTGTCATTCGCCTGCGTTAACCGCGCGCTTAAGACGACTTCAGAGATGGGGCATGCAATGGAGTGGCTTGGTTTGCAGTTTGTTACCGAGCTCCCGGAGAGCGGGCAGGTCATTCTTGATTGCACACACAACCCTTTGCTGGTGCTGGTGGCCTATCTGGTCGCCTGCGCCGCGAGTTTCGCCACCCTCGATATGGCCGAGCGAGTCGCTCACGCCGAAGACCTTGGCGCGCAACGCCTATGGTGCTGGATCGGTGCGACCTGCCTGGCCGGCGGTATCTGGGCTATGCATTTCATCGGCATGCTTGCCTTCCAGGCCCCGATCGACATTCAGTACGACCTGCCGATCACCCTGTTCTCCCTGCTGATCGCCCTGCTCGCCTCGTGGCTGGCGATGCACACGCTGAGTAAGGCGCAGCCAAGTCGGGTGCTTTACCTGAAAACCGCCCTGGTCATCGGTCTCGGCATCGCCGGCATGCATTACGTCGGCATGGCCGCCATGCAGTCGAGCGCCACCGCCTACTACCAACCGTCCTTGTTTGTGCTGTCGATTGTGATCGCCATCGGCGCCAGTTTCACCGCGCTGTGGGTGGCAGGTTACTTGCGCGAGGGCAGTGGTCTGGCTCATCAGATGCTCAAGTACAGCGCCGCACTGATTCTCGGCGCCGGCATTTTCAGCATGCATTTCACCGGCATGGCCGCACTGCAATTGGTGTTACCGGAAGGCCGCGCACCGGCCCTGCCGGCCGAAACCAGCCATTTGCAATTGGGCCTCACGGTAGCGCTGATCATCCTGCTGATTCTCGGCAGTGCAATCAGCGCGGCGCTGGCCGACAAGAAACTGCAAAGCAAGGAACATGACCTGCGCCGGGTCAACGCCCTGCTCAGCCAACTCGATCAGGCACGCATGTCGCTGCAACAAGTGGCCAACTACGACGCCCTGACCAACCTGATCAACCGTCGCGGCTTCAATCAGATCTTTGCCGAAAAACTCAATCAGAAAGCCAGCGAGGGCGGCATGCTCGCGGTGATGTTTCTCGACATCGACCATTTCAAACGCATCAACGACAGTCTCGGCCACGACGCCGGCGACGCCCTGCTCAAGGTGATTGCCAATCACATCAAAGGCTCGGTGCGCAGCCATGAAGACGTGGTCGCGCGGTTCGGCGGTGATGAGTTCTGCATCCTGATCAGCCTGCGCGACCGTGAAGAGGCGCGCAACATGGCCCAGCGCATCATGTTGAAAATGAAAGAGCCGATAGAACTGGCCGGACGCCGCATGGTGATGACCACCAGCATCGGCATCAGCCTGTTTCCCGAAGACGGCACGACCTGCGAAGAACTGCTCAAGCACGCCGATCTGGCGCTGTATCAATCCAAGGGCGCCGGGCGCAATGGCCTGCACTTTTTCAATTCCAGCCTGAAAAACCGCGCCACCCTCGAACTGCAACTCGAAGAAGAACTGCGCCACGCCCTGCATGAAGAAAACGGCCTGATGCTGTATTACCAACCGATCTTCGAACTGAAAACCGGCCGGGTTACCAAACTCGAAGCATTGATCCGCTGGCAGCATCCGATCCACGGTTTGCTGACCCCGGATCGCTTTATCAGCATCGCCGAAAACAATGGCCTCATCGCCGAACTGGACAATTGGGTGCTACGCCGGGCCTGCAAGGATCTTGGCGAGTTGTCGACCCATGGCTGCGAAGAGCTGAAAATCGCCTGGAACTGCTCGCCACTGAACCTCACCCGGGAAGAATTGGCCGATGAAATCGAAAGTGCGCTGCGCACGGCAGGCGTCGCGCCGGAGCGCCTGGAACTGGAGGTGACCGAGAACGCGCTGATGGGCAACATCGCCAACACTTTAGTGCTGTTGCGACAGATCCGCGCCCTCGGCGTGTCGCTGTCGATCGACGACTTCGGCACCGGTTATTCGTCGCTGGCCTATCTCAAGCGTCTGCCGTTGAACACGCTGAAGATCGACCGCTCGTTCATCCTCGACATCCCCAAAGCCACGGCGGACATGGAGATCGTCCAGGCGATCATCGTCATGGCCCACACCCTGCACTTGCAGGTGGTCACCGAAGGCGTGGAAAGCCTGGAGCAGTATGAATTCCTCGAACGTTCCGGCTGCGATTTCATCCAGGGTTACCTGCTCAGCCGTCCGGTGCCGCTGGACGAATTGCGCCCGGTACTTGAGGAGATCAACCAGCGCAAACATTCACAGGCGATCAATCCTTTGATCCTGGCGCGCGGTACATTTGCACCAGTGTCGCTGGATCTTGCTCCAAAAAGCCTTGCGCCCCATGCAGGCGCATCAGTTGTGCGGCCAATCCGCTGATCGGCGTCGCCGAGCCCTGCTCGCGTGAGAACTTCACAGCAGTGTCGAGATCCTTGAGCAACGTGCGTACGTGCCACTTGATCGGCTCGAAACGGCTTTCGGCCATTTGCGGGGCGAGGATCTGCAACGGTTTTGAATCGGCGAAACCACCGGCCAGCGCTTCGGCAATCAGGCTCGCATCGACCCCGGCCTGCTCGGCCAGTGCCACCACTTCAGCAATCACCAATGCGTTGCAGGCGACGATCATCTGGTTGCAGGCCTTGGTCACTTGCCCGGCGCCGATGCCGCCCATGTGCGTGACGCGCTGACCGAGATTGAGCAGCACCGGACGCACGCGCGCAAGGTCCGCTGCATCGCCCCCCACCATGATCGCCAGACTGCCGGCCTCGGCACCGACCACCCCGCCGGACACCGGTGTATCCAGCCAGCCCATGCCGGTTTCACGCTTCAACTGCGCTGCCATCTCACGCGTTGCGGTGGGTTCAAGACTGGAGAAATCCACCAGCAATTGCCCGGCCTTCGCGCCTTTGGCAACACCAGTCGGGCCGAACACCACGTCGCGCACGACCATCGTATCGGCCAGACACAACATCACCACGTCGGCGTGCGCGCACAGCTCAGAGGGGCTCGCCACCTGCCGGGCACCGGCTTCGACCAGTGGCGCGCACTTGGCCGGGTTGCGGTTCCACACCGTCAGCGGATACCCGGCCGCCAGCAGACGGCGGCACATCGGCAGGCCCATCAGGCCGATTCCGGCAAACCCCAACGAAGGTAGCGTTGACATCATTTAGCCTCCTTTTGATTAAAGATCGCCGAATAATGGCCGATCCATCAACGATCAGGAAAGGATTCCCCCAAGCGACAGTCAGGCCAAGTCCCTGGCGCTCGGGCCAAATTCGCGCAAAAAAGACGCGAGATCTTATTCCGTGAGGTTCGCTGACATCAGTCACCGAGCCAACCAGTCCAGGTATATGGCGCACAATGACTTCTAAAAATAATCCCGCCACTGCGGTATCCGATCTGACCCTGAGCCCTGCCGCGAACAGCTCGTCACCGTCGAAGCCATTGCCCCCCACGCGCCCGCTGGGTACCCAGCAATACCTGTATTTCACCGAAACCAATACCGACCGCATCCTCGATAACCTCGACGGCCTGCGTGACCTGGTGTTCCCGCGTCCGCCGCACCTGGAAGGCGACAACGAGCAGCACAACGATCAGGAATTCCCGTCGGTGTGCCTGATCGGCCTCGGTCGTTGCGGCTCCAACATCGCCCTCGACGTGGCGGAGCTGGTGTACAACGCGCGCAAGTTCTACCTCAACGAATTCAACAACGAAGATCGCCTGTCGCCGGACAAGCGCTACGCCGAAAAAGGCTACAGCCCGGCACAGTGGATCAAGAACAACCTGCGCATCGGTCCGAACAAATCCACCAAACCGGTGTTTCTGGTCGAGCCACTGGTGATGCTCGGCGACCTCGACAAGGACATCGCCGGGCGCATCCGTTTCTCGCGCAAAGGCGAAAAAAGCGGCTTCCTGCGCGACTACAGCAAAATGAAGATCATGGACTTGTCCGAAGTCCACGCCGGTGGCGCCGGTAACGCGCCGATCCTCGGCCAGTATCTGGCGAAGATCATCCTCAACAAGGACACCCAGCGCTTTTCCAGCCCGGACTGGAAAATGATCCACTCGTACCTGATCGACAGCTGCGGCATCAAGGCTAACCAGTCGCGCCTGTACTTCTCGATCTTCAGTGCCGGCGGCGGTACCGGTTCGGGCATGGCCTCGGAATTCGGCCTGGCCCAGCAGCACTCGTACATGAACAAGACGTTCGATACCAAACCAATGGACGAACATGACGGCAAGAGCGGTCATTCGTTCGTGTTCGAACCGATCTTCACCAGCGGCATCTGCGTGCTGCCGAATATTTCCGATCACCGCAGCGAAATGTCCGAGGCGCTGCACATCAACGCCGGTCGCCTGCTGTGCAAATATCTCTCGGAAGAATGGGATTTCTCCTACAACTTCGACAACGAAGACAGCAGCGAAGCCAGCGTCATGGGCCGAATCCGCCCGTGGAACGCAATGATGCTGATCTCCAACGACATCATGCGTTACGCCGAAGAGAGCGATGACGGCAACATCCAGAACATTGATGTCAATGCGATGGAAAAGCACGCCAACCAGTACATCTCGCAGCAGATCTTCAACATTCTGACGGCGCAGGCGGTCACCACCGACTACGACCAGAACTACTTCCGTCGTGCCGGCATCGACATCGGCGAAACCATTCGCCTGGACGCCAATGACCTGTTCATGAGCCTGGCCGGCCCGGTGGCGATTGCCTACGCCGAATCGGTGGTGCCGGAAACCCCGCCACCGAGCAGCGACAAGTTCAAGGTGTTCGATAAAGAACCGCAGCGTCTGAACATCGACGACTTGTTCTTCCGTTCGATCGACCTGCCGCACTTCAACAAGGTTACCCAGGCCATCGAAGGCATCAGCCTGTTGCCGATCGAGTCCAAGCGCTATCGCGCTTCGCTTGAGCAGTACAAGAATTCCGGCTACGACGCGGCGGCACTGCACGACCTGCACTTCTTCAAGAACTGCTCGTCGGTGGTCTCGATCGTTTCGCTGCCCAAAGACTACAAGCTGTCGTACATGGATTTGAACCGGTTGAAGACCCACCTCAACAGCCTGTTCCCGAATACCACGCTCAAGCGTTACGCGCTGGTCATCGGTGCTTCAGCCAACCTGTCGTTGACCACGTTGATTGCCAAGAGCCCGTGCCTGTCGGATGACTTCCTGACCTTGATCGTGGCGTTCATCAAGCGCTGCTTCGCGAAGAACCCGTACCGTTTCGACGAGACCCTGGACAACTCGATCCTCGACTTCATCATCAATGAAGAATTCGACGAAGACCGCATCGACGAGTTGCTCAATGAGTTCGAGAACCCGGCGAAGATCCTCGACACCAACTGGTACGCGATCAAGCCGATGTACGAGAAGAAGTACCGCGAGCTGATCAACGACAAAGAGAAGTTTGTCTCGATCAACGACATTCGTCTGTCGCGTGATTGCGTGAAGAAATCGATCAAGTACCTGCGCGAGATTTACCGTCACCGGATTGGCAAGACCAAGGTTATTTCCCTCAATAACCATACCGGCAAGTCTTACTCGGTCTAATCCAGAACCGAGTCGCCCCATTCGCGAGCAGGCTCGCTCCCACAGGGAAATGCATTCCAAATGTGGGAGCGAGCCTGCTCGCGAAGAGGCCACTCCAGAAACCGCAAACCTTCATTGCCAACATCCAGAAACAATTAAGCAGCCGTTAGGCTGCTTACTAAACTGTTCCCGTTACGTTTACGTCACCGTGATGCCACCCCGGCTTGTGGCCTTTCTCCACGGCAAGGTGCCATCACGCTACTCCGCTACACACTTTTCACTGACCGCCGCACGCACCAACAAGGTGCAGTCACTCAGGCCGCCGCCCTTTCCTGGATCATAATCCACGGCGAAACCACCACCGCCCACAGCTGCGGATCACGTTCGAAAAGATCCAGCGCCCGCGTTTCAGACAGCTTGGCGACCTTGTCTTCAGCCAGCCAGGCAGCGACTTTCTCGCCCTCATCCGATGCCACGGCCTCGGCGGCGGCGATCAAATCCAGGCTTGGGTCGACCCACAATAGGGCACCCTTGGCGAAGAACGGCTCCAGCTCTTTCCAGGTAATAGATGCGGTTTCACCAAGCAGCTTGGCATAGAGGGTGCTAGGTTCTTGATTCATGGGAACTGTCCGGAAAAGAAATCGACGCGAATAATAACGTTGGTGGTCCGCCAGAAAAACCCGGTTGCAAATGGCTTTACCGAACGAAAAGAGCAGGAACGCCAGGGAATGCTGCTGATTGGGATATATGCCCACGAACGCCCCGCCGCAATTCTGTCTTTTTCATTCAAAAATGCGACACCCCCAAGTTTTGCCCCTCGGCGCCCGCTTCCCAGGCAAACAACCGGCGCTCTACACTGTACCGGTACAGTTGCCGGGGGCATTTCCGGAGGGTATCGCAAAGATATCTGACCCGGTTCTGCTGCTACGGCGCCAGAACTCAAAAAAAATTACAACAGTAAGAGTGGAGCACTATGACTAAGGCTACTAAGCAGATTTCCAAACTGTTTGCCGCTATGGTTCTGGCCGGGGTTGCCAGCCATTCGTTCGCAGCTGACACCATCAAGATCGGTATCGCCGGTCCTAAAACCGGTCCAGTAGCCCAATACGGCGACATGCAGTTCAGTGGCGCAAAAATGGCCATCGAACAGATCAACGCCAAGGGCGGCGTCGACGGCAAGAAGCTCGAAGCCGTTGAATACGACGATGCCTGCGATCCGAAACAAGCCGTAGCGGTCGCGAACAAGGTCGTCAACGACGGCGTCAAATTCGTGGTCGGTCACCTGTGCTCCAGCTCCACTCAACCGGCTTCGGACATCTACGAAGACGAAGGCGTGATCATGATCACTCCAGCTGCCACCAGCCCGGACATCACCGCCCGTGGTTACAAAATGATCTTCCGTACTATCGGTCTGGACAGCGCCCAGGGCCCTGCCGCCGGTAACTACATCGCCGATCACGTCAAACCGAAAATCGTCGGCGTCCTGCACGACAAGCAGCAGTACGGTGAAGGCATCGCCACCGCCGTCAAATCGACCCTTGAGAAGAAAGGCACCAAAGTTGCCGTATTCGAAGGCGTCAACGCTGGCGACAAAGACTTCTCGGCGATCATTGCCAAGCTCAAGCAAGCCAACGTCGACTTCGTTTACTACGGCGGCTACCACCCAGAGCTGGGTCTGATCCTGCGTCAAGCTCAGGAAAAAGGCCTGAAAGCCAAGTTCATGGGTCCAGAAGGCGTGGGCAACGACTCGATCACCCAGATCGCCAAAGACGCTGCCGAAGGCCTGCTGGTAACCCTGCCGAAATCCTTCGACCAGGACCCTGCCAACATCGCCCTGGCCGATGCCTTCAAAGCGAAGAAAGAAGACCCGAGCGGCCCGTTCGTGTTCCCGTCCTACTCGGCGGTTGAAGTGATTGCCGAAGGCATCAAGGCAGCCAAGTCCGAAGACGCGACCAAAGTGGCTGAAGCCATTCACGCCGGGACCTTCAAGACCCCGACTGGCGACCTGAGCTTCGACGCCAAAGGTGACCTCAAAGACTTCAAATTCGTGGTCTACGAGTGGCACAACGGCAAACCGAAAACTGAAGTGTCGCCTCAGTAAGGCACGGCCGAACTGACTGCCAATAAAGCCCACGGCGTGCCGTGGGCTTTGTTTTACGAATGTAAGGGCCGCGCTGGCGTGATCCGCCAGTCTCCCCACCTGAAAATCTCAAAACCGTCATCAGCGGTTCGCTGGCAAACCCCGGATTCGAAGTGGATACAGATCCACGGGGCCGGGCGGGAAAATGACTCCACCAGTGAAATGCGTATCAGGTTTTTAGGAGCGCTGTAATGCCTGACATCTATCACTTCTTCCAACAGCTGGTTAACGGCCTCAACGTTGGCAGCATGTATGCCCTGATCGCCATCGGCTACACGATGGTTTACGGCATCATTGGAATGATCAACTTCGCTCACGGCGAGGTCTACATGATCGGCTCTTATGTGGCGTTCATCGCCATCGCCGGGCTGACCATGATGGGACTCGACAGTGTCCCGCTGTTGATGACGGCGGCGTTCATCGCCAGCATCGTCGTCACCAGCTCCTACGGTTACAGCATCGAACGCATTGCCTACCGCCCGTTGCGCGGCAGCAACCGTCTGATCCCGCTGATTTCCGCCATCGGTATGTCGATCTTCCTGCAGAACACGGTTCTGCTGGCGCAAGACTCCAAGGACAAAGCAATCCCCAACCTGATTCCGGGCAACATTGCCTTCGGCCCAGGTGGTGCACAAGAAGTGCTGATTTCCTACATGCAAATCGTGGTGTTCGTGGTGACCCTGATCGCCATGCTCGGCCTGACGCTGTTCATCTCCCGCTCTCGCCTGGGTCGCGCTTGCCGCGCCTGTGCCGAAGACATCAAGATGGCCAACCTGCTGGGTATCAACACCAACAACATCATCGCCCTGACCTTCGTCATTGGTGCTGCGCTGGCGGCGGTTGCTGCTGTGCTGCTGAGCATGCAATACGGGGTGATCAACCCGAACGCAGGTTTCCTCGTCGGCCTCAAGGCCTTTACCGCTGCGGTACTGGGCGGCATCGGCAGCATCCCCGGCGCCATGCTCGGCGGGCTGGTGCTTGGGGTAGCGGAAGCCTTTGGCGCCGATATCTTTGGCGACCAGTACAAGGACGTCGTGGCATTCGGCTTGTTGGTTCTGGTGCTGTTGTTCCGTCCGACCGGGATTCTGGGCCGTCCGGAGGTTGAGAAAGTATGACTAGGAATCTTAAACAGGCGCTGTTCAGTGCGCTCTTGGTTTGGGCAGTTGCGTATCCTGTGCTCGGACTGAAACTGACCATCGTCGGCATCAACCTGGAAGTGCACAACACCAGCCCGGCCGTGCTGGCGACTATCGCCATCTGTTCGGTACTGATGTTTTTGCGCGTGCTGTTCAACCAGCAGATCAGCAAGGCCTGGCGTGCTTCGCCGGGCATGCCGCTGATCCCGGCCAAGGCCAGCAACTTCCTGACCCTGCCAACCACCCAGCGCTATTTCATCATTGCGCTGATTCTGCTGGCGCTGGTGTGGCCGTTCTTCGGCTCCCGTGGCGCGGTGGACATTGCTACGCTGATCCTGATCTACGTGATGCTCGGCCTTGGCCTGAACATCGTCGTCGGTCTGGCCGGTCTGCTCGACCTGGGTTACGTCGGTTTCTATGCCGTCGGCGCCTACAGCTACGCGTTGCTGTCGCACTACTACGGCCTGAGCTTCTGGATCTGCCTGCCGATCGCCGGCCTGATGGCGGCGACGTTCGGCTTCCTGCTGGGCTTCCCGGTGTTGCGTCTGCGCGGTGACTATCTGGCGATCGTGACCCTCGGCTTCGGCGAGATCATCCGTCTGTTCCTGCGTAACCTGACCGATATTACTGGGGGCCCGAACGGCATCAGCAACATCGAGAAACCGACGTTCTTCGGCCTGACCTTTGAACGTAAGGCCGCAGAAGGCATGCAAACCTTCCACGAGTACTTCGGCCTGCAATACAACTCGATCAACAAGGTGATCTTCCTCTACCTCGTTGCCCTGTTGCTGGCGCTGGCGGCATTGTTCGTCATCAACCGCCTGCTGCGCATGCCGATCGGCCGTGCGTGGGAAGCGCTGCGTGAAGACGAAATCGCCTGCCGCGCACTCGGTCTCAACCCGACGATCATCAAACTGTCCGCGTTCACCCTCGGTGCTGCGTTCGCCGGTTTCGCCGGCAGCTTCTTCGCCGCCCGTCAGGGCCTGGTGACGCCGGAATCGTTCACCTTCATCGAGTCGGCGATCATCCTCGCCATCGTCGTGCTGGGTGGCATGGGTTCGCAACTGGGCGTGATTCTCGCGGCCGTGGTGATGATCCTGTTGCCGGAAATGATGCGTGAGTTCAGTGAGTACCGCATGTTGATGTTCGGTGCCCTGATGGTGTTGATGATGATCTGGCGTCCACAAGGTCTGCTGCCGATGCAACGCCCACACATGGAGTTGCGAAAATGAGCCGCGAGATACTTAAAGTCGAAAACCTGAGCATGCGCTTCGGCGGCTTGCTGGCGGTCAATGGCGTGGCCCTGACCGTCAAAGAGAAACAAGTGGTCGCACTGATCGGGCCCAATGGCGCGGGCAAGACCACCGTGTTCAACTGCCTGACCGGTTTCTATCAGCCATCGGGCGGCAGCATTCTGCTCGACGGTGAACCGATCCAGGGTTTGCCTGGGCACAAGATCGCCCTCAAAGGCGTGGTGCGCACTTTCCAGAACGTGCGGTTGTTCAAGGACATGACAGCGGTAGAGAACCTGTTGATCGCCCAGCACCGTCACCTGAACACCAACTTCCTGTCCGGCCTGTTCAAGACCCCGGCGTTCCGCAAAAGCGAGCGCGAGGCGATGGAATTTGCCGAGTACTGGCTGGAAAAGGTCAACCTCAAGGAGTTCGCCAACCGTCCCGCCGGCACCCTGGCCTACGGTCAGCAGCGTCGTCTGGAAATCGCCCGCTGCATGATGACCCGCCCGCGGATCCTCATGCTCGACGAACCGGCCGCAGGGCTCAACCCGAAGGAAACCGAAGACCTCAAGGCGCTGATCGGCGTGCTGCGTGAAGAGCACAACGTCACCGTGCTGCTGATCGAACACGACATGAAGCTGGTCATGAGCATTTCCGACCACATCGTCGTGATCAACCAGGGCACGCCTCTGGCTGACGGCACGCCGGAACAGATTCGCGACAATCCTGAAGTGATCAAAGCCTACCTGGGGGAAGCGTAAATGCTGCAGTTCGAAAACGTTTCCACCTTCTACGGCAAGATCCAGGCCCTGCACAGCGTCAACGTCGAAGTCCGTCAGGGCGAGATCGTGACCCTGATCGGCGCCAACGGTGCCGGCAAGTCCACGCTGCTGATGACGCTGTGCGGTTCGCCGCAAGCGCACAGCGGCAGCATCCGCTACATGGGTGAGGAACTGGTCGGCCAGGACTCGTCGCAGATCATGCGTAAAAGCATCGCCGTGGTGCCGGAAGGTCGTCGGGTGTTTGCCCGTCTGACCGTCGAAGAAAACCTGTCTATGGGCGGTTTCTTCACCGACAAGGGCGACTATCAGGAACAAATGGACAAGGTTCTCGGACTTTTCCCACGCCTGAAAGAGCGCTTCGCCCAACGCGGCGGCACCATGTCCGGCGGCGAGCAGCAAATGCTCGCCATCGGCCGTGCGCTGATGAGCAAGCCGAAACTGCTGCTGCTCGACGAGCCATCACTGGGCCTGGCACCGATCATCATCCAGCAGATCTTCGACATCATCGAACAGCTGCGCAAGGACGGTGTGACGGTGTTCCTGGTCGAGCAAAACGCCAACCAGGCGCTGAAAATCGCCGATCGCGCGTACGTTCTGGAGAACGGCCGCGTCGTGATGCAGGGCACCGGTGAAGCGCTGCTGACCGACCCGAAAGTGCGCGAGGCGTATCTGGGCGGTTGAGTCTTTTCACCCAACAAAAAAACGGCCTTCGGGCCGTTTTTTTATGCGCACCAAAAACCTCGAACCCACCGAAAATCCCTTGTAGGAGTGAGCCTGCTCGCGATCGCGTCGAGTCAGGCACCACTGATGCAGAATGACACAACACCATCGCGAGCAGGCTCGCTCCTACAGTGGAGGGTCAGTACGGGTTGCAGTGCTGCGCTAGCGCCGTCGCCTGATCGACGTAAGGCCGGGCCGGCTCAAGGTTCCACTCTGGCTTGTTGCGCACAGGCTTGCCCTCGTAGGTCGCCGCCAGATGGCAGACCATCTGCCGACGCAGTGACCCGCCATTGACGCTGTACTGCCGCCATTGCTGATCGTCCTTGTGCTTGTTGTACAGCTCGGCAAACATCCGGTCGGTCTGGTCATCCTTGATAGCGCGCCCGCAAGCGGTTGGCACTACTGAAAGCGACCAGGTGTTCGGCCCCAGTTTCGGATCGGGGCGTTGTACCCAGGTGCTCGACTCGATGTACCTCTCACAGAACTGCGTCGGCGCCGGTGCGCTTTGCACACACGAGAACGTGGCCTTGGCGGTAGGGGTTCGCGGGAAATCGATCTTGACGATGTTGCGATCCTTGCCGGTCTTGGCTTTGTAGTCGCGCTGATTGGCCAAGGCATCGTTCAAGCCGCGCTGATCGCTGTAAAAAAACGCCAGAATCGGTAGTTCATCGGTTTTCGGGTTGCCCAGACGCAGTTCAGTCTGGGTTTGAAACTCACGACTATTGATAACTTTGCGCGCCCCCAGGAAGTTGCGAAAGGCATCGACCCGTTCCTTGCTGCTCATCGGATTGCGCATGTTGAAACCGCATTGCAACTGGTCTTGCTGACGGTTGTTGTTGAATTTGCTGAAGTGCGCCACCCAGGCATTCGGGCTAAGGATGGGCGGTGCCATGGCCTGGCAAACGGCCTCGGTCGGGGCGGTGTTTTTGTTGTCGCCACAGCCTCGGTCATTGCGAAAGTCAGTCCAGGCATCGTTGGGAAACGCGCAATAGACATGCACTGGAGTCTCGGGGTCGCGTATCAGATCTCTTGGCGTGATGAGGTAGCCGTTCTGCGTGCTCATGCCGGGGTCTTCATAGCTGATGCCATCGGCGCGCATATACGAGGCGGCAAACGTCCCCAACTCCACGGCTTTCGGGCTGGGATTCCACACATCCCATTTCTGCCCCTTGGCCGGATCGGCGCGGTGAGTCCCCCTCACCAACAGTCCGGAACAGTCTGACGCAGGGTCCTGACCGCAGCTGTCGACGGTCTTGTTGTACAACGACTCAACCTTCTTCAACGTCTCATCGCATGACTCGGCATTGGCCCATGTCGCCTGCACCAGCAGGGGAAACATGAGAAATGGTGCGATCCTGTTCAATCGTTTTTTCATGGCTTGTATCTCCTTATCAGCCAACACACATCTTTAACGCGGGACTGGATTACAGCCCGCAGCCCGCATCTCGCTCTCGGATAACGCCGGCCGGAAAGGCTCGAGATTCCATGGCGTCTTGTTTCGGTAATTGACCAGAACGCAGCTCAATTGCTGACGCATGCTGCCGGCGGCCTTTTCATTGTCGCGCCAGTTGTTGTCCGCGCCTTTGAGGGCGAACAACTGGTCGTACAAGGCACCGATCTGCTCATTGGCCAAGGCGCGTCCCGCCGCCGTGGGCACCACGCTCAAGCTCCATTCATCCTGACGGGTGCCGGGGTCAAAGCGTTTGATCCAGTCGGCGGAGGCGATGTATCGCGGCGTCGCGACCGGTACTGGATTACAACCGGCCTTCGCCGCCTCCTGAGCACTGACCACAGGCCGGAACGGCTCCAGATTCCACTCGGTCTTGGCCGGGTAGTTCTGCACCAGACACGCCAGTTGCTGGCGCATGCTGCCCGTTGATTTCTCGTGGTCGCGCCATTGGCTGTCAGCCCCGCGCAGCGCAAACAGCTCTTTGTACAAGGCCTCCTGGTCGCTGGACTGAATCGCTTTGCCTTGGGCAGTGGGTGTGACCTTGAGCGACCATTCGTTTTTTTTGCTGCCCGGGTCATAACGCTCGATCCAGGCTGCGTCAGCAATGTAGTGGGGGGCCGGGGCAGCACCCACTACCATTTCGTCTATCGCCTGATCCGCAGCGATATAGCTGAAACGCTGCTCAGGCGGTTTGGTGAAATCCAGTCGCAAAATCGGTACGTTGTAGCCTTGCGTCTTTAGTTTCTTCTGGAAATTGCGCGCGCTGTTCAGGCCGTTTTCCGGTTTTGGTGGTGCCTGATCGCCGCGGGTGGCGAAGTTCTGCGTGCTGTTGACGTTGTAAATGAAGGCGTCGATGTACTTCATGTTTTCGCTGCCGTCGTTGGTCGCCGTGGCATTTTTCAACATGAATTCGTTGACTTGGGCGCTGAAGGCAAACGGGTCTTTGTTAGTGGTGTTCGGCCGCGACTCGTGCACCCGGATCATCGCGTGCCAATCGCCGGGTTTCTCCGCATTCCATGAGCACTGGCTGTATTGAATCGGGCCCTTCATCAGTCCGGTGTACTTCTGCGTCCATTGCTCGGCAGTGGTGACACCGGCCTCGGCACAAGTGCCATAGGCCAGCGCGGCATTGCGATTGTTCATCACGCCCTGGGCCGCATGCGGCGGCTCGCGGCTGTCGAAAAAGCCGCAGCCGTACCACTTTCGCTCGGGTCCGGTGCCGCCATCAAAAGCGTAAATGCAGGTGAAGCCCTGCTCCTTGACCGGCAGATTCAACGTCGCAGCATCGGTGGGCGTGCGCAGGATCAAGCCAGCCGGGTGAATAAGGATTCGAGTGCTCAGGTCCTTGCGGATCCAGGAGTAGGACGTCGCCCCGATCTTGACCGCGTACGGGCTGTAATCCCAAGGATTGAAAGGCCCGTCGTTGACCATGCGCAAGGTCACGCCGCTGCAATAGTAGAGGCCGCGCGCGGCACCGGTGTCGGGTTCCTGGCAAGCGTCTTTGAGGGTGTTGTAGTTGTGGTTGATGCGTTTGAGCGTGTCTAGCGGATCGAGCGATGGCTGGGCGGCGACCGTACTGAACAGCAAGGAAAGAGTGCAGGCCAGAGCGAAAGATGAAGTCTTGCGCAATAGCACACCTGAGTCTGAGCAATCCTTTGTCATAAATACCGTCCTGGTAAATCGGCCTGTCACAGTGGCCGTTGAAATGACTATAGAAGACGTCACTGTAGGAGCTGCCGCAGGGTTTTGCATATTTTCTGAAAAAAGTTTGAGGGTCGCTGTAACGCATCGCCACCTCGCTTCTCTAGTGGGGTAAGCAAGCGCACTTCGCTTGTAAACCCAAGCTCAAATCGGAGAAACATCATGACTGCTACCACCCGCACCCTGTCCGCTACCGCCCTGGTTCTGGCCCTGGGTTCTGCCCTGAGTATCGCCGCTGTTTCCACCGTCCACGCTGCTGACGCCGACATGGAAAAATGCTTCGGCGTAGCCATGAAAGGCAAGAACGATTGCGCCGCAGGCGCGGGCACCACTTGTGCCGGCACATCAAAAACGGACTATCAGGCCAACGCCTGGAAACTCGTGCCAAAAGGCACCTGCACCACCACCGAAAGCAAGACCTCGCCGACCGGTTTCGGCCAGATGGAAGCGTTCAAAGCCAAGTCCTGATCCGTCGGCTGCCTGAGTAACGATCATGTTCACACCCCAAGACCATGCCCAGTCCTGCACTCAGGCAGCCCGCTCAGGGCTCCCGCCCCGTGCCGGGCTGGGGCTCAAGACCGGGCACTTTCGTGAAGTGCTCGGCTCATCACCGGACATCGGCTTCTTCGAAGTCCACGCCGAAAACTACATGGTGGCCGGCGGCCCGTTTCATCATTTTCTGGGATTGATTCGCGAGCAGTATCCACTGTCACTTCACGGCGTTGGGCTGTCCATCGGGGCCGAAGGGCCGCTGGACATTGAACATCTGCAACGCCTGAAGGATCTGATCGAGCGTTATCAACCGCACTCCTTTTCCGAACACCTGGCCTGGTCGAGCCATGGCCCGGTGTTCCTCAATGATCTGCTGCCCCTGGCCTATGACACGCCGACGCTGAACCGCGTTTGCGCGCATATCGATCAGGTGCAGAACACGCTCAAGCGGCCCATGCTGCTGGAAAATCCGGCGACCTATCTGGCCTTTCAACGCTCGACCATCGATGAGGCGGACTTCATTGCCGAAGTCATCCGCCGCAGCGGCTGCGGGTTGTTGCTGGACGTCAATAACGTCTACGTCTCGTGCATCAATCATCAGCGCGATCCAATCGCCTATCTCGATGCCCTGCCGTTGCACGCTGTCGGTGAGATTCATCTGGCCGGTTTTGCCGAAGACTCCGACAGCCTCGGTGACCGCTTGCTGATCGATGATCACGGTGCGCCGATCGATCAAGCGGTCTGGAGCCTGTACCGGCAAGTGCTGGAACGGATCGGCCCGGTGGCAACGTTGATCGAACGTGACAATCAGGTGCCCGCGTTCAACGTTTTGCTGGCCGAGGCGCAACAGGCCGAGGCGTTATTGGTAGATGCGGGGGGGCGATCATGAGCACTCAAGCCGACTTCACGGCAGCCCTGCTCAATGTGCAATTGCCCTGCCCCGAAGGCCTGTGCAGCGCCAACGGTGCCGATCCCGCCAGTCGTTTCTCGGTGTACCGCAACAATGTGCAGAGCTCGTTGATCAACGCACTGCGCGACAGTTATCCGGTGGTTGCGCAGTTGGTTGGCGAGGAATTTTTCCGCGCCATGGCGGCTGTATTCGTACAACGCCAGCCACCACAAAGTCCGTTGATGGGCCGCTACGGCGAAGGTTTTTCGGACTTCATTTCAACGTTTGAACCGGCCTCAAGCGTGCCGTATCTGGCCGACGTGGCGCGCCTTGAGCAGTTGCGCACCCTCGCCTATCACGCTGCCGACGCAAGCCCGATCCGGCCGGAACAGCTCGCCGCTGCGCTGAATGACCCTCAAGCCCTGAGCGAGCTTGGATTCGAGCTCCACCCTTCCCTGCATCTGCTCGATTCAACCTGGTCAGTGGTCGCGATCTGGGCTGCGCATCAGCGCGAGGCCACGCTGGAAGGCATCGACCTCAACCACGGACAACACGCACTGGTGTTGCGCAACGATCTCGACGTCGAGGTCTTTGCCCTTGATCACGGCGCCAGCGTCTTCATCCGGAATTTGCTCGCTGGCCAGCCGCTATTGGCAGCGGCAGAAAACAGCCCTGTATTTGATCTCGGCCAGACCCTGGGACTGTTGATTGCCCACAACGCCATCACCCAACTGAACAACAAGGAATCGCCATGAACTGCCTCATCACCCGCGCCATCAAACTACTGGAAAGAATCCCCCACAGCCTGATCGCATTCATTGCGCGTTTCTCGATTGCCGCGGTGTTCTGGAAGTCCGGGCAGACCAAGGTTGAGGGCCTGGCCATCGATCTGTTCGACGGCACCTTCGAGCTGGGCTGGCCGCGTCTGGCAGACTCAACGATTCCGCTGTTCAAGAGCGAATACCACGTACCGCTGCTGTCGCCGGAAATCGCCGCGCATATGGCCGCGTTTGCCGAGCACTTGTTCCCGATGCTGATCCTGATCGGTTTCGCTACGCGGTTTTCGGCGCTGGCGTTGCTGGGAATGACTTTGACCATTCAGTTGTTCGTGTATCCGGATGCCTACCCGACTCATGGCACGTGGGCAGCGGTGTTGCTGTATCTGATGGCGACAGGACCGGGGAAATTGTCGATCGATCATCTGATCGCCAGACACTACAACCGTTGAATAGCTGAAGCGTCTGAAACAGCTGAACGCTTCGAATCCCTGAAACCCCTGTAGGAGCTGCCGAAGGCTGCGATCTTTTGATCTTGAAAATCTAAAGATCGCAGCCTTCGGCAGCTCCTACAGGGGCTCTTCACTGTTGCTGGGATAGGCGATCCAGCGCCTCACCGCTGCGCTTGAACCAGCCGATCAGATAGTCCGCCAACACCTGCGTACGTTTCGGTAATCCGCCCTGATACGGATGCACCAGATACATCGGCATGCGCCGGGTCTGGTAATCGCGCAGAAGCCAGCGCAGTCGCCCGTCAGCCAATTCCGCCTGCAGCAGGTACGAAGGCAACCGGGCGATGCCGGCCCCGGTCAGCGCGGCTTTCTTCAGCAGGTTGTAATGATTGCTGGCAAACGGCCCCGACACCCGCACCCGCAGCAATTCGTGTTGCTGGTGATACAGCCATTCCTCGCGACCACTGTAGTGGCTGTTGAGCAGACACCGGTGTTCGGCTAATGCCTGCGGCGTCTGCGGCTCGCCGAAGCGTTCGAGATAGGCCGGGCTGGCGCAGGTCATTTCCTGCCAGGCCAACAGCGGCTTGGCGACCAAGCGTTCGTCATTGGCCACCTCGCTACGGATCGCCAAATCAAAACCGTCCCGGGACAGATCGCGATAGCTGTTGTTCAGCTCCAGTTCGATCTGCACCTCGGGATACTTTTGCGAAAACTCCAGCAGCAGACCATCGAAGAAGGTTTCCCCCAGCGACACCGGAACCGTCATACGCACCGGCCCGGCCATGTCGTCCTTCAATCGTGCCAAGGCCTGACGCGCTCTCTCGACCTGGACTACAAGGGCCTGGGCTTGTGGCAACAATGCCGCGCCGGCTGCGGTCAGGCTCAGACGACGGGTCGTGCGTTGCAACAACACCACAGAAAACTGCGCTTCGAGCTGGCTGATGCGTTTGGACAGCTGGCCCTTGCTGCAGCCCAATTGCTGCGCCGCCAAGGTGAAACTGCCCGCTTCAATCAGCACTGCAAACGCGGCCAGATCATCCATCTCGCTCATGGATTGTTTCCATTTGAAAACCAAAGGTTGCCCATTAGCGCGCTTATCCCGAGAAAAAACCACTCTAGACTGCAACCTCGTTCAATCACTTGAGGCACAGCACGATGAAAATTCTGTTGATAGGCGCTGGCGGCACCATTGGTTCGGCCGTGGACAAAGAACTCTCGCAACGCCACGAAGTCATTCGTATCGGCCGCAACAGTGGTGATTTGCAGGTGGATATCAGCGACAGCGCATCGATCCGCAAACTCTTCGAACAGACCGGCAAGTTCGATGCACTGGTCTGCGCCGCCGGCAACGTTACCTTCGCTCCGCTGGGTGAAATGAACGAAGACACTTTCGCTCTGGGCTTGAAAGACAAGCTGATGGGCCAGGTCAACCTGTTGCTGATCGGCCGTGAGTTCGCCAACGACGGCGCCTCGTTCACCTTTACTACCGGCGTGCTCAGCCACGACCCGATCCGCAGCGGCGCCTCGGCAGCGCTGGTCAACGGTGCACTGGACAGCTTTGTTCGCGCCGCCGCCATCGAACTGCCACGCGGCCTGCGAGTGAACTCGATCAGCCCGACCGTGTTGCTGGAAGCCATGGACAGCTATGCCCCGTATTTCCGTGGTTACAAGCCGGTTCCTGCGGCTGATGTGGCGTTGGCCTACGCGAAAAGTGTCGAAGGCTTGCAGACAGGTCAGACATTTCACGTCGGATAAGATCAAAAGATCGCAGCCTGCGGCAGCTCCTACAGAGGTATTTGCGTTTCCCTGTAGGAGCTGCCGCAGGCTGCGATCTTTTGCATTTGCCTGACAGGCTGCGTAACGTGGCGGCACTTGTCTGGAGAGCCGAAGATGCGTGTTGCCCGTTCGTTAGTCGTTATTACCCTGCTTCCGCTGTTTGCCGCCTGCCAGTTGTTCGATGGCCAGCGTGAAAGTGCCTCGCATGTGGGGCAGACGCGGATGCAGGGGCAACTGACCGCGGCCGACGGCAAACTGGTGTTCCAGCCGTGTCAGGATCAAGGCCAATACGTGATCAACGACATCGGCGGCACCAGCGTCCTGCAAGAAGCCGCGACCCTGGCCGATGAGCAGGGCAAATTATTCGCCGACGTGCGCGGCAAGATCGCCGGTGACCGCCTCGACCTGGCCCAGTTATATCGCGTCGAGCGCTCCGGCACCGCGTGCGATGATCCCAATTTCAAACTGCTGATTCTGCGCGCCGCTGGTCATGGCCCGCAGTGGAACGTCAAAGTCAGCGGCCGTGGCATGGTCATCGACCGCGACGGTCAGCCACCACTCGCCGTGCCTTACGTTGAAGAACAATTGGGCGACGGCCGCTTCAATCTCAGCAGCGAAGCCAACAATCAGCGCATCGAATTGTGGGTCGCGCCGCAACGTTGCGTCGACAGCAGCAACGGCAGCGTGCAGCACATGAGCGCCGAATTGCGCATCGACGGCCAGGTGCAGCGTGGCTGCGGGTATTTCGGCGGATCGCGTAACGACTGAGCGTTTTAGCCTCACCGGATCCGGTCTTTGCGGCTTATAATCGCGGCCTTCAAACGCCCTGGCGCAGTTGTGCGCCCCGCGAACCCGGATCCTCGCCATGTTACGAATCACTGAACTCAAGCTGCCAATCGACCATCCCGAAGAAGACCTGCGCGTTGCCATCGTGCAGCGCCTGGGCATCGCCAGCGATGACCTGCTCGATTTCACCTTGTTCAAGCGCAGCTACGATGCGCGCAAAAAGTCCTCCGAACTGTGCTTCATCTACACCATCGACCTCAACGTGCGCGACGAGGCCAAGGTGTTGGGCAAGTTCGCCGACGACCGTAACGTCAACGTGGCGCCGGATGTCAGCTATAAATTCGTCGGTAAGGCGCCGAGCGACCTGAGCCAGCGCCCGATCGTGGTCGGTTTCGGCCCGTGCGGGATTTTCGCCGGCCTGTTGCTGGCACAAATGGGCTTCAAGCCGATCATCCTCGAACGCGGCACCGAAGTGCGCCAGCGCACCAAGGACACTTGGGGCCTGTGGCGTAAAAGCGTGCTCAACCCCGAGTCCAACGTGCAATTCGGCGAAGGCGGCGCAGGGACGTTCTCCGACGGCAAGCTGTACAGCCAGATCAAGGATCCGAAGTTCCTTGGCCGCAAAGTCCTGCACGAGTTCGTCAAGGCCGGCGCGCCGGAAGAGATTCTCTACGTCAGCAAGCCGCACATCGGCACGTTCCGTCTGACCGGCATGGTTGAAAACATGCGCGAGCAGATCCGCGAACTGGGCGGCGAAGTGCGCTTCCAGGAACGTGTCAGCGACGTGCTGATCGAAGACGGTCAATTGGTAGGCGTTCAATTGGCCAGCGGCGAAACCCTGCATTCGAAACACGTGGTTCTGGCCCTCGGCCACAGCGCCCGCGATACCTTCCGCATGCTCCACAGCCGTGGCGTGTTCATGGAAGCCAAGCCGTTCTCGGTGGGTTTCCGTATCGAACACCCGCAGTCGCTGATCGACCGTGCACGTCTGGGCAAGTACGCCGGCCACCCGAAACTCGGTGCTGCCGACTACAAACTGGTACACCACGCCAAAAACGGCCGCTCGGTCTACAGCTTCTGCATGTGCCCGGGCGGCACCGTGGTGGCGGCGACCTCCGAGCCAAACCGCGTGGTCACCAACGGCATGAGCCAGTACTCGCGTAACGAGCGCAACGCCAACTCCGGCATCGTCGTCGGCATCACCCCGGAAGTCGATTATCCGGGCGGCCCACTGGCCGGCATCGAGTTGCAGGAACGTCTGGAGTCCCACGCCTTCATTCTCGGCGGCAGCGACTACAAGGCCCCGGCGCAACTGGTCGGTGACTTCATCAACGACATTCCATCGACCGAACTGGGCGAAGTCGAGCCATCGTATAAACCGGGCGTGGCGCTGGGTGATCTGGCGTTGGCCTTGCCGGACTTTGCGATTGAAGCGATTCGTGAAGCATTGCCTGCATTCGAGAAGCAGATTCGCGGCTATTCGCTGCATGACGCGGTGTTGACCGGGATCGAGACGCGCACGTCTTCGCCACTGCGCATTACCCGCGACGAGACGTTGCAGAGCATGAACGTCAAAGGCCTGTTCCCGGCCGGTGAAGGTGCGGGGTATGCCGGTGGGATTCTGTCGGCGGGTGTGGACGGGATTCGGATCGCTGAAGCGGTGGCGCGGGACATCCTGGGCCTGGAAGCCTGATCAGCATTAGCTGACACAACACAAACTCCTGTGGGAGCGGGCTTGCTCGCGAAAGCGTCGTTTCAGTCGATACATTTATCGCCTGACACACTGCCTTCGCGAGCAAGCCCGCTCCCACATTTGGTTTTCGGTGTGTCAGATGTTGGCGCGCAGGACTGAGGTCGGTAGCGGCTCACCGCGCTCTGCACTCGCCGCCACCGCCTCAATCAACCCGCTCAACTCATACCCCTGCGCCTTGAGCCAGTCCTGATCGTAATAGGTGTCGGCGTAACGCTCGCCGCCATCACACAGAATCGCCACGATCGAACCCGACTCCCCCGCCGCTTTCATCTGCTGCGCCGCCATCAGCGCGCCGATCAGATTGGTGCCGCTCGAGCCGCCAACATGTCGACCCAACCGCTGCGCCAGATAATGCATGGCTGCCAGCGACAAGGCGTCGGGCACCTTGACCATCGCGTCGATCACTTTGGGCAGGAACGACGCTTCCACACGTGGCCGGCCTATGCCTTCAATCCGCGAGCCGCAATCCAGACGCAGAGTCGAATCGCCAGTCTGATAGAAATCGAAAAACACCGAACGCTCGGCGTCTGCACACAGTACGCGGGTGCAGTGTTGGCGATAGCGCACATAACGGCCGAGGGTCGCCGTGGTGCCACCAGTACCGGGGCTGGAAATCAGCCAGCTCGGCTCGGGATGTTTCTCGTAGCGCATTTGCTGGAAGATCGACTCGGCGATGTTGTTGTTCGCCCGCCAGTCGGTAGCGCGCTCGGCGTAGGTGAACTGATCGATGAAGTGGCCGCCATGCTCGCGAGCCAGTCGCTCGGATTCGGCGTAAATCTGTGTCGGATCTTTCACCAGATGGCTCTGACCACCGTAGAAAGCAATTTGAGCAATCTTTTCTTTCGACGTCGTCGCCGGCATCACCGCAATGAACGGCAGACCCAGCATCCGCGCGAAATACGCTTCGGAAATCGCCGTCGATCCGCTGGACGCCTCGATCACTGGCGCGCCGGGTTTGAGCCAGCCATTACACAGCGCATACAGAAACAACGAACGGGCCAGCCGATGCTTGAGACTGCCGGTCGGATGGCTGGATTCGTCCTTGAAGTACAACTCGATGCCCGTAAAACCCGGCAGCGGCAAGGGGATCAGGTGGGTGTCGGCGCTACGCTGAAAATCCGCTTCGATGATGCGGATGGCTTCGCGGGCCCACTGTCGGGTGTCGCTCATGGTTATGGTTCTCGTTGAAACGGGTAGGAGACTGGCCTCACAAAAGGCTCATTCGTCAGCTTAAGAAAAAACCTGCATCGCGCACAGATACAGCTGAGTCTCAATATGTCCGGCAACTGCTAGGCTCAGCGTGGGTTCATGGGTAATCAGTCTTGTAACGACATATAACAAAAAAGAATATAACTTTTGTTTTAACAACTAACGGTACGGGTTAGGGTGTTCCACCTTTTTTGACTTATCGATGGAGAGCGACCTTGCCTCTGCGTAGCACTTTCACGCGTTTCTTTCAGTTGGAAGCTGCCAGCGGTCTATTACTGATCGCCGCGGCCATTCTCGCCTTGATTATCAACAACTCGCCGCTGTCGTGGCTGTATACCGGCCTGCTCGACACCCCGGTGGTGGCGCAGATCGGCGCGTTGAAAATCGCCAAACCCCTGCTGCTGTGGATCAACGACGGCCTGATGGCGCTGTTCTTCCTGCTGATCGGCCTGGAAGTGAAGCGCGAGGTGCTCGACGGTCAGCTGTCGAAGCCGTCGCAGATCGTCCTGCCCGGGGCGGCGGCTATCGGCGGCATGCTGGTGCCGGCGCTGATCTACTGGTTCCTCAACCGCGACAACCCGGCAGCCCTGAGCGGCTGGGCAATCCCCACCGCCACCGACATCGCCTTCGCCCTCGGCGTGCTGGCCCTGCTCGGCAAGCGCGTACCGGTGTCGCTGAAGCTGTTCCTGATGACCCTGGCGATCATCGATGACCTCGGCGCCATCGTGATCATTGCGATTTTCTACTCCGGCGAACTGTCGACCCTGTCGCTGGGCCTCGCTGCCGCTTGTATTGCTGCGCTGGTGGCAATGAATCGGCTCGGGGTGGTCAAGCTCGGACCCTACATGATCATCGGCTTGATCCTGTGGGTCTGCGTACTGAAGAGCGGCGTGCATGCGACGCTGGCCGGTGTAACCCTGGCCTTCTGCATCCCGCTACGCACGAAAAACGCCGAGCCCTCGCCATTGCTGAAGCTGGAACACGCGCTGCATCCATGGGTCGCCTATGGCATCCTGCCGCTGTTCGCCTTCGCCAACGCCGGCCTGTCGCTGAGCGGCGTCACCGTCGAAAGTTTCACTCACCATGTACCGATGGGTATCGCGGTCGGCCTGCTACTGGGCAAGACCGTTGGTGTGTTCGGCCTCACTTGGCTGGCTGTGAAGATCGGCATCGCCGCTCTGCCCCAAGGTGCCAATTGGGGTCAGGTGCTGGGGGTGGCGATTCTCTGCGGGATTGGCTTCACCATGAGCCTGTTTGTCGGCTCGCTGGCCTTTGTTCCGGGTGCAAGTGAATACGCGGGCATGGACCGGATGGGCATTCTGACGGGGTCGATTCTGGCGGCGTTGATCGGGTATGCGGTGACGGCGGCGGCGAGTCGTCAAAGCACCCTACAATCTGAGAAACAAGCTGCTTCATGAGTATCAGCACGCTTCGCGCAAGGCTTAGCAATGAGCCGCGCAAGTGTGCTATATCTTTCGTTAACCCCAGCCACCTCTCCAGCACGGTATTTCTCGGAGCCATCCATGTCACGTAAAGCAGAAAGGCGCCCAATGACGGACGATCAGATTGCCGTGCAGGAATCCCGGATTCCAGATATCGCCCTGAAGGCATTCAACAACGCCTATAGAATGGCACTCGCCAACGGCGCAGCCGTTCTTGTTGCTAAAGATGGCCAACTGTTCGAGGTGACGGAGAAGACCTCCGTTGCTTTGCGCGCGATCGGCACTTATGGAAATCTGAAAAGCGGTACTCGCCTGCACATCAATAAATCTTCAAAACAGGTTACTTCTTGAGCACACCAAGAATACGGATATTTGCGGGACCTAATGGATCGGGAAAAAGCACCTTCAATCGACTTGTTCCTGCCCATTTGCTCGGAAACTACATCAATCCTGATGATATCGAACGGGCGATTAAAGACACGGGATACTTTGACTTCACCTCATATCGAATCGAATCTCATAAAGAAGAGATTTTTGATTTTTTCCGTGAACATGCGCTTTAAAAGAAATCCCCTCGTTCGCTGGCAAAGCTGGACTCACTGGCGATTGAAGGTGAAAGACTCAGCTTCGCAAATACCGAAATCGACTCCTACGTTGCTTCAGCCCTTTCCGATTTCATACGCCGGTCGCTGATCAAAGAACGCATTAGCTTTACGTTTGAAACGGTCATGTCCTCCTCTGACAAAGTTAACCTGCTCGCCGAGGCCCATAATTCTGGCTACAGAGTCTACGTTTATTACGTCGCTACCGCTGATCCAGAAATCAATATAGCCAGGGTTGCCTACCGCGTATCGCAAGGCGGGCATAACGTTCCTCCTGAAAAAATAAAGGCCCGTTACTGGAGATCTCTGGAGCTTTTGTCTGAAGCTATCCTGACATCCAACAGAGCCTACATTTTCGATAACTCGGATGAAGGCAGTGAAGGGCTGACACAAATAGCAGAAATCACTGATGGCGAGCTGATTGAAATCAAATCAGACTTTCAGCCGCCCTGGTTCAAAGAGTTCGTGCTCGATAAATTGTTGTAGTCGAACAATCCCTCGTCTTTAGAGACGCGTCCTACAGCCACAAATTTCCTGCTTCGTTAACGTCGCGCAGCCCCTTCCGAGGGGCGGCCGATGGATGAACGAAAGGACGATCAGTGGCTCGTAACAAGGACATTCCCCGGGTTCCCAACCCACCGCAAGGCGACGGGCATCACGTCACCTACCGCTATATGACGGCCACTGAACTGGCCGAACGCGACGCCAGACAAAACGCTTACGACGCCATGCTGGCGCGGCAGGAGGCCTTCGAGCGCAGCCCAGAGGTGGCAGTCAAAAAAAGCCGATCCCGTGCGTGCTGGCTGCGTCTTCGCCAAATCCTGCAAGTTGCCGGATGCAATTATCGATTACTCCAGTCCTTCGGGGATGGTGCCGACTGACAGCCTGAAGGGTTACGGCGAACTGATTCTGTTGGGCGCACGTGACGCCGATGAAAACGGCGCGGTTGCGCTGAAGAAAATCAGCGCAACCGCCATCCCCACAGGATTCGGCAATTTTGCTTTGGCCGGCTCCGCATTCGAAGCGTTGCCTGCCGTTGCCGCCAGCACGGTTGCTGCCACGCTGGTTGGACTGGTCGCGCTGTTCATGCCTTCGAGCCTGGGCGATAGCGCCCTCTACACCGACGATCAACTGCGCGCCCTGAAACAGGCCCGCACCCGAGTGCGACTGCGCATCGAACAAGAAGCGGACGGCAGCCTAAAGGGCTACGGCTTCTACACCGGCAAGAACCGCGACTGGGAAATGGTCGATGTCGTTCAGTTCACCAAACGCGGCGACCGCTTCGTCGCCGACCTGGGTGAAGGCACCGAACTGCTCTGGACGCCGGCCGTGGATGCCTCGGACATCCTCGGTATTCCAGCGCTGGAGGCTGCACCGCAAGCGCCACATATCTGGGTGTATCCGCCGACGAAAGCGGCGGAAGGGATTCTGGTGAATCCGGTTTATCCGCCGGAGTACAGGGACTTCATTCTGGTGTCCCCGGCGGACTCGGGGGTCAGGCCACTCTATATAGTGGTTGCGCGTCCGGTGTCTGGTGACCACGACTACCATATGCCGCCCAAGCTACTTCCAGCCTTCCCCGATGCATTACCGGTTCGTAAAAAAGGGCATCGCAGGCGTTGGGAAAGTAAAAAGCGCATTTATGAGTGGGACTATCAACATGGAGCTGTCGAGGTTTATAACTGGGAAGGAGACCATCTCGGCGAGTTCGATATACAAACGGGTGAGCAGACCGGTAAAGCAAAGCCCGAAAGACGCACCACGACCAAGTGACAATCGAGTATTCAAGAATGATTTTTTTAGCTCTTTCCGGTTTTTTCCCTGAACCAAATCCAGACAACTCACTGCAATATGACAAAGATGTGCCGCACACTTCAGAGCAGGCGGTTCTTAACGTCATGGGATGGGAGTCTCTGAAAGATGTACCGATGGGTGAACATGATCTGACGGAAACTCAAGCCAGAGAAATCATGCAACTCGTCAACACGCCCTTCAGGGACGATTTGACTTACTGCATCGGGCTCTGTCGCGAAGACTGACAAACCTGACTCAGAAAAGCTGAAAAGCACCAAAAAAAACCCCGACCAGTCACCTGATCGGGGTTTTCTTTTACCGCTCGTTCCCGCTTAGTGCGAAACGCGGCTGGTGCCGCCAACAGTGGAGATGCGCACGCGCTCACCCACGCGGAACACTTCATTCTCCTGAACCTGCTGCACATAGGCACGCATGCTGCCGTCGTCTTCACGCACGGTGATTTCCACACCCTGGGTGCGGGTCAGGCCTTCTTCGGTGGCGGAGCCGATCAGACCACCGGCCACAGCACCGATAACCGCAGCGACGATGCTGCCTTTACCGCCGCCGATGGCGCTGCCGCCAACGCCGCCGACTGCCGCACCGGCGATGCCGCCGATCGGGGTCTTGGTGCCTTCGATTTTCACCGGGCGCAGGGATTCGATAGTGCCCATGCGAATCGTCTGCACGCGACGCGCTTCGTCACGGGAGTAGGAGTCACCGGTCAGGCTCGATTGGCAGCCGGTAAGCAACATCGCCATCGTGGAAAAGGAAGCAACCAGCAGAACAGACTTACGCATAGCATCAACTCCAAAGGACAGGTATTCATTAAACTCCACAGCTTGACGCCTGTCACTGCCCCGCCCGGATAAAATTGCTTTCATTCAGGCCCGGTACAGGCGCCCTGCGAACTCACCCAACATTAGCGCCAAATTCCATTTCTTGCGCCGCCGACCCAAGGATTTTCATGGATTACTTGATCATTGTCGTGACCACCGCAGCGGGTCTGTACTTCCATTGGTGGCTGTACGTGCGGATCAAACGCTGGATGGATCGTGATCTGGCATTGTCGCTGGCCGGCGAGGATGCAGGCAAACGCACCTTCATGCTCGAACAATTGGCCCACGCCCAAGCGCAGAAGATCAAGCGCCGGGACCTGCCGAAGTGGCTTGAGGCCGCTGCGGCCGGCTATCCCGCTCGGTAGACTGCTTAGGGCGCCAGACGTTCAAGAATCCAGGCGGCGCCTTGCAAACGGTAGTTGAGGCGATCGTGCAGACGGCTCGGACGGCCCTGCCAGAATTCGATGCGCTCGGGCAACAAACGGTAGCCGCCCCAGTGTTCCGGGCAGTCAGGCTGGGTATCGCTGAAACGTTGCTCGGTCGCCTTGAGCAAATCCTCCAGCTCCCCACGCCCGTTGATCACCCGGCTCTGTGGCGAAGCCCAGGCACCGAGACGGCTGCCCAGCGGACGCACCTGATAATACGCATCGGACTCTTGCGGCGTGACCTTCACCACCCGCCCTTCGATGCGCACCTGGCGCTCGAGGGTCGGCCAGAAGAAGGTCATGGCGGCAAACGGATTGGCCGCCATCTGCTGGCCCTTGGCGCTGTCGTAGTTGGTGAAGAAAGTGAAACCGTGCTCGTCCAGGCCCTTGAGCAGCAGAATGCGGCAATGCGGACGCCCGTCCGCATCAACCGTGGCCAGGGTCATGGCGTTGGCTTCCACCGGCGCCTGCTCGGTTTTCACCGCGTCGGCGAACCACTGGTGGAACAGCGCAAACGGCTCGGCGGGGGCTTGCGCCTCGGTCAAACCGTCCCGGGTGTAATCACGACGCATATCTGCCAGAGCCTGGGTCATGGCGCATTCCTTTTCGTTAGCGAATCACTTCTTGGTGGCATCGGTCGCGGCGACTTTCTTGTCGGTCGCGGCGGCTTTGGCTGGAGCGGTTTTCTTCGCTGGAGCCTTGGCCGGGGCTTTTTTTGCCGGTGCCTTGGCGGCGGCTTTCTTGGCTGGCGCCTTTTTGGTGGCCGGTACAGCGGCTTTCTTCGCAGCTGGCGCCGGGGTCACCGGTTTGGCCACTGGCTTGACGTCCTGCGCCGCGACCATGGTCACTGGCTTCGGCGCCGGCATGTTGTACTTGCTCAGTAGCGCAACCATGGTGTTCTGCGGAGTCACCAGCATTTCAACGCGACGGTTGAGGGCACGCCCCTCGACGCTGTCGTTAGCGGCACGTGGTGCTTCAGAACCCATGCCGCGCAGCATCAGGCGATCACGCTGCAGGCCGCTGAGGCGGAAGATCGCGGCAATGGCTTGCGCACGTTCCTGGCTCAGTTTGACGTTAGCCGGCGCTGCACCACTGGAGTCGCTGTGACCGAGAACCAGAACAGCGGTTTTCGGATCGGCTTCGAGGATTTTCGCCACGCGGGTGAACGGGCCGAGAGTGACTGGCAGCAGCATCGCCGGACGATCCGGGTTGAACGAGCCTTCCACTGGCGCGGTCACGACCAGCACGTTGTCGCGGCGCTCGAGTTGCAGATTGCTGTCCTGGATCGCGGTACGCAGACGCGGCTCGTAGTCGTCCAGCCAGGCTTGAGTGACTTTCGGGTCAGGCATCGGCACCACTTTGGCGGTGTCCTGATCCTTGCCGCCGAACGGCCACCACCATTTGCCACCCTTGTCTGCCTCGGCTTTGGCCACTTCAACCGGTTTGGCTGCAGATTTTACCTCAGGCTTGGCATCGGCCTTGGCGCTCGAATCGCCGGAGCCGAACGGCCAGTACCATGGGTTGCTGCTTTCATTTTTGGCTACTGGCGCAGTAGCAGCAGGTTTCAACGGGGACGGGGCTGGGGCCGGCTCTTTGGCCGCCACTTTGTCGGAGGATCCAAACGGCCACCAGCTACCGCCGTCCGCGTCGTTTTTCGGAGTCTGTGCACAACCGGTGATCGCAACACACAGGGCCAGGGCGAGAGTCGTTTTAGCTGACATTGAAAATCCACAAAATGAAGTAATGAAAAATCAGAGCACTTTCGCCCGGATAAACAGACGCTTTGAATCGAAAAACCAGTCGAGGTTCCGGCCCTGGAACCTCTCTTGACGCTTTACAGACAAGTGGCAAGCACCCGCGCGAGCTTTTGCGCGCGCGGATCCATCAAGACGTACGGCCCAAGGGTATTTGTCACAAAACCAAACGCGACATCATGCTCAGGGTCAGCAAAACCGATCGAGCCGCCCGCCCCCGGATGGCCGAATGCCCGTGGGCCGAGGCCGTAAGTAGCGTTCGGCACGTCCGGTTGATCGAGCATGCAGCCCAGACCAAAACGGGTGCGGGTCAACAGGGTCTTGTCCTCGCCGAGGCTGTGTTCGCGGGTCAGCTCTTCAAGCATGTCACTTTCGAGCAGGCTGCCGTCGAGCAAACCGGCGTAGAACCCGGCCAGACTGCGCGCATTGCCGTGGCCATTGGCCGCCGGTTGCTGCATCCGTCGCCATTCCGGTTTGTTGGTGCTGGTGAGCACCGACGGTGGATTAGTGAAGGCTCGGGTGGTCATGGCGGTCGGTTCGCGCATGGTTACTTGCAGCAAACGCTGCGCCGCGGCGTCACCAGCATTCCCCTTGCCCCGCGCGATGTGCGCGACACGGTGAAATTCTTCGTCGGCCAGACCGACGTGAAAATCCAGACCCAATGGCTTGGCGACACGGGCGACAATGGATTCGCCGGGCCCGCGACCATCGGCTCGACGGAGCAATTCGCCGATCAGCCAGCCGTAGGTGATCGCGGCGTAACCGTGACCCGTGCCCGGCGTCCACCACGGTGCCTCGGCCGCGAGGGCGTCGACCATGGTTTGCCACTCATAAAGGGCTTCGGGCGCCAGCAGTTCGCGCAGGGCCGGCAGACCGGCCTGATGGCAGAGCAACTGGCGCAGGGTGACGGATTCTTTGCCGGCGGCGGCGAACTCCGGCCAGTAGCGGGCGACCGGAGCATCCAGTTGCAACTTGCCTTCGCCGACCAGTTGCAGCGCCGTAACGGCGGTGAAGGTTTTGGTGCAGGAGAACAGGTTGGCGATGGTATCGCTGTGCCAGGCCTCGGCGCCGTCCTTGTCGGCGGTGCCGGACCAGAGGTCGAGGACGGTTTCTCCACCGACCTTGATACACAAGGCTGCGCCGCGTTCCTGGGGGTCGTCGAACAGTGCCGCGAAAGCTTCGCGCACTGCTTCGAACTGAAGCTCGTAATGTCCCTGAATCTGCACCCGCAACTCCCCCGCGAAAACGCTCTACAAAGTGGCCCGCATTGTTCCAGCCCTTGAGGGATTTGGGAACAGCTGTGGGCTGGGCGGTTAATGTTGTAGCGACACCACTGACGCCTTCGCGAGCAAGCCCGCTCCCACAGGGGATCTGCAGTGTTGCCAAGATCCAGTGTGGGAGCGGGCTTGCTCGCGAAGAACGATAACGCGGTCAATCAGAACTCAGTGTCCATTGCCCGAATGCCCACCGGCATGGCCGGCGCCCTGCCCCGGGCCTTTGCCAGCCTCACCTTTCCTGCCACCTTCGGCTTCATGGACTGCGGCGGCTTTCTCGGTCTCTTTGCCAAGCTGATCAACCGCCTGCAAATTGCTCTTGCGCACCGTCTCGACAAAACCCTGATACGGCAGATCCGTCACGCCGACCAGACCGAAGTGACCATTCTCGCCATCGAGCAGACGGCCGGTCACCGGTTGATCCAGATACTGGAACCAGTGCACGCCGACAATCGACGGCTCGCTCAGTGCCTGCTTGAGGAAATTGGCATAAGCCGCGCCACGATCTTCTTCCCTGGCCAGTTGCGTCACACCGCCCCAGAACGGGCCGCGATCGGCGGAGCCGAAGTTGAACTCGGTGATCAGCACCGGTTTATCCAGAGCATTCAGCGCGGCGAAGTCATAACCGTCCTGCGGCTTGAGGGTATACATGTTGAAGCTCAACACATCGCAATACTGCGCGCAGGAGGCCACGGCTTCCGGGGTGCTGATGGCGAAGCGGCCGCCGAGCAGCAGTTGATTCGGCGCGTGCCATTTCAGCGAGTCGGAGATGGTCTTGAAGTAGGTGTCGGCGAAAACCTTCTGGAAGTATCTGAAGTCGGCTTCGATTTCCGGGTGCTCAGGGTTCGGCAACGGCGGCACGAAACCCGGGTCTTCCATCAATTCCCACGCCGGAAGATCGATGCCCCAGGCCTTCGACAGCCCCGCCTGGTTGCGGTACTTGTCACGCAACTGCTTGAGGAAGGCGCGTTTGGCCGGCACGTCGGTGGTCATTTTCAAGGTGCCGTAAGCCAGTGCGTAGCGCGATTGCGGATCGTCACCTGCGCCCGCCCAGGCCAATTCGTTGTCGGCAAAGTAACCGATCAGCCACGGATCGTCGCGGTGATCGCGGGCAGCGATGGCCACGGCGCGCTCAGTGGCCATGGCGAAACGCGGGTCGAACGGGTCAGGCATGGCGCCCCACCAGTCGTTGCCGGTGCTGATGCTGGTGTAATCGCCGACGATCGACAGCGGCAAGGTATAGGGCACGCGTTCGGCGTCGCTCAGCGAGTCAGCGCTCCAGTTGCCAACCGTGTTGAAGCCCCAGGCTTGCAGCCGGTCAAGGGTATGGCTGGCCCACTTCTGCTCATCGACCGTAGCGGTACACGGAGCAGTAACGGGTTGATCCGCCGCTTTTTCAGCCGTCGTCGCTACGGCGTCGATTTTCGCCGCTTCGGCGACACCGGCCTTCGCCTCGTTGGACTCTGGAACAGGCTCGGCGGCTTTCACTGCGGTCTCTTCAACCGCACCCGCCTTGGCCGCTTCAGCGATTCCGGCCTTGGTATCGCTGTCCGGTTTGCAGGGTTCGCCGTAAACCCGCTGAAGGTTAGCGCCATAGAAGTCATACCAGCGCCCGTTGCCGTAGCCTCGGCCCTGATCCGCGCCGTTGCCGCCACGGTTATCGCCTTCACCGAAGTGGCTGGCGAGAGGTTCGCCGGGTTTTGGCAGGGTCTCGAACATCCACTCGCGCCCGGCCACGTAAGTCTGGTTGACCTCGGGGCTGAGGGTGTTAACGCCGAGGGAATAGAACGGATGACCTTCTGGCGTCACCAGATACCAGCGACCGTCGCGTTTTTCCGTGCGGAAGAAGCCGCTGGCCTTGAAGGCCGGGCCTTTGCTCCAGCCACCGAACTTGTCCAGCGAGGACTTTTCACGCTCGGCCAGCCAGGTTTTCAGCTGTTGCTGTTCCTTGGCCGCGGCGGACTTCAGTTGTTCGTCATTGGCGATTTTTTCTGGCCATTTGCTGCGGGTCGATTGGCCATAGGCGTCGACCAGATTGCCGTACACCGCCTGCGTCACAGCCTCGCCGTCCTGCACGCCAAAGCGCTCGAGCAACAGGCTCTGGGCCACTTTCGGCTGATCCATCGACAGGCTCACCGACACCACTTGGCTACGATCAATCTCACCGCTGCTGCTGGCCAGCAGAATGCGCTGACCATCGACGGTCATCGGCATCGGCGGCCCGGCTTTCATGCCTTGGCTCAGTGGCGTGGTCGCCACCAGCGGCACCAGCAAGGTTTGCGCCGGGCCGGCAGGCAGATCGACGCGGCTGATCAGGGTTTTGCCGTCATTACTCTGGATCTGCACGTAAACCGTCACAGCCCAGTTCATTGCGCTCTGCAGACGCAAGCTCATCATGCCGGACTGCGACCAGTCCCAGGCGCCGGTTTGCGGGGTCAGGCGCAAGGTCGGGCGGGCCACCGGGTTGAAGATGACGCGGCGCAGCACTTCACCTTCAGCGGTTTGCTCGGCGTTGGCTTGTGGCAGGTCGGCGTTTTCCGTGGCGATTTTCACCACGTCGGCGGGACGGACAAAGTTGAACAGCGTCTGCTGGCCAGCAGGCGCCGCCAGTAACGGGGCGGCGAAGATCATGGCAAACACGGCAGGCAACGAACGGCGGATCATAAGAACGGAGTTCTCCCTAACGACCAACAATGGCCAATGGAAAAGCGATGGCAGAGAGATAGACAACGCGGTGGGCAAAATTGCCCACCGTTGTCTCAGGATATTTCACGACGGAAAGGCGGCAAGGCATTGAGGATCGCCTTGCCGTAGCGCTGGGTGACCAGGCGTCGGTCGAGCAAGGTGATGGTGCCGCGGTCTTCTTCGGTACGCAGCAGGCGGCCGCAGGCCTGGACCAGTTTCAGCGAGGCATCGGGCACGGAGATTTCCATGAACGGATTGCCGCCCCGGGCCTCGATCCACTCCGACAGCGCGGCCTCGACCGGATCGTCCGGCACCGAGAACGGGATCTTGGCAATCACCACGTGTTCGCAATACGCGCCCGGCAAGTCCACCCCCTCGGCGAAACTGGCCAGACCGAAGAGCACACTGGAATCGCCGCCATCAACCCGCGCCTTGTGCTTGTTCAGGGTTTCCTGTTTCGACAGGTTGCCTTGAATGAACACTTGCTTGCGCCAGTCGCGGTCGAGACCGTCGAACACGTCCTGCATCTGTTTGCGCGAAGAGAACAGCACCAGCGTGCCGCGCGAGCCTTCGACCAGATCCGGCAACTCGCGAATGATCGCGGCCGTGTGAGCGGCGGCGTCGCGCGGATCGGCCTTGAGGTCCGGCACCCGCAACACACCGGCATCGGCATGATGAAACGGGCTCGGCACCACGGCGGTGACGGCTTTTTTCGGCAGACCGGCACGCATGCGGAAACGGTCGAAAGTGCCGAGCGCGGTCAGGGTTGCCGAGGTCACCAGACAGCCGTAAGCCACGTTCCACAGACTGCGGCGCAAGGTTTCCGCAGCGAGAATCGGACTGGCGTTGACCTCGATGTCGAACAGCGAGCCGCTCTCGGCCAGGGTCAACCAGCGAGCCATCGGCGGGCTGTCTTCCGGGTCTTCGGCGGTAAACGCCGTCCACAGTTCCCAGTTGCCCGAGGCACGCGATAGCAGACTGCCGAACAGTGGATACCACTCTTCAGCCTGATTGCTGGCAATGCCGATGTTGACCTCGCCGTCCATGCCTTCCTTGAGCAGGTCGGTCAGGCGGGTGAACAGGTCGTTGAGACGCGAGTAGCCTTTTTTCAGCTCGATGCCCATTTCGCGCATGTGCTCGGGAATCACCCCGCCGACGAAGCGATGGCGTGGCCGCTCGCGACCCTCGACGTCTTCGCCGGGTTTGAAATCGGCGACCTGCTCGCAGGCGCTGAACATGAACTGCTGCTGGGTCTTGATCTCCCGCGCCAGCTCCGGCACCTGCTCGATCAACTTGCCAAGATCCCCCGGCAGCGGATGCTGAGCGAGCAATTTGGTCAGGTTTTTCGCGGTGGTTTCCAGCCAGTCGGCGGTGGAACGCAGGCGCGTGTAATGGGCGAAGTGGCCGATGGCCTTGTCCGGCAGATGGTGGCCTTCGTCGAACACGTAAATGGTGTCGCGCGGATCAGGCAGAACGGCGCCGCCGCCCAATGCCAGGTCAGCCAGAACCATGTCGTGGTTGGTGACGATCACGTCGACCTTGCCCATGCCTTCGCGGGCCTTGTAAAAGGCGCACTGGCCGAAGTTCGGGCAATGGCGGTTGGTGCACTGGCTGTGATCGGTGGTCAAACGCGCCCAGTCGGCATCTTCCAGCGCCGTGGACCAACTGTCGCGGTCGCCGTCCCATTTATTGCCGGCGAGCTTCTCGATCATGCTGGTGAACAGCTTCTGACTGGCCTCATCGACCTCGATTTTGAAGCCTTCTTCCTCGAACAGCTGAGCAGTAGCGGTTTGCGCATGGCCTTCCTGCAGCAGCATGTCGAGCTTGGACAGGCACATGTAGCGGCCACGGCCCTTGGCCAGGGCGAAACTGAAGTTCAGCCCGCTGTTGCGCATCAGGTCGGGCAAATCCTTGTAGACGATCTGCTCTTGCAGGGCCACGGTCGCGGTGGCGATCACCAGGCGTTTGCCGGCGAGTTTCGCCGTCGGGATCGCGGCCAGGCTGTAAGCGACGGTCTTGCCGGTACCGGTGCCGGCTTCCACCGCAACAATTGCGGGGTCGCCACTGCGCCGGCCTTCGTCGTCGGTGTCGATATCCCCGAGGACTTTGGCGATTTCAGCGATCATCAGGCGCTGGCCGTAACGCGGCTTGAGGCTCTTGGCCTCTAGAAAACGCGAGTAGGCGCCCTGGATCGTGGTTTTGAGTTCAGTGCTGATCATTGAGTGTCGGGCGTAAAAACGCTGGATAAATTTTCAGTAGTTTCGGATGGCGGCTATCATACCCCGCTAATTAATCCCGCGCAGAACGGAGTGCCCCAATGACACCTTTTAGCCTCGTTTATCCACTGCATGTCTTGTCCGCTCTGGTCTGGGTCGGCGGCATGTTTTTCGCCTGGATGGTCTTGCGCCCCGCGGCTGTGAAGGCTCTGGACGGGCCCGCGCGACTGACCTTGTGGGTGGAAGTGTTTCAAGGTTTTTTCCGCTGGGTGTGGGTCGCGGTGATCCTGTTGCCGATCAGCGGCGTGGGCATGTTGCATTTGCAGCAGGTCGGCTTTGAGACGGCGCCTAAGTACGTGCAGGTGATGATCGGGTTGTATGTGGTGATGACGGCGCTGTTTATCCGCATTCAGGGGTTGATGCTGCCTGAGCTGCGTACGGCGGTCGCCGCGAAAGACTGGCCGGCGGGTGCCGCGGTGCTGGGGCGGATTCGGCGGGTGGTGGGGATTAATCTGATTGTCGGGTTGGTGCTGGTGGCGATTGCGGCGGCGCGGCCGTGATCGTTCCCACGCTCTGCGTGGGAATGCCGCAAGGGAAGCTCTGCGTCCAGTGACGCGGAGCGTCACGGGCTGTGTTCCCACGCAGAGCGTGGGAACAATCAGTGATTTTATAAACGTTGCACGGTAACCGAGCCCGCCGCGCCAACCGGCCCTGGCTGGCCATCCGCCCCGGCCTTGCCGTTCTTGCCACCATCGGCGCGATACACCAGGCAGCCTTTGGACTTGCCGCCCTTGCCGGCCTTGCCCCCCACACCCGCCGGGCCACCGGCACCGCCGGCCACGTTGACCTTGATCAGCTCGACCGGAAAATCGCGCGGCACCTCAAGGCGCACCAGCGCACCCGGAGCGCCCGGCTGGCCGTCGCTACCATCACTGCCATCGGCACCGTGTCCGGCCGAACCATAAGTACAGCCCGGATCTTCACCGTTGCCACCATCGAGACCGACAAAACCCGGCGCACCGGTGCCGCCACGGGCATCGACCAGCAGTTGCGGCGCGTTCAACGCCTTGAATTGCAGATTCAGATTGCGCCCGGCACGGGCGGCTTTTTCGTAAGTGCCCGGCGCACCACGCGCGGTGATCCGGCTGCCTTCGCTCAAATCGGCACGAATGACTTTCATGTCCAAAGCCTGTTCGCCCGGAACAATGGCGATCCGCGCTTCATGACCGAGGCGCAATTCGCCAACACTCAACTCAGTCACGTTGGCTGGAATCAACAGGGTGCCGTAATCGGCTACTTCCAGTCGCTCGAGCTGCAACGTGCTGGCGGTGTTGGGCAGGCGCATCAGGGAATTGGTTTCGACGCTGACTACCTGGGCGCAGGCCAGTGGGCTGATAAAAGCAGCGAGCAGACACAGTTTACGCATGGGAAGAAGCCTCCGGAGCGGCCGGGGCCGGGATGGTTTGCAGGTGGAATACGCCGAACAGCAGGATGCGGCCACGATCACGCCAAGGGTGCGTACGCCCCTTGAGGCTGCGGTTGCACAGCAGCACTTCGAACACATGGATCAGCAGCAACAGACCGCCGGCCAGATTGACCAGCAGATGCAGCGGATGTACGAACGGCACTAGCTGATTGACCAGTACCACGCAGCAGAACAGCAGGGTCAATAACCGCCCCAGCCCCCAAAACACTTTCATACGCTCCCCCGTGTTGCGAATTATTCTTTGGGCGCACAGTAACGGCTTCTGCGGGGGATAAGCCAGAGGCAAAAAAGAAAAAAACCTCCCGGGCCGCCAAATGGCTGCCGGACGACGATGATCGCCCCGGCAGCTCTAGTTAGCGGACTACAGACACGTCCTATCGATTGATGTGTAACTCCACGCGACGGTTTTGCGCGCGGCCCTCGTCGGTAGCGTTATCCGCCACTGGTTCACTTTCGCCACGTCCTTCACTGGTGAGTTTGTTCGGGGCCAGGCCCTGACTCAGCAGATACGCGGCCACGCTGCTGGCGCGACGTTCGGAAAGCGCCTGGTTGTAGCCATCTGACCCTTTACTGTCGGTATGGCCGATCACCTTGATGCTGACCACATCGGCATTACTCAGCTTGTCCATCAGCGTATCGAGCTGGGCTCTCGCCGACGGCGTCAGGTCGGACTTGTCGAAATCGAACAGGACGTTGCCAGCGTCGCTCAACGTGATGACTTCGGTTTGCGGGGCCGGTTCGACCGTTTTCTCAACAATAGGATATTGCGGTAGCGGGCAACCACGGTGATCGACCGGGGTATTGGCCGGTGTATCCGGGCAACGGTCGCGCCGGTCGAACACGCCGTCGTCGTCTTCATCGCCGTCCTGGGCATAACAGATCAGTCCGCCGGTAAGGATCCCCAGCGCAGCGCCGCCACCGGCCCAGCCAGCGCTTTCAATAGCGCCGAGGCCGCCGCCGACCAGCCCGCCAATAAGGCTGCAGATCGGCCAGGTACGTTGATTGAGGGGTGCAGTGCCATCGCTGTGGGTGGCGCAACCGGTGAGCAAGCTGCCAAGCAGCAGCACCGGCAAGACGGACCTTGAGAAAACAGTCATTGTGAAAGCTCCTGTGTCACCGGCCCATACCGGTTACACAGGAGTAAAGACCCGCATCCGCGACTGCACAAGCCGCGGATGCGAGAGTGCTAGCGGACGATTTTGATTTCGGTACGACGGTTTTGCGCGCGACCGTCAGCGGATTTGTTGTCGGCCACAGGTTGGCTTTCACCCAGACCCGATACCGAAACGAAGCTGGCGCGCGGTACACCTTGCTGGATCAGGTATTCCACCACCGAATGCGCACGACGGTCCGACAGTTTCTTGTTGTAGGCATCACTGCCCACGCTGTCGGTGTGACCGGTCACGGTCAGTTGCGCAGTCGAGGATTCCTGTTTCAGGCGCGTGGCGACCTTGTCGAGCACTTGTTTATCAGGGCCGGTCAGCGTCGCTTTGTCGAACTGGAAGTGAACATCACGAATAACGATGGTTTCTTCCTTGACCACTACAGCTTCTTCAACCACAGGTGCAGGCGCTGGTGGCGGGCAACCGTCAGCATCGACCTGTACGCCTTTAGGCGTGCCCGGGCACTTGTCGCGACTGTCCGGCACACCATCGCCGTCTTCATCGCCATCACCGTGCACCCAGCAATAGGCTGCTGCCATGCCACCGACGATCAGAGCGCCACCGCCCGCCCACGCCGAGCTCTCGGTGGCGCCGAGACCGGCACCGACAACACCACCGACCGCCGCACAGGTCGGCCAGTCGGTTTTCTGCAAACCTGCGCAACCAGTCAACACACTGGTTAGCAGAACCAAGGGTAATGCTGTCCGAACTATGCTCATCTAGTGTTCTCCTGAGGGATCGGCTTAGAACCGATTCAGGGAGTAAAGACCGGAGTTTTAATCTCCGCCAGCAATAGGCCACTGCTGTTTGCGACCGTGTTCACAGGCCTTTGGCAGATTTGCCGGAAACCGGCACAGCACGGCGCTTTGCCGCCGCACTCAGGCAGGCTAGTCTTGGCGGTCTGATTGAGGAGCTTCGATGAACGTCGCCATTTCTTCCCGTACGCCGCAACAGGCGTTGGCCGCTTTGCTGGATCGCTATGCACCGGCGCGCCTGTTGCTGATCGGCGCCAGTGAGTTCCCGGCGCTGACTGCTTTTAAAGAGGCGCATCCGCACACCTGCGTGGCCCACGCTGCGCCCGGCGCCCTGCCTGCAGAACTGGCAGCGCAACGTTTCGATGTGGCGCTGGTGGTCGACTGCCTGGAACATTTGCCCAAACGCGACGGCCTGAACCTGTTGGGCGGGATCCGCAACCTCAACGCCAGCCGCATCGCGGTGCTGGCGGATCTGGCGGCCAGTGGCTGGCAGGAAACCGACTTCTATTCACTGGCGCTGCAGGCCAGCGAACGCTTCCAACGCGACGATCAGGTGCTGACCCTGTTCACCTACGATCTGCTTGACTACAAACAAGTCCCCGACTGGCTCAACTCGCGGTTCTGGGCCAATCCGGAAAACTTCGGGAAATACTGGTGGTAATGCAATGAGTACAGCCATTTGCCCCTGCGGCAGCGGCAATCTGCTGGATGCCTGCTGCGGTCACTATCACGAAGGCCTCCCGGCCCCATGCGCCGAAGCCTTGATGCGCTCGCGCTACAGCGCCTACGTGCTGGGGCTGATCGACTATCTGGTGGCAACCACCCTGCCCGCCCAGCAACAGGGGCTGGATCGCCAATCGATCAGTGCCTGGAGCGCGCAAAGCACCTGGCTTGGCCTCGAGGTCGAAAGTTCGGAAGTCTTCGGCGGCCAGCCGGAACACGCTTTCGTCACCTTCACCGCACGCTGGCACGACAGCCAGGGCGAACACAGCCACCGCGAGCGCTCCTCGTTTGTGCAGAACGCCGGGCGCTGGTACTTCATCGACCCGACCGTGCAACTGAAGCTGGGGCGTAATGACAGTTGCCCGTGTGCCAGCGGGCAGAAGTTCAAGAAGTGCTGTGCGGGGTATTTCGGCGCTTGAGATCAAAAGATCGCAGCCTGCAAGGGATTGCGCGGCCCTCTGTAGGGGCTGCCGAAGGCTGCGATCTTTTAGCGTCTAGACTGGCCCCAAAGGGAGTAAGTCCATGCTCGGTCACTGGCGCACATTCAAATTCGTCACTTTGCTGCTGGTTCTGGGCCTGGGGGGCTGCGCCTCTTGGTTCAGCGACGACAGCGTCGACCCCGCCGTGCACCTGGTCAAAGTCGAAGTGGTGCGCGCCAAGTTGCTTGAGCAAAAATTCATCCTGCACTTTCGCATCGACAACCCCAACGACAGCGATCTGACCGTACGCGGCCTGGAATACCGCATTCATCTGGCCGACATGCTGCTGGCCGAAGGGGAACATGAACACTGGTTTACCGTTGGCCCCAAACGCAGCGCGTACTTCAAAGTACCGATCCGCACCAACCTGTGGCCAAAGGTGAAGGACGTGGTGAAAATGCTGAAAAATCCGAATCAGCAGATTCCCTATCGTTTGCAGGGTGAGATGGAAACCGGTTTATTCATCGCTCACTACGTGCACCTTGAGCGCAATGGCGTGATAATCCCCGCCGATTTAATTCCGGAGCAACACCGATGACTCAGCAACCCCATGTCCATGGCCCTGACTGCAACCACGATCATGATCATGACCATCACGATCATGACCACGGCCATGTCCACGGCCCGAACTGCGGCCACGCCCACCAGGAACCGGTGCGCAACGCCCTGAAAGACGTCGGCCGCAACGACCCTTGCCCATGCGGCAACGGCAAGAAATTCAAGAAGTGCCACGGGGCTTGATGCTTCAGGCGAAGACCCTCTTCGTCTGATCAATCGCCTTCGCGAGCAGGCTCGCTCCCACATTTGAATGCACCGTGATTCCTGTGGGAGCTGGCTTGCCAGCGATGGGGCCGGAACCTTCAATATTGCTGTCGCCTGACCCACCGCTATCGCTGGCAAGCCAGCTCCCACAATGGCCGGTGTTTCAGCAATGTGGGAGCGAGCCTGCTCGCGATGGGGCCGGCACATTCAGTAAAAGCTTTTCAGGCTGCAGCCAGAATCCACGCCGAACTGACCACCGTCGCATACTCCCCGTGCAAATTACCCAGCGACATCCCGTGTACCTCTTCGGCTGAACGCGGCGTGCCGAAATAATCGGCCTTGTCGAAGGTGAAGCACGCATCCTCCGCCACCCAGGCATCAAACCCCAGATTGCCCGCCGTGCGCGCTGTCGACTCCACTGAGTTGTTGGTAGCCACGCCAACGATGATCAACTGTCCGATCCCCGCTTCCCGCAACCGCGCCTGCAGCCCGGTGGCACAAAACGCATCCGGCACGTGTTTCTGGATCAGCCACTCACCGTCCTGCGGCAAAAATCTTTGCTGAAACTCCACCCCGGATTGCTCGGGCCAGAACACCGAATCCGGCGAACGCGACAAGTGCTGCGCATGAATCACCGGCCGCCCGCTGCGGCGCCAAAGCCCCAGCAGATCGAGGATTCGTTCTTCGGCCTGCGGATTGTTCCGGCGCCCCAAGCGCGGCTGCAGGATGCCCTTTTGCTGGTCGATGATGATCAGTGCAGCGTTGGCCTGCAGCTCCATGGTGGTCTTCTCATAAGGGACATTTGATTTCCCGCACTTCAACATCCCTCGCTGCAACCAGGCAAGCCATGAAACGAACATCGATCAGTGGCAAGAAATAACCACTCGCCCCGCTTGCGCGGCCACCTGCGCCTCACTAACGTAGCGGCTTTATTGCGCCCCCAGCCTCTACACCCCCGCAGGAGCTTTGCCATGGCCTCGCCAGCCCTTACACATTTTCTTCCCCGGTTCGGCGTTGCCGCAGCAGTGACCGGTGTTTTGAGCCTCTCCGGTTGCCAGACCTGGAACGCTCAGGACACCCTCCCGCCCACCTCCGGCGTGCAACCGCTCAAGGGGCTGGCGCAGAACGTTTCGGTGCGCCGCAATGCCATGGGCATGCCGTTGATCGAAAGCAACAGCTTCCATGACGCGCTGTTCTCGCTCGGTTATGTCCACGCCAGCGACCGCATCAACCAAATGGTCACCCTGCGCCTGCTGGCTCAGGGCCGTCTGGCAGAAATGTCCGGCGCCTCGATGCTCGATGCCGACCGCTACATGCGCGCAGTCAATCTGAAGAAAAGCGCCGCCGAGCTGTACAAGGCCTCGTCGCCGCGCCTCAAGCGTTTCTTCGAAGTGTATGCGCGGGGCGTCAACGCTTACCTGTTCCGCTACGCCGACAAACTTCCGGGCGACCTCGCCACCAGCGGTTACAAGCCGGAATACTGGAAACCGGAAGATTCCGCGCTGATTTTCGCCCTGCTGAACTTCAGCCAGTCGGCCAACTTGCCGGAAGAAATCTCGTCACTGGTGCTCGCGCAAACCGTGACCAGCGACAAACTCGCCTGGCTGACCCCGTCCGCCCCGGATGAAAACCTGCCGCTGGCCGAAGCCGACAAGCTGCAAGGCCTCAAGCTCAATGGGCAAATCCCAGGGCTGAGCGAACTGAGCAATGCCAGCCAGCAACTGTCGGCATTGAACCTGCTCGGCACCACCTCTTCGAATAACTGGGCAATCGCCCCGCAACGCAGCCGCAGCGGCAAAAGCCTGCTGGCCAGCGACAGCCATGGCCCGCTGGCCGCGCCGTCGCTGTGGAGCTTCGTGCAGATCCGTGCGCCGAAATATCAGGCCGCCGGCGTGACCGTCGCTGGTTTGCCGATGGTGCTGGGTGGTTTCAACGGCAAAGTGGCGTGGAGCATGACCAGCGTGCTCGGCGACAACCAGGACCTGTTCCTGGAAAAAATCCGTCGTCAGGGCAGCACGCTTTCCTACGAAGTAAATGGCAAATGGCAGCCTGTAGGCGTGCGCAACGAAACCTATTTCGTCAAAGGCCAGCGGCCGATTCGCGAAGCGGTGTACGAAACCCGCCATGGCGCGCTGCTCAACAGTGCCCAGGCTGCCGCACAAGGCAACGGTTTCGGCCTGGCCCTGCAGACGCCAAGCTTCACCGACGACAAATCGCTGGATGCGTTTTTTGATCTGAGCCGCGCACAAACCGTTGAACGCGCCTCGGACGCGAGCCGGGAAATCCGCGCTATCGCGCTGAATCTGGTATTCGCCGATGCGAGCAATATCGGCTGGCAAGTCACCGGCCGCTTCCCGAATCGCCGTGAAGGCGAAGGCCTGCTGCCGTCGCCGGGCTGGGAAGGTCGTTACGACTGGGACGGTTACGCCGACCCGATGCTGCATCCGTACGATCAAGACCCGGCGCAAGGCTGGCTCGGCACCGCCAACCAGCGCGTCATCCCCCACGGCTACGGCATGCAACTGTCGAACTCCTGGGCCGCACCGGAACGTGGCGAACGTCTGGCCGAGCTGGCCGGCAGCGGCAAGCACGACAGCCGCAGCGTGATCGCCATGCAGTACGACCAGACCACGACCTTCGCCGCCAAACTGAAGAAAGTCTTCGAAGCACCGGGCATGAAGCAACCGCTGAAACAGGCGATCGACGCCCTGCCAGAAGCCGATCGCAGCAAGGCACGCGAGGCATTTACAAGGCTGATGGCGTTCGACGGCAAGCTCAGCCCGACCTCGGCGGATGCAGCGATCTACGAACTGTTCCTGCAAGAAAGCATGAAGCAGATCTTCCTCGACGAACTCGGCCCCGAGTCCAGCCGGGCGTGGAAGGCGTTTATTGCCAACGGTGATTTGTCCTACGCAGCGCAGGCTGATCATCTGCTGGGGCGCGAGGACAGCCCGTTCTGGGACGACATCCGCACGCCGCAGAAAGAGGACAAGGCAGTGATGCTTGCCCGCAGCTTCGCGGCCGCAATCACGGCCAGTGACACTCAGTTGGGCGGCGATCACAAAGCCTGGCAGTGGGGCAAATTGCATAGCTATACGTGGAAGAATGCCAATGGCCAGACCGTTCGCGGGCCGCTGGCGGCCGGTGGTGATCACACCACGTTGAACACCTCGGCGTTCGCCTGGGGCCTGGACTTCACCACCACGCGCGCGCCGTCGATGCGTTTTATCGTCGACTTCGGCCAGGCCGAACCGCTGATGGGGCAGAACGGTACGGGGCAATCGGGGAATCCGGTCAGCCCGAACTACCTCAATGGCATCGACGCGTGGTTGAAGGGGCAGTACATCGGCTTGCCGATGCAGCCGCAGAACTTCGATCGGGTTTACGGCAAAACGCGTTTGACTCTCACCCCCGGCAAATAAACGCAATTCCCCTGTGGGAGCGGGCTTGCTCGCGAAGGCGTCGTGACAGTCAATACTTTTGGCGTCTGACACACCGCATTCGCGAGCAAGCCCGCTCCCACATTGGCTTTGTGTCGTCCTGAACATAATTGATAGAACTTCCAGACCAGCGCCAACCTCATAGCTAACAAGCCCCCCATTTCTGGTAACGACATGGACCTTGTCATCGCCCGCCCGGAAGGTTTGTACTGCCCCGCCGGGGATTTCTATATCGACCCCTGGCGCCCCGTCGAGCGATCGGTGATCACCCATGCTCACGGCGATCACGCCCGCACCGGCAACCAGCATTACCTGGCCAGCAGCGCCAGCGAAGGGATTCTGCGCGCACGCCTGGGCCAGGACATCAATCTGCAAACCCTCGCCTACGGCCAACGACTGACGCACCATGGCGTCACTTTGAGTTTCCACCCTGCCGGCCACGTCCTCGGCTCGGCTCAGGTACGTCTGGAATACGGCGGCGAAGTCTGGGTCGCGTCCGGCGATTACAAAATCGAGCCCGACGGCACCTGCGACCCCTTCGAGCCGGTGCGCTGCCACACCTTCATCACTGAATCGACCTTCGGCCTGCCGATCTACCGGTGGCAACCGCAGGCGCAAGTGTTCAGTGAGATCAACGAGTGGTGGAAAGCCAACATCGCCGCCGGCAAGGCCAGCGTGTTGTTCTGTTATTCGTTTGGCAAAGCCCAGCGAATTCTCCACGGCATCGACGAAACCCTTGGCCCGATCCTTAGCCACGGCGCGGTCGAGCCGTTGAACCGGGTTTATCGCGACGCCGGCGTGTATCTTCCGCCGACGATCTATGCCGGTGATCTGAAAAAGAACGACCCGATTATTCAACAAGCCCTGATTATCGCCCCGCCGTCGGCTGGGGGCAGTAGCTGGATGCGTCGTTTCGGCGAGTTCAGCGACGGCTTCGCCAGCGGCTGGATGCGCTTGCGCGGTACGCGGCGGCGGCGCGGCGTCGACCGTGGCTTCGTGCTGTCCGATCACGCCGACTGGCCCGGCCTGCTCTGGGCGATCAACCAGACCGGCGCCGAACGGGTGATGGTCACCCACGGCTCGATTGGCGTGCTCGTACGGCACCTGCGCGAACAGGGGCTGGATGCTCAGGGCTTCAACACCGAATACGGCGATGACGAAGAAGAAAACATCGCCGCCGCACCGGCCATCGCCGAGATGCCCGCATGAAAGCCTTCGCCGAGTTGTACGCCGAACTCGACGCCACGACGTCCAGCAACGCCAAACTGGCCGCGATGCAGCATTACTTCGCACAGGCCGCCCCCCAGGACGCTGCTTGGGCGGTGTACTTTCTGTCCGGCGGTCGGCCACGGCAACTGGTGCCGGTGCGGATTTTGCGCGAGCTGGCCGTCGAGGTCTCCGGCCTGACGCCGTGGCTCTTCGAGGAGAGTTATCAGGCGGTCGGCGATCTGGCGGAAACGATCTCGTTGGTGCTGCCGGATAACCCGCACAGCTCAAGCGCCGGGCTCGCCGAATGGATCGAAGGCAAGTTACTGCCGTTGCGCGGTGAAACCCCGGAGTACCTGTCGCGTCAATTGCCCGCGCTGTGGACGCAACTGGATCGGCCAAGCCTGATGCTGTGTATCAAGCTGATCACCGGCAGTTTCCGCGTCGGCGTATCCAAGCTGCTGGTGACCCGCGCATTGGCGTCGATGGCCGACCTCGACAGCAAGCGCGTGGCGCAACGACTGGTGGGCTACACCGACCTGTCCCATCGGCCGAACGCCGCCAGTTATCTGAAGCTGATCGCCCCGGAGTCCGCTGATGAGCATTCCCAGCGTGGTGGCCAGCCGTACCCGTTTTTCCTCGCTCACGCCTTGTCGCAACCGGTCGAGGAGTTTGAAGCGTTGATCGGCCCGGCGAGCAATTGGCAGGTGGAGTGGAAGTGGGATGGTATCCGCGCGCAAGTGGTCAATCGTGACGGCCGGTTGTGGGTATGGTCGCGCGGTGAAGAACTGGTCACCGAGCGCTTCCCTGAACTCGGTGTGCTGGTACACGGCTTACCCGATGGCACGGTGATCGACGGTGAAATCGTGGTGTGGAAAAGCACCCAGCCGCGCACCGAAGACGCCTTTGATCCGCAATCCACCGAACCGCCTGCGGTGCAACCGTTCGCCTTGCTGCAACAACGCATCGGCCGCAAAACCCTCGACAAGAAAATTCTCGAGGACGTGCCAGTGGTGGTGCTCGCCTACGACCTGCTGGAATGGCAGGGCGAAGACTGGCGCAATCAACCGCAAGCCAGGCGCCGCGCGCAACTGGAAGACGTCATCGCCCACTGCAACAGTCCGGTGCTGCTGCCCTCCCCGGTGCTGACCGGTACGGATTGGATCGACCTCGCCCGCCAACGCGAAGCCTCCCGGCGCCTGGGCGTCGAGGGCATGATGCTCAAGGCCCGCGACTCACTCTACGGGGTCGGTCGTACCAAGGACATGGGCGTGTGGTGGAAATGGAAGGTCGACCCGTTCAGCGTTGATGCGGTGCTGATTTACGCACAACGGGGACATGGCCGTCGCGCCAGTCTGTACAGCGATTACACCTTTGCGGTGTGGGACGGTCCGCCCGAATCCAGCCAACGCGCACTGGTGCCGTTTGCCAAAGCGTATTCCGGGCTGACGGATGCAGAGATGCGTCAGGTCGACAGCATCGTGCGCAAGACCACCGTGGAAAAATTCGGCCCGGTCAGCAGTGTGACACCGAGCCTGGTATTTGAATTGGGCTTCGAAGGCATCGCCCTCTCGCGCCGGCACAAGAGCGGAATCGCCGTGCGCTTTCCGCGGATGCTGCGCTGGCGGCAGGATAAAACCGTGGAAGAGGCAGATAGCCTTGCCACATTGCAGGATCTTCTGGCCTGACCCCAATCTCCGGGACATTGATCGTTCCCACGCTCTGCGTGGGAATGCAGCCCGGGACGCTCCGCGTCCCTTCCAGAGCCGAACGCAGAGCGTCCGTTGAGGCATTACCACGCAGAGCGTGGGAACGATCAGCTCTATATCAGTGCAAGCCTTTTTCAGTGCCCGTTTACGGGCACTCATTCGCTCATCCAGTCGCTGCACCAACCTTTTAAAACACTTGTTCGGGACTCTGGTTCGGAAATTGCTACTTTCTATAGGTCGTACGCGTTCCAGTAACAATAATTCTGCGCCACAAGCGCTCATATTGGTTCTTAGGGATTGAATAATGAAAAAAGCATTGCTGACCCTTTCTGCACTGGCGTTGTGCATGGCCGCCGGCTCCGCGCTGGCCAAGGAATACAAAGAGCTGCGCTTTGGCGTTGACCCTTCGTATGCACCGTTTGAGTCGAAAGCGGCCGACGGCAACCTGGTGGGCTTCGACATCGACTTGGGCAACGCAATCTGCGCCGAACTGAAGGTCAAGTGCAAGTGGGTCGAAAGTGACTTCGACGGCATGATTCCGGGCCTCAAAGCCAATAAGTTCGACGGTGTGATCTCGTCGATGACCGTGACCCCGGCCCGCGAAAAAGTCATCGACTTCTCCAGCGAGCTGTTCTCCGGCCCGACCGCTTACGTGTTCAAGAAAGGCTCGGGGATCACCGCAGACGTTGCGTCTTTGAAAGGAAAAACCGTCGGTTACGAGCAAGGCACCATTCAGGAAGCCTATGCCAAAGCCGTACTGGACAAGGCCGGCGTGAAAGCCCAGGCCTATCAGAACCAGGACCAGGTGTATTCCGACCTGACCTCCGGCCGTCTCGACGCCGGCATCCAGGACATGCTGCAAGCCGAACTGGGCTTTTTGAAGTCGCCAAAGGGCGCCGACTATGAAGTCAGCCAGCCAGTCGACAGCGAATTGCTGCCGGCCAAAACCGCTGTCGGTATTAAGAAAGGTAACACTGAGTTGAAGGCGCTTTTGGATAAAGGTATCAAAGCGTTACACGATGATGGCACCTACGCCACCATCCAGAAGAAACACTTTGGCGATCTGAATCTGTACAGCGGCAAATAATGCCCCGGCGCCCATCCTCGATGGGCGCCTTTTCCATCCGCTCAGGTTGCTGATTTATGTTCGAAAACCTCCTGCAAAATCTGGGGCTATCCGCCTTCAGCCTCAAGGGTTTTGGCCCGTTGCTGCTGGAAGGCACCTGGATGACCATCAAATTATCGGCGTTGTCGCTGCTGGTGGCCGTGTTGCTCGGCCTGCTCGGCGCCAGTGCCAAGCTGTCAAAAGTCAAACTGGTGCGCCTGCCTGCCCAGGTCTACACCACGCTGATTCGCGGGGTGCCGGATCTGGTGCTGATGCTGCTGATTTTCTACAGCCTGCAAACCTGGCTGACCTCGCTCACCGATTACATGGAATGGGAATACATCGAGATCGACCCGTTCAGTGCCGGGGTGCTGACCCTGGGCTTCATTTATGGCGCGTATTTCACTGAAACGTTCCGTGGCGCGATCCTCTCGGTGCCGCGCGGTCAGGTCGAAGCCGCGACCGCGTACGGCCTCAAACGCGGCCAGCGCTTTCGCTTCGTGGTGTTCCCGCAAATGATGCGCTTCGCCCTGCCGGGCATCGGCAACAACTGGATGGTGATGCTCAAGGCCACCGCGCTGGTGTCGATCATCGGCCTCGCCGATCTGGTCAAAGCCGCGCAGGACGCCGGTAAAAGCACTTATCAACTGTTCTACTTCCTGGTTCTCGCTGCCTTGATCTATCTGCTGATCACCAGTGCTTCCAACTTCATTTTGCGTTGGCTTGAACGTCGCTACGCCGCCGGTGCCCGGGAGGCCGTACGATGATCGAACTCTTGCAGGAATACTGGAAGGCCTTCCTTTATACCGACGGCAACAACATAACCGGGCTGGCGATGACGATGTGGCTGCTAAGCGCGTCGATCTTCATCGGTTTCCTGGTCTCGATTCCGCTGTCGATCGCCCGTGTGTCGTCGCACTTTTACGTGCGCTGGCCGGTGCAGTTCTACACCTACCTGTTCCGCGGTACCCCGCTGTATATCCAATTGCTGATTTGCTACACCGGCATCTACAGTCTCGCCGCCGTACGCGCGCAGCCGATTCTCGACAGTTTCTTTCGCGATGCGATGAACTGCACGATCCTCGCCTTCGCCCTCAACACCTGCGCCTACACCACGGAAATTTTCGCCGGGGCTATCCGTAGCATGAACCACGGCGAAGTCGAAGCAGCCAAGACTTACGGCCTGACGGGCTGGAAGCTGTATGCCTACGTGATCATGCCTTCGGCGCTGCGCCGTTCGTTGCCTTACTACAGCAACGAAGTGATCCTGATGCTGCACTCGACCACCGTGGCCTTCACCGCGACCATCCCCGACATCCTGAAAGTCGCCCGGGACGCCAACTCGGCGACCTTCCTGACCTTTCAGTCGTTCGGTATCGCCGCGCTGATCTACCTGACCATTACCTTCGCGCTGGTCGGCCTGTTCCGCCTCGCCGAACGCCGATGGCTGGCCTTCCTCGGGCCGACTCACTAGGAACCTTGTAATGCGACACCAGATCCATGACCTGCTGGCCCCGCTGCCGGGGACCGCACGACAGATCCACAGTTTTCACTTCGGCCCGGAGCAGGCTAAAGGCAAGATCTACATCCAGTCGTCGCTGCACGCCGACGAATTGCCGGGCATGCTCGTCGCCTGGCACCTCAAGCAGCGTCTGGCGGAGCTGGAAGCCGCCGGGCGCCTGCGCAGCGAGATCGTCCTGGTACCGGTGGCCAACCCGGTCGGCCTGGAACAAGTGTTGATGGACGTGCCGCTGGGCCGCTACGAACTGGAAAGCGGGCAGAACTTCAATCGCTGGTTCGTCGACCTCAGCGAAGAGATCGGCAACGATATCGAGGGCAAGCTGGGCGATGACCCGCAGCGCAACCTCGAACTGATCCGCACCCGCCTGCGCCATGCCCTCGCACGCCAGACCGCCAGCACCCAACTGCAATCCCAGCGCCTGACCCTGCAACGGCTGGCCTGCGATGCGGACATGGTGCTGGACCTGCATTGCGATTTCGAATCGGTGGTTCACCTCTACACCACGCCCGAAGCGTGGCCGCAGGTCGAGCCGCTGGCGCGCTACATCGGCTCGCAGGCCAGCCTGTTGGCCACCGATTCCGGCGGGCAGTCGTTCGATGAATGTTTCACGTTGCTCTGGTGGCAACTGAAGGAGCGCTTTGGCGAACAATTCGAGATTCCGCTGGGCAGTTTCTCGGTGACCGTCGAGTTGCGCGGCCAGGGCGATGTCACCCACCCGATGGCCAGTCGTGACTGTCAGGCGCTGCTCGACTACCTGATCCAGTTCGACGCGATCGTCGGCGAAACCAAACCGCAGCCACCGCTACCCTTCCCCGCCACGCCCCTAGCCGGGGTGGAACCGGTGACCACGCCGGTTGGCGGCCTGTTGGTGTACACCGCCACGGCGGGACAACACCTGGAAGCCGGCCAGCAGATCGCCGAAATCATTGACCCGATCAACGACCGGGTCACGCCCATTCATTGCACCACTGCCGGCCTGATGTATGCCCGTTCGCTACGGCGCATGGCCACGGCCGGCATGGTGATTGCCCATGTTGCAGGCACCGAAGCCTATCGCACCGGCTATCTACTTTCGCCTTGAGGATGTCTGTCCCATGTACAAACTGACCGTTGAAGGCCTGCACAAAAGCTATGGCGACCATCAGGTGCTCAAAGGCGTTTCGCTCAAGGCCAAGACCGGCGACGTGATCAGCCTGATCGGCGCCAGCGGCTCGGGTAAAAGCACCTTTTTGCGCTGTATCAACTTTCTCGAACAACCCAACGACGGCGCCATGAGCCTCGATGGCCAGGCCATCCGCATGATCACCGACCGCCACGGCATGCACGTCGCCGACCCCGATGAACTGCAACGCCTGCGCACCCGCCTGGCCATGGTGTTCCAACACTTCAACCTGTGGAGCCACATGACCGTGCTGGAAAACATCACCATGGCCCCGCGCCGGGTGTTGGGTTGCAGCAAACAGGAAGCCGAGGATCGCGCGCGGCGCTATCTGGACAAGGTCGGTTTGCCGGCGCGTGTAGCGGATCAGTACCCGGCGTTTCTCTCCGGCGGCCAGCAGCAACGCGTGGCAATTGCCCGAGCGTTGGCGATGGAGCCGGAAGTCATGCTGTTCGACGAGCCGACGTCGGCGCTGGATCCGGAACTGGTGGGTGAAGTGTTGCGGGTGATTCAGGGCCTGGCCGAGGAAGGCCGGACCATGATCATGGTGACTCACGAAATGAGCTTCGCGCGCAAGGTCTCCAGCCAGGTGCTGTTTCTGCACCAGGGATTGGTGGAAGAAGAAGGCGCGCCAGAGGATGTGCTAGGCAATCCAAAGAGTGAGCGCCTGAAGCAATTTCTTAGCGGCAACCTGAAGTAACCTGCACAGATAAAATCTGTGGGAGATTCTATGGTTGAGGGGAAGCCCTCAACTGACTTTTGTCTGATATTCGCTTTGCCCTTTCAGCAAGGCGAATACCACCCGAGCAAGTTTGCGAGCCAGCATCACCAACGCCTGCGTGGTGCTGAAACCCCGTGCTCTCTGGGCTTCGTAAAACCCTTTCCAGGCTATCGTACGGCTAGCCGACATCGCTGCGTTGTGCAAAAGTCGGCGGGCCTCGGGGTCTCCGCGCTTGGTCAAGCTGCGGCGACCGTCCTTTTGCCCTGATTTCGATACCCGTAAATCCATGCCCAGGAAGGCGATAAACGCATCCGCGTTGCTAAATTCTCCCCGCTGAAACGCCGTGAGCAGGCGCGCTCCGGTCAGAAATCCAATGCCCTCAACTTTCAGGCAACGCTTCAATTGGCCGAGCAAACCGGCTTGTTTGAGCTGATCGTTGATCGTCTTTTCGATCATCGTTTCAAGCCGCTGCATGGATTTTATTTGTTCAGCAAAAGCTGCCTTCAACAGCGGCTCATTCGACCAGCTCTGCACCAGGCCGACCCTTGCCTGGACCAAAGCCGCGCGGCGGCGGAAAAGGCTCAGGAGCTGGCGGTACAGCGGTGATGGCGGGGTCCAGGGGTGCAACTCCTCGGCTTCGTTCTTCAGGTAACGGGCCAGCAGCTTGGCGTCCAAGGCGTCGGTTTTGGCGCGGATCTTCACGCCTTCGCGGTAGTGTTTGAGTTCATAGCCGCCCACCATGTAAATCGTGCAACCGGCCGCATAGGCCAAATCAGCGAATTCCAGGTGGTAGATGTTGGTTGCCTCAATGGCAATAGACACGGGGACGAGCAAGGCCTTCAGCCACTGCTTGATGGATGTTTTGGTATTGGGAATCGCTTCAAGCAGATCGCTATCGGCCTGATAAATCACCAGTTCATTTTTGGCGACATCCACGCCAACGATCGGATTTGATAGAGCGACTGGCATTGCCACAGGATTTCCTCCGGGATAAGGTTTGAGCACTTGAAGGGTTCACCCAGAGGCGCAGGCTTGTTCCTATCGTCGGTCTAGCCAGATGCATTCTTTATCGGCGCTTGGGTGAAAGGAGGAGGGGCGAAATCTCCCACGGTCTGTGCTGCGTCAACAGTCAGAATCGAGCCTTGTCCCTCCTCCTCCCTTCAAGTCCTACCATACAAGCGAGCCTGCTCGCGAAAGCGGTCTGTCAGTCAACGATGATGTTGAATGTGACAACGTCTTCGCGAGCAGGCTCGCTCCCACAAGGATATTCATCTACTGACGAAATTAAACTTGTCAGTGGGCACTGCGGTCACTGGAATAACCCCTCCAGAGCGCGCGCAGCCCGCATGGCGAAATCCCCTGACCTCGCAAAAACCTGGTTCAGCGCCCGCGCCTGGAAGCCGTTCGCCTTCCAGAAACAGGTCTGGGCCGCCGTCAAGAACGGCGAATCAGGACTGCTGCACGCCAGCACCGGCGCCGGTAAAACCTATGCGGTGTGGTTTGCCGCACTCAATCGCTTCGCCCGATCCGTTCCCGTCGCTGAAACATCGCGCAAACGCAAACCGGTTACCGACCCGCTGACGGTGTTATGGATCACCCCCATGCGCGCCCTCGCCGCCGACACCGCGCGCGCCCTGCAAACGCCCGTCGATGACTTGCAGCTCCCGTGGAGCATCGGCCTGCGCACCGGTGACACCAGCAGCAGCGAACGTGCGCGCCAGAGCCGGCGCCTGCCGACCACACTGATCACCACGCCGGAAAGTCTGACGCTGCTGCTCGCCCGCGCCGATGCTCACACTGCGTTGTCGACCTTGCGCATGATCGTGGTGGACGAATGGCACGAGTTGCTCGGCAACAAACGCGGCGTACAGTTGCAATTGGCGCTCGCCCGCCTGCGCCACTAGCAACCTGAACTGATCGTCTGGGGCGTTTCCGCGACACTCGGTAATCAATCCCACGCCCAACAGGTGCTGATCCCACAGGGCGGCGGCGTAAGTATTCAGGGCCAGAGCGAAAAATCCCTGAAGGTCGACACCCTGCTCCCACCCACCATCGAACGCTTTCCATGGGCCGGGCATATCGGTCTGAAGATGCTGCCGCAAGTGGTCGCCGAACTCGATGCCTGCGCCAGCAGCCTGGTGTTCACCAACACTCGGGCACAGTCGGAAATCTGGTATCAGGCGCTGCTTGAGGCACGGCCGGACTGGGCCGGATTGATCGCCTTGCATCACAGCTCGCTGTCCCGTGATACCCGAGACTGGGTGGAGCAGGCGTTGAAGGATGGGCACTTGAAAGCCGTGGTATGCACGTCGAGCCTCGATCTGGGGGTGGACTTCCTGCCGGTGGAACGCGTGCTGCAAATAGGATCGGCCAAAGGTGTCGCGCGCTTGATGCAGCGCGCCGGGCGTTCTGGCCATGCACCGGGGCGTACCTCGCGGGTCACGCTGGTGCCGACGCACAGCCTTGAGCTGATCGAAGCCGCCGCTGCCCGCGATGCCGTCGAGCAACGGCGCATCGAACCGCGCCGGTCGCCGCACAAACCGCTGGATGTGCTGGTGCAACATTTGGTCAGCATGGCGCTGGGCGGCGGATTTTTACCCGATGAGCTGTACGAAGAAGTCCGCGGTGCCTGGGCCTATCGTGACCTGACAGCCGCGGATTGGGCTTGGGCACTGGCTTTCGTACGCCATGGCGGGATGTCTCTGACGGCCTATCCGGATTATCGCCGGGTCGAACCGGACGAGCATGGTGTGTGGCGCGTGCCCGATGCACGGCTGGCCCGGCGCCATCGCATGAGCATCGGCACCATCGTCAGCGACGCGAGCATCCAGTTGAAGTTCTGGAGCAAGGGCGGCGGTGGCAAGCAGTTGGGCAGCGTCGAGGAAGGCTTTATCGCGCGCCTCAAACCGGGCGATGGTTTTCTCTTCGCTGGGCGTTTGCTGGAGCTGGTACGGGTGGAAAACATGACCGCGTACGTCAAACGCAGCACCGCGAAAAAAGCCGCCGTACCGCGCTGGAATGGCGGACGCATGCCGCTCTCCAACGAGTTGGCCGAAGCGGTGGTGACACGGTTTACCGACGCCGCGCGGGGTGAGTTCGTCGGCCCGGAAATGCAGGCGTTGCGACCATTGCTGGAAACCCAGGCGCGCGGGTCTGGCCTGCCCACCACCGACAACCTGCTGGCCGAGGTGCTGAAATCCCGCGAGGGCTGGCACCTTTTCCTCTACCCGTTTGCCGGGCGTCAGGTGCATCTGGGGCTGGCGAGTCTGCTGGCATGGCGGATCAGCCAGCGTCAGCCAGTGACGTTCTCGATTGCGGTCAACGATTACGGTCTGGAGTTACTCAGCGCCACGCCGGTGGACTGGTCGCAACAGCTCGATGCCGAACTGCTCAGCCCCGATCACCTTTTGCGCGATGTCCTGGCCAGCCTTAATGCTGGAGAACTGGCGCTGCGGCGTTTTCGGGAAATCGCGCGGATTGCCGGGCTGGTATTCGCCGGCTACCCCGGCGCACCGAAAAGCACCCGACAGGTGCAGGCCTCCAGCGGCTTATTCTTCGAAGTGTTCAAACAATATGACTCAGGCAACCTGCTGCTAGCGCAGGCCGGGGAAGAAGTCCTACGGGAAGAACTGGATATTCGCCGACTGGAACAGACACTGGAGCACATAAATCGGATGAGACTGGATGTGCATCAAATCAAACGTCCTACACCGCTAGGCTTCCCGCTATTGGTGGAGCGCATGCGCGAAAGCATGAGCTCGGAAAAACTCGCCGACCGGATCAGACGGATGGTCGGTGATCTGGAGAAATCCGCCGACAAGGCTAACCGCACATGAACGCGCCCTACCCGGTACGCCTGGCTGGCGAGGAACTCTGGTTGTTGCCGGAAAAAGCCCTGTATTGGCCTGAACAGCAAGCGTTGCTGATCGCCGACGTGCATTTCGGCAAGGCGGCAGCCTATCGCAGCCTCGGCCAACCCGTCCCGCAAGGCACCACGGCGAGCAATATTGCGTTGATCGATCGGCTGTTGGCGAAACTGCCCTGCCGACAACTGATATTTCTGGGCGACTTCCTGCATGGGCCCGGCTCGCATGCGGCGGGCACTTTAAGCGCGCTGTCTGAATGGCGATCGCGCCACGCCGATCTGCCGATGACGCTGATTCGTGGCAATCACGACAAACGCGCGGGCGACCCGCCGGCCTCGTTAAATATTCGCGTGGTACCGGAGCCGCTGCTGCTAGGACCGTTCGCCTTGCAGCACGAGCCTGACCCCCATGCTGAAAGGCATGTGCTGGCCGGTCATGTGCACCCGGTCTATCGACTGCATGGCAAGGGGCGGCAGAGTTTGCGTCTGGCGTGCTTCAGGCTCGGCGAGCGCATCAGCCTGATGCCAGCGTTTGGCGCGTTTACCGGCCGTTATCCGGTCGATCACGAAGAGAGCTGCAGGATTTTTGTCATTGGCGATAACGAAATATGGCCAGTCAGTTGAAGTCTTGGCGGACTTCAACTGACTGGCCATTCATTGCCCATCGGGATCAGGCCACAGGCACCGGTGGCGGCTCGTCGGGAAGGGTCGGTTCACCCGGCTCGACCGGTTGTTCGTTGGGGGTATCGGGGTCAGGTTGACCGGGTATTCCGCCAGCCATGCTGATGGACGGGTGTGCCAGCAAGGACCAGGCTAAAACGCCAATCTGATTGGGCTCAAGCCTCGCCAGTTCGGCGGTGATATGCGGATCGATCTTCATAGGGCACTCCTCGGCCAAGGCCCGTTTCGGCACAAGCAAAAACGGGCAGTACACCCCATAGAGTGTCTGCCCGCCAAAGAATTCCCGACAATTGCCGGATGGACGACTCAGGTACGCGGCAGAGTGACGCCACGCTGGCCCTGGTACTTGCCACCACGATCCTTGTAGGAGACTTCACATTCCTCGTCGGATTCGAGGAAAAGCATCTGCGCCACGCCTTCGTTGGCGTAGATTTTCGCCGGCAGGTTGGTGGTGTTGGAGAATTCCAGAGTCACGTGGCCTTCCCACTCAGGCTCCAGCGGGGTGACGTTAACGATGATGCCGCAACGCGCGTAGGTGCTTTTACCCAGGCAGATGGTCAGTACATTGCGCGGAATACGGAAATATTCGACGGTGCTGGCCAGTGCGAAGGAATTCGGCGGGATGATGCAGACGTCGCTGTGGATGTCGACGAAACTGCCGGCGTCGAAGTTTTTCGGGTCGACGATGGCTGAGTTGATGTTGGTGAACACCTTGAAGTGGTTGGTGCAACGCACATCGTAGCCGTAGCTCGACACACCGTAGGAGATCACCCGGCTGTCGTCGCTGCCGCGCACCTGACGCTCGACGAAAGGTTCGATCATGCCGTGTTCCTGCGCCATGCGGCGAATCCACTTGTCCGATTTGATGCTCATGGCGGGTGTCCTGAAATAGCGAGGTGGAAAAATTCTGTCCGGCATCTTACCGGGCGCGCCGCCGGGTTCAAAGTGCGCGGTGCAATTCTCGCCGAACACCCATGAAATACGGGCTTTGGCGACGAACCGTCACACCGCCGATCCCGAAAACAGAGAAACCTTCGCAAGAAGCATTGGCACTTCTCGGAAAAAGGGTTAAGGTGGCGTCACTGTGTTGCTTGTGTCACTGAGAATCTCTACACGATATGTTGAATTTCGATCCAACCATCTACAAGAATTTTTCCTGCTCTTTGCACTCAGTCTCGGCCAGGGTTCTTCCTGAGTCGCAGTTATCTTTGTTCAAGGAGTTACACCATGTCTAATCGCCAAACCGGTACCGTTAAGTGGTTCAACGATGAAAAAGGCTTCGGCTTCATCACTCCACAATCCGGTGACGATCTGTTCGTTCACTTCAAAGCTATCCAATCCGACGGCTTCAAAAGCCTGAAAGAAGGCCAACAGGTTTCTTTCATCGCTACCCGCGGTCAGAAAGGCATGCAAGCTGAAGAAGTACAAGTTATCTAACTTGTAGCTTCTTTAGAAAAAAGCCCCGCCCTTAAAAGCGGGGCTTTTTTGTGGGCGTCTGTTTTTCAGGCGCAAAAAAAGATCGCAGCCTGCGGCAGTTCCTACATTGATTTCTGTAGAAGCTGCCGCAGGCTGCGATTTTTTTGTTTTTGCCTTACCAGGCCACGCCAAACCCTGCGGTGTAACGGGTCTTGTTCAAATCCGCATCGTTGGTGCCACTGATGATGTCGCGCTCCGCTTTCAGGTTCAGCGACGCCCAGTCGGTGACCTTGTAGCGCAAGCCCAGCTCGGCATCCAGCGCATAGTCAGCTACGCCGGACAATGGCTTGCCGACTTCGCCATTGGTGAAGAACTCGACCTTCTTGCCGATCAGGTAGCGGTTGTAGTCCCACTTCATCGCAACGGAATAGAAGTTGTCCTTGCTGCCATCGCTGTATTGATAGTCGGTACGGTTCAACAGCGAGCCGAGCGAGAACGCCCCCAATTCGTCATCCCAGAACTGATAACCCGGACCCGTACCGACGACTCGTTGACGGGACAGCTCCTCAACGTGATCACGCTTGTAATTCAGGCGCCCTTGCCAGAACCACTTATCCGTCAGGAAGCGATCGAGTGCGTACTCGGCGCGCCAGTTGTCGGTGGTGGTCACTTCATCCTGCACTTCACGGTTGTATTCGCCCTCGGCGGTGTGCCGCCAGCGACCGTGGCGCGCCGTAGTCTTGAAGCCGATGTCGTAATCGTCGGTGTCTTTTTCCGCGCGCTGGTAATCCAGCGCCAGATCGACATTGCCCTTCCACACCAGATCCTCGACCACCGGTTTGGGCTTGAGGATTTGCTGAATGCTTGCCAGCTCCACGGTTTTCGGCGCTTCACCGTTGGCCAGCGTGACCTTGCCATCGTCGGCAGCCGTCAGCGACTTGGCCTTTTCGCCGCTATAGGCATCCTGCTTGACCAGCAACTCCTGGTCACTTTCCAGGGTCTTGACCTCTTTCCAGTCGATCGAGACCGCACCAGCGTATTGGGTCTGAACCAAGAGTTTGCCGCCATCGAACACGGTAATTTTGCCGCTCAACTTGTCACCGTTCTTCAACCAGACGGTATCGGCAAGCAAGGGCGTGGACGCACTGAAAACAGCAAGGCACAGCAAGGTTCTGGAAAACATAAGCAAATCGGAGGCTCAAGTTTGCGAAAAAGGCCGGCATTATCCGTAGGAATAAGACCATGACAAGGACTGACCGAACTATTTCTATTGAGTTCATTTCTCATCCGCGCGATGAGGGATTACGCTTAAGCCATTAACCCACTCATGCTCAGGAACCGTGTAGGTGACAGACCCGATCCATGAAGGCGAGAGTGAAGCGCAAATCCGACGCACGGCGCTCTACTCGACGCTCGCGCAAGTGCCCGAAGGCAAAGTGGTCAGCTATGGTCAATTGGCTGAACTGGCCGGGTTGGGGCGCGCCGCGCGCTGGGTCGGCCGTACCTTGAGCCAATTGCCCGGCGATACCAGGCTGCCCTGGCACCGAGTGCTGGGCGCCGGCGGCCGGATCAGCTTGCCCGTGGGTAGCCCATCTGGTGATGAACAGCGAGCACGGTTACGCATGGAGGGCATCACCGTCCTGAACAATCGTGTGGATATTCAGCGCCATGGCTGGCGTCCGGTAGAGCACAGCGGTTAGAGTGCGCGCTTTGTTTTCGCAATCTTGAGGCAGACTTCAGCCCATGCCCCGTAAAACCTGGCGCGCCGCGCTCGCCGCCTATGCCAGTCCTTCGACGCTCGTGCTGTTGTTGCTCGGTTTCGCCGCCGGCCTGCCGTACATGCTGGTGTTCTCGACGCTTTCCGTCTGGCTGCGTGAAGCCGGTGTGGCCCGTGAAACCATCGGCTACGCCAGCCTGATCGGCCTGGCCTACGCGTTCAAATGGGTCTGGTCACCACTGCTCGACCAATGGCGCCTGCCGTTGCTGGGCAAGCTTGGCCGTCGCCGCTCGTGGCTGGTGCTTTCGCAATCACTGGTGATCCTCGGCCTGATCGGCATGGGCTTCTGCGATCCGCAGAAGCATCTGTCCTGGTTGATCGCCATTGCCGTTGTCGTCGCCTTCGCCTCCGCCACCCAAGACATCGCGGTTGACGCCTATCGTCTGGAAATCGCCGACGACAGCCGCCAGGCCGCGCTGGCTGCCAGTTACATGTCCGGCTACCGCGTCGCCGCCCTGCTCGCCACCGCTGGCGCCTTGTTCTTCGCTGAAGGCTTCGGCTCTACCGGTTTCAATTATCAACACTCAGCCTGGGCTGGCACCTACGCGCTGTTCGGCGCACTGATGATCCCAGCCTTGCTGACCACCCTGCTGATGCGCGAACCGCCGGTGCCGCTACGTACGCAATTGCAGGCGGGCCGCTACACCTTCATGCATCAATTGATGTCGGTGTTCGTACTGATCGTGTTGCTGGTGTCCGTGCCGGCGATGTTCACTCAGCTCTACAATACCGACTTCGCCAGTGTGCTGTTCGAAGGCGTCAGTCCGCTCGACCTGCTGCTCGAAGACCGTGCCTTCCTGCGCGCCATTCTCTACACCCTGCTCACTTGGGCGTGCCTGTCAGCCATGGGTCGTCGTGGACTGGCGCCAGTACTGACGCCGGTCAACGACTTCATCCTGCGCTACCGCTGGCAAGCGCTGCTGCTGCTCGGGCTGATCGCCACCTATCGGATGTCGGACACGGTCATGGGGGTGATGGCCAACGTGTTTTACATCGACCAGGGCTTTACCAAAGACCAGATCGCCAGCGTCAGCAAGATCTTCGGCCTGATCATGACCCTGGTCGGCGCCGGCATGGGCGGCCTGCTGATCGTGCGCTTCGGGATCCTGCCGATCTTGCTGATCGGCGGCGCAGCCTCGGCAGGCACCAACCTGCTGTTCCTGATGCTCGCCGACATGGGCCCGAACCTGAAGATGCTGGTGGTGACCATCTCCCTCGACAACTTCAGCTCTGGCCTTGCGACCTCGGCATTCGTCGCCTACCTGTCGAGCCTGACCAACCTGAAGTTCTCCGCCACGCAATACGCCCTGCTCAGCTCGATCATGCTGCTGTTGCCGCGCCTGATCGGCGGCTACTCCGGGGTGATGGTGGAGAAGTTCGGCTATCACAACTTCTTCCTGATCACCGCCCTGCTCGGCGTGCCGACGCTGGTGCTGATCGCCCTGCACTGGTTCCAGGAAAGCCGCCGCGAGGGCCCCACGCCCAAGCCCGAGCCGGTACCGACACCGGTTGCCGAAGAGTCGTAAGACATTTCGCCAACGGCGGGAGGAATCCCGCCGTTGAACCTCTCCACCGGCCGCACGCCTGTACGTCAGCAAAACTCGCCGGTACACTGCTCCGTCATTTCCAGTCATAGCAACCGACAACGGCCAACCATGCGCACCAGTCAATTTTTGCTCGCCACACAGAAAGAAACGCCTTCCGACGCGGTCGTGATCAGCCACCAGCTGATGCTGCGCGCCGGCATGATCCGCAAACTCGCCTCGGGCCTGTACACCTGGCTGCCGATGGGCTTGCGAGTGATGCGCAAGGTTGAAGCCATCGTTCGTGAAGAAATGAACGCTGCCGGCTCTCTGGAAGTGTTGATGCCGAGCACCCAACCGGCCGAGCTGTGGCAGGAATCGGGGCGCTGGGAAGAATACGGCCCTGAGCTGCTGCGCATCAAAGACCGCCACGGTCGCGACTTCTGTGCGGGACCGACCCACGAAGAAGTGATCACCGATCTGATGCGCAACGAGTTGAGCAGCTACAAACAGCTGCCAATCAATCTGTACCAGATCCAGACCAAATTCCGTGACGAAATCCGTCCACGCTTCGGTTTGATGCGCGGCCGCGAGTTCATCATGAAAGACGCCTACTCGTTCCACGCCGATCAGGCTTCGCTGCAGGTCACCTACGACCGCATGCACCAGGCGTACTGCAACGTGTTCACCCGTCTGGGCCTGAAATTCCGTCCGGTTGAAGCCGATAACGGCTCGATCGGCGGCGCCGGCTCCCACGAGTTCCACGTACTGGCCGAGTCCGGCGAAGACGATATCGTCTTCAGCAACGGCTCCGACTACGCAGCGAACATCGAAAAAGCCGAAGCCGTGCCACGCGAAACCTCGCGCGCTGCTGCAACCGAAGAGCTGCGCTTGGTCGACACCCCAGACACCAAGACCATCGCGGCACTGGTGGAAAAATTCAATCTGCCGATTGAGAAGACCATCAAGACCCTGATCGTGCGCGCCGAGGAAGAGGGCAAGCTGATCGCGCTGGTGATTCGTGGCGACCACGAACTCAACGAAATCAAGGCTGCCCAGCAACCAGGCGTTGCCAACCCGCTGGTCATGGCCACCGACGCCGAACTGCGTGACGCCATTGGCGCCGGTGCCGGTTCGCTCGGCCCGCTGAATCTGCCGCTGCCAATCATCATCGACCGCTCGGTCGAGCTGATGAGCGACTTCGGTATCGGCGCGAACATCGACGACAAGCATTACTTCGGCGTGAACTGGGAGCGTGACCTGCCAGTTCCGACCGTGGCTGACCTGCGTAACGTGGTCGCCGGTGACCCAAGCCCGGACGGCAAAGGCACCCTGGAAATCAAGCGCGGCATCGAAGTCGGGCACATCTTCCAGCTGGGCAACAAGTACAGCAAAGCGATGAAGTGCGAAGTGCTGGGCGAGAACGGCAAGCCTGTGACCCTGGAAATGGGTTGCTACGGCATTGGCGTATCCCGCGTGGTAGCCGCCGCAATCGAGCAGAACAACGATGCGAACGGCATCATCTGGAGCGACACCCTGGCGCCGTTCCAGATCGCCCTGGTACCGCTGCGTTATGAAACCGAGCAGGTTCGCGAAGCTACCGACAAGCTGTACGCAGAACTGACGGCGGCCGGTTTCGAAGTGCTGCTGGACGATCGCGACAAGAAAACCAGCCCAGGCATCAAATTCGCGGACATGGAGCTGATCGGCATTCCACACCGGATCGTGGTCAGCGACCGCGGCCTCGCCGAAGGCAACCTGGAATACAAGAGCCGTACCGAAGGCGAAGCGCAAGCATTGCCGGTGGCCGACGTATTGTCCTTCCTTCAGGCCCGTATCCGCCGCTGAAACCAGATAGAGACGTCATGTTCAAGCGAAACACCTTAGGCCTCGGTGGTGCCGCCCTGTGCGCCACCCTGCTGGTCAGCGGCTGTGCCAACCACATGTCACAGCGCAGCGAGCACGAAGAGCGGGTCGAGCGAAAATTGCTCGATCACAGCCTGCAGATTGATGTCGGCGAGCCTAAGGAGCTTGAGCTGCCGCAGCGACGCGTGAAGATCAACGAGCAGAAGACTTTCGAAGTCACCGAGTTCGAAGTCACTCGGCGTTACGACCGGTACACGCCTTACCAGCCCTGGCGGGAAATCTACGAGATTCCGCTGGGTGCCGTGGCGGTGGTCGGCGGCGTCGGCGCGAACGTGGTTAACGTATTCGCCCTCGGCAATCTGCCGGACAGCGTGACCAGAGACTGGCTGAGTTACGGTTTTGCCGGGCTCAACCCGTTCATGAACGTGCAGTCCAACGGCCGCGCGCAACAGAACCTGGCCGGCATCGATGAAGTCCAGCGCGACAAGCGCACGGAGTATTCGAGCCTGCCGTGGAGCGAGCGTCCGGTGCAGGTCAAGGCTGGCAAGCAGACCTTTGACATGACCACCGACCGTAACGGTGTGCTGCGTCTGAACCTGCTCGACAGTCCGTTTGCCGAAAATGATCTCAATCATGTCGGCAAATTGCAGATCAGCGTTGAAGACGCCAAGGATGACGTGCACTCGGACTCATCGCTGATGATCAGCAGTCATCTGCGTGGCAAGTTGCTGGAAGCGCACGGGCTGATTTACGACGACCTGGAAGACGACGAAGTGAGCCAGTGGGTACACCGGGTCAAACGCCTGTCGGAACTGGGTCTGGAAGAAGAAGCCAGCGAGCTGGAACAGAGCCTGATCGAACTGACGCGTAACGATCCTGAGTTGCAGGCTGAGTTTCTCAAGTCGCTGACCAGGGATGCCGGGCGTCTGGTGGCGGACCCAGGCCCGAATTAACAGCTAAAAGCTTCGCGAGCAGGCTCGCTCCCACAGGGTGGAATACATTCCAAATGTGGGAGCGAGCCTGCTCGCGAAGAGGCCCTGACACACACCGAAAAATTAACGCTCAAACAACTCCATCTGCTCAAACCCGCCGCGCAAATCCTCCAGCCTCACCCCAACCCCCAACAACCGCACCGGTTTCCCGCCGCGATTGAACGCCTGCGTCAGCATCAACTGATAACTGCCCAGGTCCCGCCCTGCCCCGGCCTGCTCCAGTGTCGTTTGGGTAAAGTCATGAAACTTCACTTTGACGAACGGCTTGCCCGGTCGATAACTGCTGTCGATCCGCGCCATGCGGGTTTTCAGGGTTTCCAGCAGCTCTGGCAATTTATCCAGGCAACTGCGCAGATCCGGCAGATCAACGTCGTAGGTATTTTCCACGCTGACCGACTGACGCCGACTGTCGTTGTGCACCAGCCGGTCATCGATCCCACGCGCCAGACTCCACAGTCGCTCGCCAAAACTGCCGAATTCGCGCACCAGCGCCAATTTGTCCCACTCGCGCAACTGCGAGCAATCAACGATGCCGAGCTTGCCCAGCTTGTCGGCGGTGACCTTGCCGACGCCGTGCAACTTGCTCACCGGCAAACCACTGACAAAGTCTTCGACCTGATCCGGCGTGATCACAAACAAACCGTTGGGCTTTTTCCAGTCGCTGGCGATTTTTGCCAGAAACTTGTTCGGCGCCACGCCCGCAGACACGGTGATGTGCAATTGATTGGAGACCCGCCGGCGAATGTCTTGGGCAATGCGTGTGGCACTGCCGCCGAAATGCGCGCTATCGGAAACATCCAGATAAGCCTCATCCAGCGACAGCGGTTCAATCAGGTCGGTGTAGTCGCTGAAGATCGTGTGTATTTCTTTCGACGCTTCGCGATAGGCGTCCATGCGCGGCTTGACGATGGTCAGGTCCGGGCACAGCTTCAAAGCATGTCCCGAAGCCATCGCCGAACGCACGCCATAGGCCCGCGCTTCATAATTGCAGGTGGCAATCACCCCGCGCCGGTCCGCCGAACCACCCACCGCCAACGGCTTGCCGGCCAGACGCGGGTCATCGCGCATCTCAATGGCGGCGTAGAAACAGTCGCAGTCAATGTGGATGATTTTTCGCTGAGTCATGTCAGAAAAGGAAACGTGGCGAACCGGATCGGCAGTATCTCACTGACACCTGTATATAGCACCAGTGGTATGAATGTTCTTTCCAGGCGGTAGGAAATGTCCTTTGAATTTATTTTCTCAATCGACGAGCGGCCGCCAATAGAGCTGAAAGCCTTGTCCTGCCTGACCTGTAGCGTGAAAAACACCCGGGGAAAAGCGCTAACCGATTGAACCTCAACAGTTTTTATCCAGATTGCGGGTTGACACCCCAGCGTTCCTCTGTAGAATGCCGACACACAGACGCGGGATGGAGCAGTCTGGTAGCTCGTCGGGCTCATAACCCGAAGGTCGTCGGTTCAAATCCGGCTCCCGCAACCAAACATCAAAAAAGGCTACTCGAAAGAGTGGCCTTTTTTGTGCGCGTCTGTTTTGTAGATTTCCTCTTCTTATAAAGAAGGATCGCCAAACAGGAATTCGTTGCATTTCCGAAACTTAACGCATCACCTGCGACCGTTTGACGCGATTGCACACTTATTTGACCCTTTACGGGATTAGCGGTTGACACCTCGCCGTTCGCCTGTAGAATGCCGCCACACAGACGCGGGATGGAGCAGTCTGGTAGCTCGTCGGGCTCATAACCCGAAGGTCGTCGGTTCAAATCCGGCTCCCGCAACCAAACATCAAAAAAGGCTACTCGAAAGAGTGGCCTTTTTTGTATCTGTTGAAAAAGTCCTTTCGCAACAATGATCTGTCACTGTGCAGTGAACCGCTTGGGATCTTCAGAAGTGCTGACTTGCGACTATGCTTGAGTCGCAGGCAAGGCCTCTGCAATCCAGGAACTGCCCTCGCCGATACCCGGTGAGAGGCGTAGTATTTTGTGATTATTTTTTTCTACAGGGATTGGTAACTTGGCTGGATACCTCCATCCTGTCGCGCACAATCCAAGAGGTGATTGATGCGCGCCAACTCGTCTGATCCACAAGACACCGTCACAGCGGAACATCCGATCAAACCCGAGCGTTTACGCTTGCTGGATCGGTTGAGCAAATACCGGCAACCGATCGGTCTGGCGGTCACTTTATTGCTGTTCGCCATTGCCCTGATTGCCTGTCGCCATCTGCTCGCAGAACTCGATCTCGATGCCCTGCACGACTCGATTCTCGACGTACCGAAACCCGCTCTGATCGGCGCCTTCGGTGCGACCGTGGTCGGCTTCATTATTCTGCTCGGCTACGAATGGTCGGCCAGCCGCTATGCCGGCGTGACCTTGCCGCCGCGCACATTGGCGCTGGGCGGATTCACCGCGTTTGCGATTGGCAATGCAATCGGTCTGTCGCTGCTGTCCGGCGGTTCGGTGCGCTACCGTTTATATGCACGACTGGGTCTGGGGGCGTCGGAAGTCGCGCACATGACCTTGTTCGCCAGCTTGTCGCTGGGCTGCGCCTTGCCGCCGCTGGCTGCTCTGGCGACGCTGAGTGACCTGCCCGCCGCTTCCCAGGCGCTAGGCCTCTCGGAAGGCCTGCTCGGCACTGTGGCCGTGACCGTGTTGCTGCTCGGCGCCATCCTGATGATCGGCATCTATCGCCGCCGTCTGCCGGAACAACCGTATCGTGACAACCTGCTGGTCAAGGCTGGCCGCCGCACCCTGCGTCTGCCGGGTCGCCGCCTGACTTTCCTGCAACTGGTGATCACCGCCCTCGACGTCGCGGCAGCCGCCACCGTGCTTTATCTGTTGCTGCCTGAGGCGCCGCCATTCGGCGCGTTCCTGCTGGTGTACCTGCTGGCCCTGGCCGCTGGCGTACTGAGCCATGTGCCGGGTGGCGTCGGTGTGTTCGAAGCTATTCTGCTGGCAGCGTTCGCCGACAAACTCGGCGCTGCGCCGCTGGCCGCTGCATTGCTGCTGTATCGCCTGATCTACGTGGTGCTGCCGCTGCTGGTGGCTTGCGTACTGCTACTGATCAACGAAGGCCAGCGCCTGTTCCAGACTCAGACCATGCGAGCGGCGTCCGGTCTGGCCGCGCCGATTCTGGCGGTGCTGGTGTTCCTTTCCGGTGTGGTGCTGCTGTTTTCAGGTGCCACGCCTGAAATCGATACGCGCCTGGAGCACATCGGTTTTCTGATCCCGCATCGCCTGGTCGACGCTTCGCACTTCGGCGCCAGCCTGATCGGCGTGCTGTGCCTGATGCTCGCTCAGGGTCTGCGCCGTCGCCTGTCGGCCGCGTGGATGCTGACCACCATTCTGTTGCTGGTCGGTGCCCTGCTCTCCCTGCTCAAAGGCTTCGACTGGGAAGAAGCCTGTTTGATGACCCTCACTGCCGCGTTGCTGGGTGTTTTCCGTCGTTCGTTCTATCGCCCGAGCCGTCTGACCGAACTGCCGTTCTCGCCGCTGTATCTGGTGGCCAGTCTGTGCGTGTTGGGCGCTTCGACGTGGCTGCTGCTGTTCGCCTATCAAGACGTGCCGTACAGCCATCAGTTGTGGTGGCAGTTCACTCTCGACGCCGACGCACCACGCGGCCTGCGCTCGCTGCTCGGCGCTGCCGTGCTGCTGCTGGTGATCGCCCTCACCTGGCTGCTGCGCACCGCGCGCCCGGTCATTCACCTGCCGACGCCTGACGAACTCGATCGTGCGGCGAAAATACTGATGGCGTCGTCACAACCCGACGGCGGCCTCGCCCTGACCGGTGACAAGGCGCTGTTGTTTCACCAGAACGACGAAGCGTTCCTGATGTACGCGCGCCGTGGCCGCAGTCTGGTGGCGCTGTACGACCCGATCGGCCCTGGCCAGCAACGCGCCGAGATGATCTGGCAGTTCCGCGACCTTTGCGATATTCACCACGCCCGCCCGGTGTTCTACCAGGTGCGCGCGGAGAACCTGCCGTACTACATGGACATCGGTCTGACCGCGATCAAACTGGGCGAAGAAGCCCGGGTCGACCTGCTTCGCTTTGACCTGGAAGCCAAGGGCAAAGAGATGAAGGACCTGCGTTACACCTGGAACCGAGGCACCCGCGACGGTCTGTCGCTGGAGATCCATGAGCCAGGCCAGGCGCCGATGGATGAGCTGAAAGTCATTTCCGATGCCTGGCTGACCGGCAAGAACGTGCGTGAGAAAGGCTTCTCCCTCGGCCGCTTCAGCGACGATTACCTGAAGCATTTCCGCATCGCGGTGATTCGCTTCGAAGGGCGCCCGGTGGCCTTCGCCAACCTGCTCGAGACTTACAGCCATGACCTGGCCAGTCTCGACCTGATGCGCGCTCACCCGGATGCGCCGAAGCTGACCATGGAATTCATGATGGTCGGCCTGATTCAACACTATAAGAGTCACGGATACGCGCGCTTCAGCCTGGGCATGGTGCCGTTGTCGGGGTTGCAACCCCGGCGTGGTGCACCGCTGACCCAGCGTCTGGGCTCGATGGTTTTCCGCCGTGGTGAGCAGCTGTACAACTTCCAAGGCTTGCGCCGCTTCAAAGACAAGTTCCAGCCTGACTGGGAACCCCGTTATATGGCCGTGCCCGCCGGACTCGATCCGCTGGTGGCGCTGGCCGACACTGCTGCCCTGATCGCGGGCGGCTTGACTGGATTGGTGAAACGCTGATGATTCAACGCTCCCTGAAGTACATCCTGGCCGCACTGATCGTGCTGGCCGTGATTGCCGGCGGCGGTTTCTGGTACCTCAAACGTCCGGCACCGGAACCGACACTCGAACCTATTACGGCGGCAGACGGCACCGTTTTGACCCGCGTCATCCCCGGCACCAAACCCAAGGCGCAGGTGCTGGTCGCGGTCAACGACGACCAGAAACTCTCTGAAAAACAACTGACCACCCTGAGCCGCAGCGCCTCGGCGCAAATCGTTCAGGTGATTCTGCCCAAGGACTGCCTGCTGCAAAGCCGCGCCCTGCAAACCGGTCTGCGCGAATTGAACGGCCCGGCGACACTCGTTAGCGGCATCGGCCCAGGCGCCGTGCTGGCCTGGCGCTGGTTGTCCGAGCAAAAGGACGACAAGGCTCAGGCCATCTCCGTCGACCTCGCGCTGGAAAAACCCGGCTGCACTCATCTGTTGCCGAAATCCGCCGCGCACGGCCACTGGCTGGTGGCATGGAACGACAACCCGGATGATGCCAGCGCGGGTTTTGTTCGCGATCAGCCGAACGCCGAAACCAGCATCAGCGACTACGACATCAACCTGCCGCAAGTGCTGAACAACGAACTGCGCAAAATCCTCGTCGGCGGCGACAAGGCCAACGGCGGTCTGGCGATCCCGGTGGTGGAAGTCCCGGCCGGTCAGGCCAAGGACACCGTGACCCTGTTCCTCTCCGGTGACGGCGGCTGGCGCGACCTCGATCGCGACGTCGCCGGTGAAATGGCCAAGATCGGCTACCCAGTCGTCGGCATCGACACCCTGCGTTACTACTGGCAGCACAAGAGCCCGGAGCAAAGCGCGCTGGACCTGACCGAACTGATGCAGCACTACCGGCAGAAATGGGGCACCAAGCGCTTCATCCTCACCGGTTACTCGTTCGGTGCCGACGTATTGCCAGCGATCTACAACCGCCTGCCGGACACCGAGCAGCAACGCGTCGACGCCATTATCCTGCTGGCCTTCGCCCGCACCGGCAGCTTCGAAATCGAAGTCGAAGGCTGGCTGGGTAACGCCGGCAAAGAAGCCGCCACCGGCCCGGAAATGGCCAAGCTGCCACCGGCCAAGGTTGTGTGCATCTATGGTGAAGAAGAGACTGATGAAAGCGGCTGCACGGACAAGACTGCGGTGGGTGAAGCGGTGAAACTGCCCGGCGGCCACCACTTCGACGAGAACTACCCGGCGCTGGCCAAGCGTCTGGTGGATCTGATCGAAAAGCGTCAGAGCAAGGACTCGGTCGCCGAAGAGTGATCTGAGCCGCGCCCACAAAAGCCCCCGCAACTTCGCAGTTGCGGGGGCTTTTTACATTCCAGCAGCCACGAAAATCCCCTGTGGGAGCGAGCCTGCTCGCGAAGCGGTGGGTCAGTTTACAGATTCGTCGACTGACACTACGCCTTCGCGAGCAGGCTCGCTCCTACAAGGGATGGCGCTGAATTCAGGCAACTCGTCAGTCTCGCTGGCCAAGCTGAACATCTATCCACGTGACATCATCGTCGCCAACGCTAAAGTCGCTATCCGGCACCGCCAACAAAGTGCTTTGCTGGGCTTGCGTCAAGTCCGCCCAAAAGCCATCAGTCACAAATACCAAGCGCTCAACAGCGTCCAGTGCACAACAAACAAAATCAGGGTTCGGAACCCGATTGATCTTCAAACATCGCGTTACCGAATTTCGTGCGGGGTCTTGTGCCAATTCACAGTGCGAACGATCGCGTCGCCAATTAGCCTTGCAGTGAGGTGGCGTAATCCACTCGATGGCTCCCGCCAGCGTCACAATCCCGCATGAACAGTCTCCCTCGTATGCAATGGTGAGTCGGCCATGAGCGAGCAAGCCAATCAGGTAACAGATGGCTCCCGTCTGATCAGCAGGCAACGACGCATGAAAATCCGCCAGTATTGAACCCAATAGACGCTCAACAGCTGCGGGCTCTGCAGGATAGCCTCCCTGCTCCATCTGTGTGGAATGAGCCGCCAACACGCCGTTTACGAAGCTTTCAGCCAGCTGTCCACTGCCGCGCCTCGAAGTGCCATCCGCGACAACAAAAATCCCACTGTCACCCTCACAGGTCGCTCCGGCATAGTCATCATTTGCCCTGCTGGCTTGCCCAGTGATTGATCGGGAGTGGTATCTCATGCGTTGGCCAACGCTTTCATACGCCTGTGAATAATCTGCCCTCTGCCTGGATTCGCCTGCACCGAGCCTGAACTTTCGATTACATAGCCAACCCCATCGAGCGCCATCAGCTTGTGGATTCCCTCTGTGATGAACGCCTTGAGGTCCTTGTCAGTCTGGCGCACCTCCTCCAACAGCTCAGGCCGACCATCGATCAAGATGATCATGTCCTCGACATCCTTGTGATAAGGATCGCCATTTCCCCGACCTGCGAAAGCTTCCAGTTTCGTCGCGAGAAAATACGTGGGCTGGAATATCTGGATGACAGTGCCGCTGGGCAGGGTGAATTTATCGGCCCTCGCCAGCCCCTCGACGAACCAGCGGTTGGCATAGCCGAGCACTGCAGGGTCGGAAGGCATGACATCCACGACAACGTCATTGAAGCGAAAACGACAATTGACCTCGTCCTCACCGGTGATCTTGAATCCCTTGGCCGCCAGCCGTTCGGTGAGTTGGTTCCAGGCGCTGACACCGGCCAACTCGATCACTAGATCAACGTCATCAGTGAAACGAATGTCGTCCAGCACGGCTGTATCTGTAACCAGCATGGCGGTTGTGCAACCGCCAACAAAAGCAACTTCGGCGAGAAACGCCTCGCCCAAGCCTTCAGCCACGAACTCAATGAGCTCGTAGTTGTGATCCGCGTTTGACGACATGTTATTTCAGCCCCATCCCTGCCTTCAGAATACTGATTGCCACACCACACTCACGCGGACCACCCAGACGGATTGCATCAGCGAGCGCCAGATAGTGGTAAAGGATCCGGTCTTTTTTCACCGCTTCCGGCACTGTTTTGTAAAGCGGCTCGATCGCTTGACCTCGCTCGGTTCCCTGCGCATCCGGCCAGACCGGAATCAAACCACCCGCACTCTTGATGCTTTTGGACAGCGCAGGCGCCGCAAAGCCTGTGGGTATGCCACGAACCATCGCGCCAGGCTTGACCGGGAAGAAGTACTTCAGTGCGTGCTCGATAATTTTCAGCAGCTCCCGGCGGTGCACTTTGGCAAGCCCGGTGTCGTAGTCATGGATGAGCAATCCGGATTCCCGGCATCGGGCGAGAGCATTTGAGACTTCGCTTTTGCTCAGTCCGAGAGAGGCAGACAGCGCACGCAGAGAGTACCGATCGCTCCAACTGGTCAGCGGTTGATCAGATGCTGGTTCCGCCCATCCCTCCCAGCCTGGCCCATCAGCGAAAGGCGAATCGAATTCGCGGCGCTGGAAGACTGTGTCTTCCCCATCAGTGGAATAGGTAACCAATGGCTTCCCCACACTCTCCCCTGCGGACATTCGGCTGACGACATAGGGCCTGAGCAGCTCTTCGACCCTGTCCGAATTCGATTCGACCTCCATCTCCCCCAAGAGATTCTCTTCCTGAGCGTGGAGACTGGCCATTTTGAACAAAAGTAAAATGTCTTGACTCTTCATTTAGCTCAAAACCTCAAGTGTCCACATTCCATAAAACGTGGACACTTGTCTCACTGACGAGGTCGGGTCGTCAAGCCCTTGGGTCGATCACTAATCGCTGCATACCTTGCCCGCATATCTTCATGGCTGATTGCTTGGGCCAGATCAAAGATGAGCAATCGTTCACTGGCCTTCTTTTCGAGCCGAAGGTCCTTCGGTTCATCCTGTGATTCTTGTTGCGCTGATGCTGTCATACGTACCTGAATGCTTTGCACACGTCGGTTCGTGTCAGACGTTTAGTATCGTTTACTTCCAGTCTCGCAATATCGGATGACGTCCACAGACCTTGTAGGCAAACTCCGAAACTCTTGTTGGGACGCTGTGCCGCTCTATTGCGCTGTTTTTTGACGGGATACTCTCCGGACGTCGCTGACCCATTCAGCGATCGGGCTTGGTAACCCGGTGGAATAAGGCGCAACAGCGCACCCGACACGACTCAGGCGTATTACACGTCTGTACCCCAGTGTTATGGCAGCTGTGCGTGGGACGCTTTCGGGCGTGCCGGTTTCCTTGATTCCCCGGTTTACCAACCTGCGCACAGCTGCCACCCATTCGCTTGGTATCGGATGCGGCAGCTCTCGAAATCAAGGGAACTGACAATGAACCATCCATCAGATCTTAAAACCATCGGCTTCACCCCCTTCCTCTACAACTCGGATCAAGCGTTCTTCAACGTCCGCTCCGGCATCCCGATCCTCAATGCCTTGTCGCAATCCTCCGACCTGCTATCCCTCGCCAAATCCTTCGCCGAGGACGCGGACTTCATCAAAGACACCGACCGCCATGCCTGGGCTGCGCATTACCTGACGGTGATGGGCAAGGCCTTGATTGATGACGTGATTCAGGCGTTGATGCCACGACCTGCGCGGACGAAGACCGAATCTGAAATCGATCTGCCTGAACGCACCACTTAACCCTGTGGAAGCTAGCCTGCTAGCGATTGCGGTGGATCTGGTAAAGATGTGCTGTCTGACACTCAGCCATCGCTAGCAGGCTAGCTCCCACAGGGGATTTGTGGTGGGTTTGAAGTTTATGTGCATGCACAAAAAAGCCCCCGCCAGCCACAAGGCCGACGGGGGCTTTTCAGTTGAGGCGCAGGCTTACATCTCCACCTGCGTCCCCAGCTCAATCACCCGGTTCAACGGCAAATTAAAGAACCTCAAGTTCCCATTGGCATTCTTCAACATGAACGCAAACAACGCCTCACGCCAACGCGCCATGCCCTCAAGTTTCGAGGCAATTACCGTTTCGCGGCTGAGGAAGTACGTGGTGCGCATCGGGCTGAAGTCCAGATCATCCAGATGACACAGCTTCAGCGCCTGCGGCACATCCGGCTCGTCGGTGAAGCCGAAGTGCAGGATCACCCGGAAGAACCCCTCCCCGTGCGCTTCCACTTCGAAGCGGCGCGATGGCGGTACGCGCGGGATGTCTTCGTAGACCACCGTCAGCAGCACCACCTGCTCGTGCAGCACCTGGTTGTGCAGCAGGTTGTGCAACAGCGCATGCGGCACGGCGTCGGAGCGCGCGGTGAGGAACACCGCGGTGCCCTGCACGCGATGCGGTGGTTGCACGCGGATGCTGCTGATAAAGATCGGTAGAGGCAGCGCGCCTTCGTCGAGGCGTTCGACCAGCAGTTGTTTGCCGCGTTTCCAGGTGGTCATCAGCACAAACAGCGCGATACCGGCGATCACCGGGAAGGCGCCGCCCTGAACGATCTTCGGCACGTTGGCAGCGAAGTACAGACCGTCCACCAGCAGGAAGCCGATCAGCACCGGCACCGCGAGGATCGGTGGCCATTTCCACAGCAGCAGCATTACCGCCGACACCAGAATGGTGGTCATCAGCATGGTGCCCGTCACCGCCACACCGTAGGCCGAGGCCAAGGCGCCGGAGGATTCGAAGCCCAGCACCAGCAGCACAACGCCAACCATCAGCGCCCAGTTCACCGCGCCGATGTAGATCTGGCCCTGCTCATCGCTGGAGGTGTGCTGGATGTACATGCGCGGGATGTATCCGAGCTGGATCGCCTGACGGGTCAGGGAGAACGCACCGGAAATCACCGCTTGCGAGGCGATCACCGTGGCCAGCGTCGACAAGCCGACCAGCGGAATCAATGCCCAACTCGGTGCCAGCAGATAGAACGGGTTACGCGCCGCCTCAGGGTTTTCCAGGAGCAAGGCGCCCTGACCGAAGTAGTTAAGCACCAGCGCCGGCAACACCAGGATGAACCACGCGCGGGCAATTGGCTTGCGACCGAAGTGGCCCATGTCGGCGTACAGCGCTTCGGCACCGGTCAGCGCCAGCACTACGGCACCGAGAATCGCTACGCCCATACCCGGATGAACGACGAAGAAATTCACCGCCCATATCGGGTTCATCGCATGCAGCACTTCTGGTGCGTGGCTGATGCCATACACACCGAGGGCGCCAAGGACGAGGAACCAGGTGACCATGATCGGCCCGAACAGGATGCCGATTCGCGCGGTGCCATGGCTCTGGATCAGGAACAACCCGACCAGCACCACCAGCGACAGCGGCACGACCCAATGGTCGATGCCATCGAATGCCAGCCCCAGACCTTCAATCGCCGACAACACGGAAATCGCCGGGGTGATCATGCTATCGCCATAAAACAGCGCCGCGCCGATCAGTCCGCACACCACCAGCAACGACCGCAACTTCTTGCGATGCCCTGCCGCCCGCCGTGCCAGCGCCGTGAGCGCCATGATGCCGCCCTCGCCCTGGTTGTCCGCGCGCAGCACGAACATCATGTATTTGATCGACACGACCCAGATCAGCGACCAGAAGATCAACGACAGAATGCCCAGCACGCCGTCGTGGTTGACCGGTACGCCGTAACCGCCGGAAAACACTTCTTTAAGGGTGTACAATGGGCTCGTGCCGATGTCGCCGTAAACTACCCCGACCGCCGCGACCAGCATGCTCAGCGGCTTGGAGGCCGAACCCTCGGCGCCTGCCGCATGACTACTTGCCTGACCCATCCAACACTCCTGATTTTAGAACCGGCTTCTTTGAATGAAGCACTATGCTTTGTGGTGCAGCATGCGCTGTTTTACCTGTTGTTACAGACGTTTTGTTGACTGTAAAAAATTGGTAAAGCTCAACGGCGCGAAGCATAGCGCAGCACTCGTCGTATTTCCCGGCATAAAGCTGGTCAAGTGCGCTCCTCGCCGCTAGAATTGCGCACTTTTTGATCAGAGGCGCGCCCTAAGCGCCCGTCCGTCGGCTTTCGCACCAAGAAAGCGATGTCACAAAATACCGAGGTTAGACATGTCCACCACTCCTGCGCCGGCCAATCCAAAGGTTGGCTTTGTATCTCTGGGTTGCCCTTAAGATAGTCAAAATAATTACCTTTGAGATACCAAAAAAGGCCATGAGCGATGCGATTGTTCGCATCACTCAGGGCCTTTTTCGCTCTCAGTCAATCAACAACGGCAGCGCGTGCGCAAAATGCCACCATTCAAACCGTGATGTTAGTGAGGTTACCATCCTGCCCTGCAATGACATGGAACAGGGAAATCAGCACTGATTACAGGAATTGTCCTACAGCCAGCGCTTGTGCTTCCCGTGAACGTCATTCTGTCCCAGCCTCAGGCTGGGAACATACAAGGACGAAAAAGGACGCTGCATGAGCGGTTATGTACCCAACCCGCCGAAAGGCTATCGCTATAGCGGCGGCGAGCCTGTCGATACCCACGCCCAGCGTTGGGCGGAATACAAAGACCTGGCACCGGAACCAGAAGTCAAGCCGGACAGCTTAGGCTGTGTGTTTGCCAAGAGCTGTAACCTTCCTGACGGTGTAATCAACCACAAGAACCCAGCCGGATTTGTGCCCGTTGAGAAACTGGCCGACTACGGATTGTGGGCAGTGCTGGCCACCGGGGCAGCGATTACCGTCCAAGGCACTCCACTACAACTGGTGGGCGGGTCTGCCACTGGCAGTGCAATTGCTCAACGCCTCGGCGGATCGCTATCACTGGGTCTGCTGAAGGGATCAAGCGTTGTTGGTGCGGGCCTCGTAACGGGCTTCGTAGGGATGCTGATACCGAACACCAGCATTTCCCCAGACAGCGCCTTCTACAAGAACGATCAATACGCAACGCTTGAAACTGGCCGCACCCGTGTGCGTGTTAACGTGAAGACGCTGCCGGATAGCTCCGTTAACGCTTATGGCTTCTACACGGGCGGTAAGCCGGATTGGGAAAACGTCCCGGTCATCAAGGGCGATAAAGTCGGTGAGACATATGTTGCTGACATCGGCAACGGGATTGGGCTCACTTGGACGCCAGCGGCAAGTGGTGACGGTGTACTGGGTATTCCAGCCCTGGAAGGCGCCCCACAATTGCCCCCCGCGTGGGTGTATCCGCCGACGGCACAATCTGACACGGTGCTGGCGAACCCTGCCCATCCACCTGAGTTCCAAGATGCAATTATCTGGTTCCCCGACTCGGGCATTGAGCCAATCTACATCGTGCTCAGTACGCAGTTGGAGAAGAACAAGGAAAAGGGAAAGGCCTTCGAGGACCAAAAGGAACGCGAGCTACGGGAAAACACACCCGAAGTGGGCCGAGAAGTGACAGCCAAGACCAAAAGCGGAGTACGCACCAGGTTCGATATGCTAGGGCGAGACGCTGAAGGCAACATTTCCTGCATCGAATGCAAATCGTCTGAAACAGCACCTCTGACTCGCAACCAAAAACTTGCGTATCCAGAGATCGAAGAAAGCGGTGCAATCGTTGTAGGTAAAGGGAAACCCGGCTTTCCCGGGGGCACCGTAATCCCACCAACCAAAGTCGAAATTGTTCGACCAAAACCCTGAGGGAGCAGACATGTCCATTACAAATCCACAGGTAATAGATATTTGGGCGATTCCGACCTGGGAACCCGACAACGTGGTGTTGTATATCTCTGACCACCTTGAATGGGGCGGCAAAGCTGAGCAAGGCGAACACCTGCAGCTGCTTCAAGACAAGCTCAACACCTACGTTGCGTTCATCGAAAGCGGCGAGATCTACACCGAGATACCCAATGCACTTGGGAAGCACCCCATCATTCGCATCAACGGTCTGTATGAGCTGCCAGAGCAAGGCGAGTTTTTCATTGATCGCGCTGCTGAGGTGTTAAAAGAAGTGGGTATTGGATTAGAGTTCGTGCTCGACGAGAACGACGCGATACGCAACATGTGACCGATAACATTGCCAGTAGTGGAACCCGTTGCCTGGGAGCAGAGCATGGTGTCCGCCTCTGCGCCGTGTAGGTCCGCAGTTATGAATAGGCGAGGGCTATAGACAGGGGTTCGAACCCGACCTCTAACTCCTCCGCCACCCTCGCCCGTCAAGGAACCATTCGTCACCATGGCGCATCTTCGCTTGAAGACCAGCCAAAATAGACTGTATAAATAACCAGCGAAAATTAGGATTAGCTACGTGATCGAACGCTGAGCGGGCGTCCAGTGTTCGAGATCTACAGAGGCGTACCGACAGCCAATTCGATTGAGGTAATGCGCCGCACTATCAAGTGTTTTAAAGCGCCGAATATGGCCTCGCTTTGCCTGCAAAGCACATTTCGTTAAGCCGGAGCCCACAAGCACAACAAAGGAATCCTGTTCAGCTGAAATAGTGACATCAACCTGAGCCCCCACGCCGAGCATTTCCCTGAGGGATTCACCTTTTATCATGCCTTCAATAGCCATCGCGCCAACCCTCACAGGTTGTAAGCTTATGCCAACTCCTCAAATAAACCAAGACGGGAGCCCAAAAACGCAAAAACGGGCTCCACTATTGTCGAAAACGAGCTTAACTGCTAATGTTAGCAGCATGAGTATTAATAGCAAAGCCTGTAGAAATCATCCTTCAGGCCAGGGGCAATACGTATGACGCTACGAGTAGCTTCCTTTTTCGCAGGCATTGGCGGGTTCGATCTCGGCTTCGAGCGCGCCGGTATGGAAGTCGTCTGGCAATGCGAGGTTGAACCGTTTTGTCAGAAAATCCTTGCGCAGCATTGGCCACATGTTCCGTTGGCAAAAGACATTACAAAGGTGACAGCAGATGAAATCCCAGATGCAGATGTTTGGGTCGGAGGATTCCCTTGCCAAGACGTCTCCCTCGCCCGAATGGGTCCCAGAAGCGGCCTCCGAGGAAAAAAATCGGGACTCTTCTACGACTATGCAAAGCTTATTGAAAGCCGCCGCCCCTCTGTTGTCGTTATCGAAAACGTATCAGGTCTCCTCTCTTCCCACGAAGGACGCGACTTCGGAATCGTCATTCAAACGCTGGCCGAACTCGGGTATGGCGTGGCATGGAGAGTGCTTAACAGCCGCTACTTCGGAGTCCCCCAGTCTCGTCAAAGAGTCTTTATTGTTGCCACTTATAGAGACCCAGGACTTGCCGGAGAAATACTTTTTGAGCCCCAATGCAGCGAAGGGAGCGATTCGACGAGCAGACCAAATGGGCAGAAGCCTATTTCCCCCTTTAAGACAAGCTATGGAGATCCTGTCAACGGGCCCATCGTCCAAGGAATAGCGTACTGCTTGTATGCTTGCTCAGCGCGTCATACAGGAACGGATTGGAGTCGCACCTACGTATCCTATCCCGCGGGCCGAGTACGACGTCTTACGCCACTGGAGTCGGAGCGAATTCAAGGCTTCCCCGACAACTGGACATTGCCGCTCGACAACGACGATGATTCAGACAGGATTGAATCAAAGCGTTATCACGCAGCAGGCAACGCAGTCACAGTGAATGTAGTGGAATGGCTTGGTAACCGGGTACGGAGCGCAGTAGAACGCAAGCAGACCTCAAACTTGAAGCCTGCTACAAAGCGCTCAAAAATCGACCCGCATGTCCTCGTAGAGCTGACTTAGTAATTTCGGACTAGGCCATTCTAATTTGTTAGCTGGTAGCCGGGACAAGGGAATTGGACCGGCAACTGCTTCAAAGCTTTGCATTACCACAGGAGAGTCAGCAAATGCGATTTTTGCCAACTCTGTTATGACGACCTCGTAGCCAATCCCGTCAAACCTCAACGCCAACAAATACTGATCAAATGCCCAGTGATGCAATTTACAAAGGCATAATCCATTAACAACAACATCTGCCTCATACTGCGACCAAGGGATAATGTGAGCAGCATCGACACCAGCTATTCGAACACTTTCTGACGTCGGAAGTTTTAGGCCGCAGAATAAACAACCCGAATCATAAGCCCGTCTTACATCTCTCCTAAATTGCGTAGATGCTGGCCCACGATCTTTTTGAAGGCGCCATCGATCAGCAACCCTCCTGCGGATTTCAATGTCTGTCGGATCGATTTCATCAAGAGGAGGAGCTTCAACCATCGGTTGTGATCGCAGCATATCGAGCAACAATGGAACGGGATCTTCCCCGGAGATAAGGACTGCATCACTGTCCTTAGCCGCTTCTTCAGTCGCCCTAATCACATCAAGCACAAGGCGCTCAGTAACGCTACTGATAACGCTGCCTGTCTGGATATTTGCATGATGCGCTCGCAAAGCTTGCGCTACGCGAGGCGGAAGGCTACCGACCTTCTGGTAAAGGTGCATAATCTGAGAGATTCGATTTGAAAAATCGATCTCTTGACTCACGCTGTCATTTACACAGTCGATTCCACCAAGCTTGAGAATTACCTGGTCATCAAGGACCAATACAGACTTAATCTCAACGCTCGAGAGAATATAACGCTCAGCGATAATTACTGGCTGACCACCAAGTAATTGGCTTTCTTCTCGTATAGACTTCGGCATTAGTAGCAATGCCTCAAGCTGTCTCTGAATATGTATGCCGGTATTACTGAGACGGCGTAATCGTGGCTTACCTCCTTGTTTTTTTAACGCAATATTTGTAGGTATTTTGCCAAGTTCCGGCCCGGCATCAATCACAAGCTGTTTTCCTACTAGCATAGTGGTGCTGTAGCCATCAACGGCACCAGCCAACTCGTACTCGCCGCGACCATTACTGGAACGCTTGTGGATTTTCATTTAGCAATCTCATTGGCATCAGCGAATAAATCGCTTATGCCAATTCCAAGCCCTTCCGAAAGCGCATGAAGAACTGTCACAGTGGGATTTCGCACTCCTCGCTCTATACCGCTCACATATGTGCGATCTAGATTGGACCGCGCACCAAGCTCCTCCTGAGACCAACCTTTTGCTAAGCGAAGGGCTCTGACGCGCGTACCAAGCGATATGCAAATTTCGTTATCATTCATCCTGTGACTTTCATTCAAATGATGACGATCGGTCTACGGACGATGAGTCACACCCTCCCCTGCCGACACCGCTCCTTTTTTGGTCACTAAGCTGCGTGGATAGACTTTCAAGCTGGTGGGTTTCCGAGCGGGGAAAATGGCCGGATCCATTTTCAGCAGGTGACAGTGAGCGCGGACACGCTATCGAAGTATCCTTTGTCCGTACCGGAATACATTCACCCACCTTTAGTGATTAATCGCCGGAATACTACATTCCAAAAAGACCGCTAAATGCGCCCGGCTCCCAGTTCATGATCACCAACTCACCGCTGACCTCGGCTTTTCCCTGACGCTGATTGGTCGTGGTGTAGCGGATATCCAAGGTTTCAAAGTGGAAGCCCTCGAACACACGACGGATATCCGGATGGTCGTTGATACTCACCATCACCTTGCCTTTGCAACGGCGCATGAAATCGGCCATCCGCTCATAGTTTTCGAACGGAAAGTCCACGCCATAACCGGCAGTCTGCCAGTAAGGCGGATCCATGTAATGGAAGGTGTGGGCGCGGTCGTAACGTTCCGCGCAGTCAAGCCAAGGGAGATTTTCGATGTAGGTGCCGGACAAGCGCTGCCACGCGGCGGAGAGGTTTTCCTCGATCCGCAGGAGGTTGATGGCCGGGGCAGTCGTCGCCGTACCGAACGTCTGACCCGAGACCTTGCCAGCGAAGGCGTGGTGCTGAAGGTAGAAGAATCGGGCGGCGCGCTGGATGTCGGTGAGGGTTTCAGGGCGGGTCATTTTCTGCCATTCGAACACCTGCCGCGAGCTGAGCGCCCATTTGAACTGGCGCACGAACTCTTCGAGGTGGTTCTGCACGACGCGGTAAAGCGTGACCAGGTCGCCGTTGATGTCGTTGAGGACTTCGACCGGCGATGGCTGCGGCTTCATGAAGTAGAGTGCGGCACCGCCGGCAAAGACTTCAACGTAGCATTCGTGTGGCGGAAAAAGCGGAATGAGGCGGTCGGCCAGGCGGCGTTTGCCGCCCATCCAAGGGATGATGGGTGTAGACATGAAAGCAAGACCTTTACTGTATGGATAAACAGATGCTAGGCTCGCCGCGCTTTGTGCACGGAGCAAGAGCCTTGGCTGGACTTGCAGGGACCATCTGCAGGGACGGCGGTCGATCCGGATGTTGACGCATCCGGACCGGCCGCTCTTTTTCACTTCGGTGTTGAGACTTCTTGGGCGTATTCCTGACAGGCCGCGAGGGCAATTAGCCCCCGGTCGCCGTCATCGGTGACGCCGATAATTCGTTGAGCATGCGCTGGGTCAAGTTCGGCTCTTGTGGGGCCATGAACCACGCCGCCGGTGGCGGTGGTGGCTGACACCGATCCGTTGCCGGCGCCGGTGGTGGCGTCGAGTAGGACTGACAAGCGCAGATCAGCAGTGGCAAGGCGGTCGCGCAGGCGACCTTGATCACGTTGGACATCGCTCAAGGCTCGGTAATGGGTTTGTTCACTGGTTGCCAAGCGCTGCTCGAGCGCGAGGCGTTTATCCTGTTCGGCACGCTGCTGAGCGGCCGAAGCAAGGGTTATCTGATTGAGCGTTTCGGTGTGGAGTCGGGCCTGCTCTGCGAGATGTTTGCCGTAGCGCCAATCCTGTAATTGCCAGGCGATGGCGGCGGAAGCACCGGCTAAAACGGCCAGCAGCACACCTTTGGCCACCAGTCGATACGGCGTCGGGATCAGTTCGCCGAGACGCATAGCACCGCCCTCGCCCGCCCCCACAACTCCAGCCGATCCTGTAGGCCGTTGAGGCCACCGTTGATCCTGCGGGTGATCGTGTTGAACTCGTTTTGATCTGCCAGTGCGTTCAGCCCATTCACGGACCAGAACCACGCGGCCGATTCAGCGGCCCACTGCGGCAGCTCCAGTAGCTCAGGGGTGCGCAGCAATCGCTCGTCGCCGAACAGCGCCAAGCTGCAGCGTAGATAATTGTCGTGACCGGTGACCTGGATCAGACCGCGACCGCGATAGCGCTGGCCATCACCATCCGCTGCCGGGGTGTTGCCCAGTTTCGCAGCCAGGTTGCCGGTGTCGTATTTGCTCAGGTACTGCTCGCCGCCCAGTTCCCGTACATACTGCAGCTGACCCGACTCGTGACCGACTTGCGCCAGAAACGCGGCTTGCCGTTTCGGCGTGTTGATCTGCCGGTGGGCCATGGCTGCGTTGAGGGCGGATACAAAAACGCCCGCTTGGCGGCGGGCGTTGGGCATGATGCTTTGCAGCTGTTGTTCAGTGATGGACATACAAACTCCAGACGTAAAAAAACCGCACTCAGGCGGCGATGGGATGCGGCTACTGCTTCTCGATGTTCACCACCTTGAGTGGTGGTTTCGGCCCTTTCTTTTTCTTGCCCTTGGATTTACCGGCTTTACCGGCATTGCATTCGACCGTGGTGGACCAGCCAGACTGGGTGAACACCTGCTCGACCGAATCCGCCAAGTATTCGCCATCAAGCCCGACCTTGAACCCCTGAGCGATGATGGGACGCTCGGCGAAGATGTCCGTTCGGCCGGGCATCTCAAGCCGAACATCGGCGGTCGAGCGGTTGAACGCTGACAGACGGGCCTTGGCCGCCGCTTCAGCAGCGGTCTTGTTTGGATAGATATGGCGGTCGGTATGCACTGCCGGCAGGCCATCCGGAGCGTCATCATTGTCGATGGTGACCACCGCGAGCTTGCCGTTCTTCTTGTCCTGATGCTTGGTCGCGACCGCCTTGTGTGAGTTGCGATCACCGAGACTGAATTGCCAACGGCTGAGGTCACGTCGAGTCAGGGTAATGGCGCCGAACGTCTTACCGCTGGCTGTCTGGCCACCCTGACGCGGCATCACCAACAGCTTGCTGTCGGCGACCTTGGCTGTGCAGTCGTACTGCTTGGCCAGACGGGTGATGAAGTTAAAATCGGACTCGTTAAGCTGGTCGACCCGGGCGACCTTAGTCGACACCGGGCACACCGGCTGCCAGCCATTGCGCGCGGCGATGTCGGCCACAATCTTCGACAGCGGCACGTCTTCCCAGCTTCCGCTTCGGATGGTCTTGCCACTGCCACGCATGTCGCTGGCCTTGCCCTTGATCACGATGGTATCCGGTGGGCCTGACACCTCGACCGTGTCCACGGTGTAACTGCCCATTCGCGCCAAGGTCGTTTCGGCATAGCCCAGGTAAATCTCGATTGAGCTGCCGCGTCGTGGCAATTGCACTTGCCCGTCACGGTCATCGATGCGCAGTTCAAACTCGTCGGACTCCATGCCCGGCTTGTCAGAGGTGCGCAGTTGCAACAGCCGATCATTGATCTTGGCCGTGACATCGGCCCCATCGGCGACGATTCGAAACATCGGTGTCATGGATTTTTCCCAATAAAAAGCCCGCACAGGGCGGGTCAGAAAACAACGTGTCGTAACGCATAACGCGGCGGCCCGTGAGTGACGACATCGCCCGGGATCAATCCCACAAGCTGACGCCCTCACTGGTCGGACTCGGCAGATCCGGCAGGACGATGATCACGCCCAATCGGAACGGTTGAGGCTCATCGGCTAGCCCCTGATTGGCATCGAGTACAGCCTCGACGCTGCCATTCAGATGGCCGTAAACGTTGTTGCAAATGACATCGAGCATGTCGCCATCAGACGTCCTGCATGTCGTCGCCATAGCGCTCAAACTCCAAAGTGAAGCCCTGTTTGCGGGGAATCCCGCCGTGCAAAAACGCGCCCTGTTCATCGTTGATCGTCTTCAGGCACCACGTCCCGATCACCTCGCCATAGCCCGTGGTCAGGGTCAGCGGTTGAAGCCTGGCCCCGATGGAACGCAGCGTGTCGAGCTGCTTTAAACCGCCCTTGAAGCCCGGGTAGATCGTGCCCTTGAGCGTCAACTTTTCATCGCCCATACCGATGCCCTGCTTCGCCGGCCTACGCGTCAAACGCTCCTGCGAAGCCCAGCGGAATTCGGTCGAACGGCTCAGCTCGTCGAAAGCTGCCGTGTCCAGGTTGAAGTAATACGGCTCAATCTTCGGATCGCGCGGCTGAATGATCATCAGGTGGGGGAACGGCTTTACCGCCTCCGGCGCCGGCGTAGCCTCACCGGCAAAGGAACTGGTGGGCAAGATGTTGGCCAGTGACGGACTGACCTTGCCGGCGACGTTGTTGATTGCCGTGGCCGTCTTGCCCGCCTGCTCCTTCAACGTGCCCAGCCGATCCTGCACTTCAGCCGCCGCCCGGGTGGCGCGCCCGTACACCGCCACCACCTGACCGACCTTGGCCTGAGCCGCGTCGACGCCACGCATCACTCGATGAAGTTTGGCGCCGATGGCCGGACCAACAAACGGGATGTTTTCCAGTTCGGATGCGGCGCCGGTCAGTTCGCGGATCGCGCCATTGACCGGGGACAGCATGCCATCCGCGCTACGCCGCCCGGTTTCAGCCGCATCCACCAGATACTTCAGACTTGATTGCATCTGCTCCATGTAAGCCATGAAACCTCCTTAGACATGGGGTTCGTCGTACAGCTTGGCGGCGTTACTCCTCGCCGCGTCCGCCATCATTCGTTGCATGTGCGGCATCAGATCCTGCGCCAAGGTTTGCAGGTCTTTCACGTCGCCCTGCACGGTCACCGGCATGCTCAGTGAATACTGAAACTGCTGATCCACCTTGGTCGGCTCCGCCTTCGCCGGCTCCTTGGGCTGGATAGCCAGCGCCGCCGACTTGAGCGGCGCCGTCACCGCCATCGAGCGCGCGACATCCCCCAGCACCGGGCCTTGCTGCGCCGCTGACGCCATCATGAGCGGCGTGGACGGCACCGGCGCCTTTGCCGTTTGCTCAAGCTTTTCATCCTCACCGCCGAACAGCGACTTACCCAACGACCCGCCCAGCGCCGCACCGCCCTGACTGCCGAGGTAAGCACCGATCATGCCGCCGATAGCGGTGCCGATGATCGGCACAACCGAACCGATGGCGGCGCCTGCTGCTGCACCGGCCATGGTGCCGGCCAGGTTGCCAGCGGCCGAACCGTAACCTTCGGCTTTTTCGTCCTTGGTCTTGGCGTTTTGAAAGGTTTCAAAAGCCATCGCGCCGGACTCCAGCAGCGTGCCGCCTGGTATGACCTTGGCCGCCTTGCCGACCTTACCGACGGTTCCTGCGACGACGCCGAGCTTAGACAATGCCCCACTTTGAACGGAAGGGACTGATGGCGATGGGATCGAAACAGGGGGACGAGGCACAGACGGGCGTGGCCCCCTCGAACTCGGCAACGACCGGCGCCGAGCGCTGCGCCTTGACCCACGTCCACGTCGGCGCGATTCGCCCGACGCATCCACACCGCCACCCATAGCGCCGGCATTGACGACGAAAACCTTCTTGACGCCGTCGTTACCTGAACCACTTTCAGCACCAAGGCCACCGCCTGCTGCCGCTTCCTTCACCCGCGAAACAACATCCAGGCCAGTCGCTACCAGATCAAGTTCTCCGGGGTTTTTATTTGGGGCTTCGCTTCCATTCCTGCCACCGCGAGCCCCACGCGCAAGGTTTAGCATCCCCTTGCTGATCTTGATCGTGTTGAAGATACCTTTTAAGGCGATCAGCCCCGCCCCGACCGTGGCGATACCGGCAACTACCCCGGGCGCGCTATCCGTCAGCGACGTGATGCCTTTAGTAACCTTGGTCAACGACTCTGCGACGACGTCCGTCACCGGCCGCAAGGCATCGCCGATGCTGCGCATGGCGTCATCCATCGACTGGGCCATCTCCGCCCATTTCTGCGATGACGACTCGCGCCGCTCGGCGAGGTTCTTGTCGAGAATCCCGGTCGCTTCGCGCGAATCGTTTTTGAGCTGGCTGTACAGCGCCTTGTTCTGCATGTAGGCCGACAGTGCGGCCTTGACCTGCATATCGGCGAACAGGTCACCCGTGCGCAAGGATTCTTCCAGCGAGGCCATCATGGCCTTGGCCTTTTCTGGATTGGCTTCCTTACTGATTTTTGACGTCGCTTCGGCCATGGCCGCCGCGCGCTTAGGATCGGTCGCCTGAATGTATTTCTGAGCCAGCGCCATGCTGGTCTCAAGCGTCGACATACCGTTTTGCAAACCGGTCTGCATCGATCCCTTGTAATCAATCCCGGCTTTTTCATAAGCCTTGACGGTATCGGTCGAACCGATTTTGCCCATCCAGTTTTTCAGGTTGTTGGCCGCCTCGTCCGAACTGCCGGCCTGTTTCATCTGCACCTGCAGCATGGCGCCCAATTGCGTCACCGCGTCCAAGCCGGTGATACCGTTGCTGGCCATGTTGGCCAGCAGTTCCGGGAACCACTTGGCCATGTCGGCCGCTTCAAAGCTGCCCGCCTGACCTTGGTAGGCGATCGCTTCCAGCGCCTGCTGCATCTGCTTGGGGTCGGTGATCTTGGCGTTCTGCCCCAGGGCGTTGATCATTTTGGCCGTGTCGACGCCGCTGGATCCCTGCCCCACGACAAACTTGGCCGCGACAGGCGCGTATTCCAGCGCCTTGCTCAAGTCCATGCCGGCGCCGACCAACTGATTGACCACGTCGGCCACATCGTTGCGCGCCATGCCGGTGTCGCGTGAAGTGTCGATGATCTTGCGCGACATCTCCTGCTCTTGCGGCTTGTTGGCAATGCCGGCTTTGATCGCGATGTCACGCACAATCGCGCCAAAATCCGCGCTAACCTTGGCCGGTACCGCCATGGCACCGACACCGACGACCGCAGCACCGACGGCGCCCTTCATGCCCTTTACGCCAGAATCGATCTGCTGATGACCCTTGGCTTTCAGCTCGGCTTTGTTGGCCGTCTGCCCCATCGAGCGATAGGCTTTTTCCAGCCGGCCGACCTCGACCCCCTGCTTTTTCAGGCTGTCGAGGTTCGAGTTCAAACGGCTGAGTAATTTGGACGCACCGGCAGCGCCGGTGTCGTGAGCCTTTTTCCATTCTTCGCGCAGGCGGATGGTGTCGCCAATCGTGCGCTGCAGCACGCGCGCTTTGTTGCCTTCAGCCTCAAGGCGCTTGATGCGCCCGGTCACGTCCTTGAACGCGGCACCGACCGTGGAACTGACGGCGCCGCCGATCACCAGCCCGAGGGCGAGTTTGTTTGCCATGTCATGGCCCTCATGTGCCCAGCACTACCGATGGCGGCTCAATCCGTGAGCCACCACACCATTTCCGCAAACGGCATCGACTGGATCTCGGCGGCGGAAAATCCGGTTTCCGCCGCCAGACGTTTCGCCGCCGACTTGATAACGCTGGGGTTAAAGCCCGTCGTCGTTGTCCATGCGAAAATAGCCGGCCTGCAAGCGGTTAAAATCCACCAGCTTCAGCCCCTCCAGATCCGCGACAGGCGCACCGGACAACGCAGCAAACAACACCAGCTCGCGCTGCTCATCGTCGCCACCCACCTCACGGTTAGCGGCACGCACGTCGCCCACGGTCGGCGAACGCAAGGCCAGCTTGTCGACGGTCACGCCGTTGATCTCGCTCGGGCACGACAGCGTTACCAGCACCTGATCGGTGGTCAGCGACAACCACGCCGGCATCGCGTCCGAATAATCGGTTTTCGGTACCAGGTGCGAATACGCCGTTTGTACGCGGCGATAATCCGTCAGCTTGAGGCCTTCCAGATCCTTCAGTCCGACTTCGGCGAGACCTGCGAACAACATCAGTTCGCGCTGTTCGTCGTCGCCGTTGGCAGCACGATCAGCCGCGCGCACTTCACGCACGGTCGGGTTGCGCAGGTTCAACGTCTCGACGTCGATGCTATTGGCTTGGCTTGGGCGGGTCAGCGTTACGACGGCACCGACTGAACTGAGCGACAGCCAGGCCGGCAGGTTTTTAGCGATTGCTTGAGTCATCTGAATCTATTCCTTACAGGCCGAGTGCCTGGCGCACTTCGAGCAGTTGGTCTTTGCCGTCGATCACCTGAATGCCGGCAACCATGTCGATCTCGTACATCAGGCGCCCGTCGATTTCGAGCTTGTAGTAGGTGACCGCAACGGCGTGTTTGATCTCGGCAGCATCACCGGCTTTCCAGTCACCGAGATCGACCTCTTTGAGGCGACCGCGCAGGGTGGCAACGACCGCTGTCACCGCGCCCTTTTGGCCCTTAAAAGCACCTCGGAACGTCGCGTTGAACGCGGTGCCGTCAGCCAGGCCGAAGTATTTGAGCGACTCGCGGCGCACGCCCTTGGTGACAAACGAGGCTTCCATTTTCTCAAGCCCCTGATCCATCTCGATAGGACCGGCCATGCCGCCGCCACGGTATTCGTCGGTCTTGGTGGTCAGCTTGGGCAGCGTCAGGCTGGGGACGTCGCCGGAGAAGTTCACGCCGTCGACGAACAGGTTGGTGTTGTACAAAGTCTGAGGAATCATTGGTTACGCCCCCTTAGGCTGCTTCAAGCACTTCGGTCATCCACTGATCGGTGACTTCGAAAAGGAAATTCGGGTTTTCTGCCGGCGGCACATCGGTGAAACGGATGCGCCAATACACCTTGCCCTGGGCGATCTGACTGGCCGTGTTCAGTTCGGTGTCGGCGAACACTTCAAAGTTGATGATTGCGCCCTGTGCTTTCAGGTCGCGCATGAATGCATCCAGGCCGTTGGTGACATCGGTCACGTAGGTCTTGGTGATCGAGCGGTCGACCGCCCACTTGTGCCCCGCCTGCACCGCGTCCATGAGGATGAACAGCGTGCGAACGCGGGTAACGAACGCCCACTTCGGATCGCTCGACAGCGTGCGATTACCCCACAGGCGGTAACCGTCGTCGCGAATGATCGTGGTGATATTGGCGTTGTTGAGCAGGTTGGCCCGGCAGGTCTCGTCGCCGTCCAGGTACTCGACCGCGCGACCGGTCCCGGTGATGCCGGTCAACTCCTTGTTCGATGGCGAAGCCCAGAAGCCGTATTCCGCATCCGTCCACGCGAACAGCCCCGCTGCCCAAGCCGAACCGGGCGCGTCGACAGTCTTGCTGGTGAGGGTGTCCCAATACTTGACGCCCGGGTCGACCATGAACAGGTTGCGACTGCCGAAGTTATCGGCGTAGGCCATGGCGGCCTCATCGGTGGTGCCCGGGCCGTCGATGATGCCGATGGCGCGCAGTTTCTGCGCCACGCTATCGAGCGCCGTGGCCACCGCCTGAGTCGCGGTGTGACCCGGCGCGATCAACAACCGCGGCTGTGCGTTGAACAGGCTTTTACCGTCGAGCAGCGCCTGCAGGCCGGTACGCTGACCCGAGACCAGTTCGCCGCCGATGATCGCCGAGGTTTGCAGCGCCGCGTCTTCCAGCTTGGGCACGCCGATGGCGACGATCACCGCCTTGGCCTTGACGTAGATCGCCTGACAGGCCCTGGTGATTGCCGAATCGGCGCCGAAGGCGGCAATGGCTTCGCGCTCGGTGGTGATCAACTTCAGTTCGCCGGCTTTGGCCGTGCCGCCGCCGAGAACGCCCGGGGTGAAGGTGTCACACAGACCGATGATCGATGACGACGGCAGCGAGATGGTGCGGGCGCCAGTGTCGACCGACGTGGTCGTCACACCGTGGAAAATACTCATAAGGGTCAGTCTCCAGAAACGAAAAAGCCCCGCATGAGCGAGGCTGTGAAGGTGTTGTGTTACGCGTAACGGAAAAGAAAACGCCCCGTCAGTGCGAGGCGTTTATTGAGGTTGAGCGGCCAACCAAGGAGGTACCACCGGACGGTGATCGACAAGCGGGAACTCGTCACCTTCCGGCCAGTTTCGAAGCGCTCGGCGGAACGCTTGCAGTTGGGCGTACTGCTCAGCGCTAAGGGTTGTTAAGCTGCCGTCCTCAAGCTCGTCACGGTGACGGATCACCAGGTTGTCAGTTTGCACCAACTGATCGTCGCGCCAGCCCCTTTCGATCCCCTCAAGAACCTCAGCGCTGGGCGCCGGCGGATCAATCAAGATCGGCAGCCCCTCAGCGTCATGACTGCGAACCTTCCCATCCACTCGGCAAGCAATCACCGATAAATAGCACTCCTCAGAAATAGGGATCGCATCGTCGGGGATCATCGCGTGAACCCCCTTTAGGTAGGTACTACCCGTGGTCGGACTGTAATAGCGCATGCCAACTCCTTTATTTGCCGATGGCCAGCCAAGAAACACCCCGATTCCCCTGGACGTTCCCCGACGAACTCGACGTGACAACCTTTAAAAATATCTGCGAATTACTCACCACAGCCGACTCAACCCATGCAGAACCGCCAGAGGCGCCATCAACACCCGTCTGCCCCGTACCCCACACGCCAAAGCATTTTCCGGCGGGCCAAGCCATGGGAAGCGGAACAGTCGCAGTACCGATAACGCTTAGGCTGCCCCACTGAATAACAAGCCCCCCCAACCACGACGGGAGCGCCAAATAGCCGTTAGCCGTAAAGCTCGACAAGAAGCCAGCACGCAGTTTTTTGGGCGTAACCATTGTGGCGTCATCGACGCCGGCATCCGTCAGCGCCTGCGTGGCGATCTTGGCCGTGCCGAGCTTGATTTCAGTGGCCTGCGTCGCCAAAGCCGCAAGTGCGGCGATGTCGATATTTCCCTGATTGATGGGCGCGTTCCAGGCCTTGATACACCAGATCACTGACAAGTTGCGCGGACGAGACCCAACAAGAGCACCACGCGCGTATTGACTGTCATCCGTCAGGTAAACCGCCGCTGATGAGGACGCAGGATCGATAACAGAGACTCCGGCGCCAACATACTGCGCTGCACTAACAACATCACCACCAACAAACGGATGGCCAGTGCCCGAACCATCCGCGTTATGCTTCCATCCAGCAGCAGCGGACTGAATCCCCAAGCCCGCAGGGGTTACAACATCCGTTGCCGTCAGCGTTGCTTTTTGCCAACTCCCAACTGCTCGCCCCGCATCCACGCCACGACCATGATCCCAGCCACGCAAGAACTCGCCGCGTGATTCCGGCAAGCGGAAATTGCCAGCGCCCTCGTCACCCTTGTTGAACGCCGCACCAAGAAACGCCGACAGATCTGGATAGACAGCAATGCTCTTGACGCTACCATCCAGCTCCAGAAACCCGGGCGCCACCTTATCCAACGGAAATGCAACCGTTGCACCCACCGGCAACGCCGAAGCCTGGGCAATCATCGCCTCGATCTCGGTTTTGGTGTAACTGTCCTTGATGCCCATCTTGGCCAGCGTGTCCGGGTTGTCGCCGGACACCACCACACCACGATCATTGACCTTGACCCGCGTATATTCGCCGGTTTTTTTGTTCTTCGGCAGCACTTCCAGAATCGCCGCGTCGACGTAGGCCCGCGAGGCCAGCACAATCGCCGGATCAATCTTGAGCTGAATGTTGCCGGTGCTGGTGACAATGAAGTTCATCCGCACGATCTGCGTGCGGCCCGAGCCTTGCGACAGCAGCGGCTTGAAGCTCGGCGCGCAGTTGGCCACCGCCACCAGATCGCCGTCCGCATCGTAGAGGCCGATTTCGCGGATCCACTTACCACCCTCATCGGCGGGAATGATCTGCTCGGCGATGATCACGGCCGGGTTAACCGGGTCGATCTTCAGTTGGTTGAGCGGCTTTCGCCGCCACTCGTTGAGCAACTTGGTCTGCGTAGGCGAGGGTATCGGATCGGGCGGCTTTTCCACTCCGGTCGGATTGGCATCTCCAATGCCCATTTCCGTAAGTTTCCAGGCAACGCCGAGCGCGTCGGCGTTCGCCTGCTTGGCCATCCCCACGTTCGTGAGGATGGCGAAAAACTGCGAATTCGCATCAATCATAATAAACGTCCAGGGTGTCTATGGTGTGTTCGCGTCCGACCACGCCAAAGCTGCCGGTGACCTCGATGTCACGCATGACGGGTGGGTAAACGTCGATTTCGTCGCCCTCGTAAAGGGATACGGCGATGTTTAAATTGCCTTGGGTTTCCAGGCTGATCGCCAGCCCGGTCAGTTGCCGCGTGACAGGCTTGGCGTCATCAATCAGGCGCTCTAGCTCCTGATACATCTCTTCGGTGATGCCGGTATCCAGCACCCCGACCTTCAGCGCGAAGGTGCCCGGCACGCCCTCGGGCACGGTCTTGAACCACTCGACAATCTCGATCAGATAGCCCAGCGGCTCGACCACACGGCGCAGCGCGCCGATGGTGCCCTTGTGTTTGTGAATGTAGAAAGACGCCTTGATGGCCGCGCGCTTGGTCGCCTCAGACCATCGGTAGTCCCAGCGATCGACCGACCACGCCCACGCCAGATGCGGCAGCAGGTGCACCGGGCAGGTGTCGGGGTTGTAGAGGTCGCGCAGAGGGACAATCGTCTTTTCGAAAAACGCGGCCTCCATGGCCCGTTCCAGTTGCGTGCTGTTGAGCGGCAGTAGACTTTTCATATCAGCCCGCCAGCCTCACGTTGTAGCGCGTACAGAACGCCGCCTGCGCCTTGGTCGGGGCCAGATCCTGCCACCCGACCAACTCAACCCGGGCAACTCCGGCAACGTGCAACTGAGCGTCAACAGCGGAGCGGGCGACTTCGACGCCCAGCCGCTTGCGTGGATTGATCCAGGCTGCCAAGCGACTTTTCGCCTCGGCCAAACTGGCATCTGCTTCGGGGCCGGCGCCAGCCATGTGCAAGATGGCGTCAATCTCGTAGCGGATCACGTGCGCGCTCTGCACGGTCACACGATCACCGACCGGACGCACATCATCGTCATTCAGCGCAGCGGCCACCGTCGCCAGCAGCTCCGGCGGCGCTTCACCCTCCCCATCAAACCCCAGCACCGTGACCGTAACGTAGCAAGGCGCCGGGCTTTCGGCCGTGGCGTCTGCCACCAGTCCAGAAGCGTTACGCGCATGCAGGATGTAGCTGTTACGTGGGCCGGCTGTGGTCAAACCCTCATAGGCCAACTGGATGCGCTCTCGAAACGGGTCGTCGTCTTCCATGACCTTGGGCACCGGCGGCACTGCCAGCAGATCCTCGGCCTGAATGACCAGGCGCTGCAGATTGACGTTGGCCCCCAAGTGATCGAGGTCGCCGCGAATGGCATGCGCCAGCAATAGCGCCTTGCCGGCGTCATTGACCCGGGCGCGGTTGCCGACCTTGTTGTAAGCCCCAACCTCAAGCACTTTGACCACGGGATCGCTTTCCAGCGCGGCCGTCCAGTTGCCACCCATGTACCCACGAAAGACGCCTAAACCGTCCTGATAGACCTCTTCGAAGTCCAGAGGCTCCAACACGGTCGGCGCCGGCAGCGACGACAGATCAACGGTACTCATGCAGCCACCTCCAACGTGACGCCGTCGCCCAGGTACTTCCCGACGATTTGCAAATTGATTTGCCCGCCAATGACGGAAAGGACACGCACCTGGTCTAGCTTCAAACGTGGCTCCCAGCGCCCCAAGGCGCGGGCGACCTCAGCCTGTACGGCGCTTTTCCAGCCCTCGTTAACGGGCAAATCGACAAACCGGCGCAGCTTGCTGCCGTACTCCATGCGGTGCCGGCGACTGCCCAGCGGCGTGCTCAATATGTCGGCAATGGATTGCCGCAGGTGCTCGATGCCGGATATGGGTAGGCCGGTCTGGCGATCCATTCCGATCATCGATGTCACTCCTTGTACGGCTCGTATTCTTCGCTGGCTTTCAGGAACTTGACCGCTTCGATGTCGGAGACCGGCACCACGACCGCCGCCTTCTCGACCGGATAGGAACGGTCAGTACCGGGTACGATCAACAGTCGCGACGTGTAGAGCTTGTCGCGGAATTTCAAGGACTCAGGCGATGAGTAAGTTGAGGATGACAATGCCGGTTCCGAGGACGCTTGTACCTCGGTTGAGGTCGTATCGATCTTGGCCATGTGTTTCTCCAGGCATGAAAAAGCCCGCACTGGCGGGCTGTCGTGAATGAGTTAATGCGTGTGGTGATTACTGTTGCCAGTGGCGTCAATGATTGCGCCGGCGCTGGTGATGCCCTTGGTGACGTGCAACGCACCGTCGATCATCACCGCCGCTTTCAGGTTGATGTTGCCGGTGGTGACGCTCACGGCGCTATCGGTTACAACCGCTTCCGTGCTGGCCACTTTGATGGTGACCTTACCGCTCGGGAGTGTGATGCTGTAGCTCTTGGCCTGCCAGTCGTAGACCAGCGAGCCGCCATCATCAAAACGCCAGACCTCGACATGGTCGCGATTATCTGGCGGCGGTCCGGCATTGCCATACAAGCCCGGGACAAACGTGCCTTGTGACACGTCACCGCTGGGACTGATCAAACTGCCCTGCTCGCCCAAAGACGGCGCCCGCCAGTGCCTGGCCTTGCCGGCGGCGATGCTGTGCCACCGCACCCAGGCGCTGACCCATTCACTGCCATCCGACACGCGACATACCGGCGGCGAAGCGGACAGATCCACCGCGACCACGTAGCAAGCCTTTACCGCACCCGCGATCATGCGGTCATGCTGCGCGCTTGCGTAACTCACGGCAGATCCTCCGGCCTGAATTGCCCGTCACCCGGATCGACTTCAAACACCAACGACCCCGGCGGTTCGTCCCGCCATGGCCATTCCTCAACGCCGAGATAAACCTGCTGAGTCCACTCAACAAGCCACACGGTGTATCCATCCAAGTGCGGCTGGGTCCAGTCCTGCAGCGATTGCACAAACTCGGCGGGTTCAACTGTCAACCCCCACGTCTGCGAACGCAGCAACACCGCCAACTGCGTCGCCAATTGCACAGCCTGTTGATGATGGTGCGCCTTGATCGGGTCAACAATGATCCGAGCCTCGAACTTGCAGACCAGCGAGGTTTCGCCGGTGCCGATATCGGTACCCGGCTCGATCTCGGCCACCTCCAGAAACACCGCTGGCAGCAACACGCGATCCTTAATGTCTGGCCAGGCCGTGACGGCCTGTACGCCAGGCAAGTGGGTACGCAGATGCTGTTCTACCGCCCGATAAAGCTGGTCCAGGCTGAACGGTTCTTCAGACATTGCCGATCCTCTTAAGGTACTTCTGCAGCTCAAAGTTGAGTTCCTGCTTGAGAATCTCCAGCAGACGCTCATCTGCCTTTTTGACCCAGCTGTCGAAATGCGGCCGGGCTTGCTCCAGCGACACCTTGGCCTTGGCCAGCGGGAAACGACTACCGTTTTCGGCGACCCAACCCGAACTCGGCCCGCGACCAGGTGACACCGTGCTGTCGGGATAGTCATCTGCGTTGAAGTGCTTGCTGGCTGTACGAATCCAGATGTCTGGTTTGTTGCCGTAGACCTTCTTGAGAAAGGCGCCTTGGTAACGCCGTCCCGCTACTGACACACCGCTGCCGCTTTGCCGCGCCCGGCCGATCCGGCTGGATTCGATGGCGTTCAAACCGAACCACAGTTTGCCGCTCGCGGCACCGCCGGAAACCGGATAGCTGCGCAACCGCTGACGCACCGCTGCAACAGCAATGCGCTCTGACCGGCTGACGGCTCGGGCAATGTGCGTGCGCAACCAGCCCAACGTCTTGTTGATTGCGCGTCGATGCGCCGCAGCGGCCGCTTTCGGCACCACCTTGGCAAAGTCCTGGAACGCCTGAAAATCTGCGGCCGAGGACTGGATAGAGATCATCCCGCCCCCGGCCGAGGGTTTGAAATAGCTGCCGACGCTCACGGCCGCAACCTCAGAATCAGGGCGACCAGCCCGTCACCGCTCGGTTCGAGCTGGATCAGGTCGTAGTCACCGCCGCCATCCAAGGCAGGCAGGTCAACGCTGACCAGCATGCCCTGTTCCAGACCTTGCGAATCGCTGACGCGGATCTCGAAGCGAGGCTCGCGCAACCCGGTATTGAGCTTGCCGAACTTGGGTTGCAGCCAGGGCGCGGCAAACATGCCGAGCACTGGCTCTTCGCGACCCTCGATCCGTGCGGTGTCGCCGAGCGTTTCGAACACCACCGCGTCAACCTCGGCGATCAGTTCGCGGAAGCCCATGGTCAGAGTTCCAGCAGGATCTGGGCGCGCGGTCGAGTGCACAGGTGCAACGGGTTGGACTGAGCCTCACCGGCCATACCTTTGTTGAAGGGCAGCGGCTCGATCATGCTGTAGTACGGGATGCCTTGAGTGTTGACCGTTTCCATGTAGTCGGCCGGTGCAAACACCGAGATGTACAGATCTGGCACGCCTTCCGGAACCAGCAGCGCCTTGTCGTCATGGACAAAAGACACGCCGGCGACCTTGCCACGGTAACGCTCCCAGATGATGCCGCCGAACTCGAAGCTTTCCCGGGCGTCGCCACGCAGCGCTGCCGCTTGCTGACTGTTGAGGTAGGTCTCTTTAACCGACTTGTGAACAATCAGCTTGTTCCAGAAGTTCTTGCCGCAGAAAGCGCGCGAACCGGTACTGGTCACGCTGCCCAGCGCATCCTCCTGCATGTCCAGCGCCTCACCGCACATGACCCGCAGCTCGGTATCGGCCTTAGTCAGCCCCATGGACATCTTCTGACGCTGCACACCGAAGCGCTCATAGAGATCCAGCAGTACGGTCTGGCCATCGGCGTCGAGGATCTGGCCGTTGAGTGCGCCCATGCGCTGGAACTCATGCGTGGCGTCCAACTGTCGACGCGCCTTAGCCAGACGCGCATTGACCACATCCTGAACCGCCTGCAGCTCGGTGCGAGTGCCGAAGGCGCGGATGCCTTGGATCTCATCCGCCTTGATCGTGAAGCGCTCAGGCAGGTGCACGGTGTTGAACGGGATAAGGTTGCGCTTGCTCGCAGCAACCACCAGGCCAGAACCACCGCGCTCACCGGCCGGCACCAGTGCCAGGGTGTCACCGTCCTTTTCAATCTGTACGGTCAGGGTGGTAATGCCTTCCTCGCGGAACAGGCCCAAGGCGCTGATGCGGCCCGGCAGGTAGGGTTGATCATTGAGTGCAGCGGTCAGCGAGGTAACGGTAAACGCTTCGTCTTCAAAAATGGCGATATCGGCCATGGGTACTCTCCAGAAACGAAAAATCCCGCACGCGGCGGGATGCATACAAAAGAAGGATCGACTTAGCGGACGATCACGAAATGCGCGGCGAGTGCTTTCTCGGCGGCCAGATCGAGGCCGGTCAAATGCGCTTCACTGACCTCGGCCAACCGCACCACGGCGCGACCGCGACGCACCACATCGGATTCGCCCAGTGGGCCGTAAAGAATGGCGACAGCGTTTTCAGTGCCGTCCTCAGCAGTCGGTTCGTAGGGTGCGAATTCACCGGAGGCTGTCACCAGCCCGAGGATTTGTCCCGGCCACAACGCTGGACCGGCCGCGACGTTGATCGCTTCACGCGAAATGGTGCCGGCGCCTTCGGACAGCAGGAATTCACCTGCGTGCATCGGTTCCTGTTTGATGGTCATGCTCATGCTCCTTTCGCGCCGCGCGCGGTTCCTGTTTGGGCTGCTTGGCGAGCAGCCCAAATCGAGTTGGGGTCAGGTTGTTTGGCCAGCACCTTGGGCGCCGGGTCATCTGCCAGCGGCAGACTGTTGTCGATTTCGAAGCCCTTACCGCTGGTGACAATCTTGTCGAACAGACGCGCCCGCACCGCCGCCTCGTCCAGACCTGCCGCGACATACTCGGCGCTGAATTCCGGCAGCCGCGCGGCCACGCAGAGGTCGTTCACCGCCTTGGCACGTGCCAGGCCGGCGAGAACGATTTCCTCGCTTTCAAGCTGGGTGGACTTGAGCAGCGGCTCGATCAGGTTGCTGATGCCCGCCGCCGTGCAGCGCTGAGTGATCATCAATGCCAACTTGGCAGAGTCGACTACGGGCGGCACCAGAGGCGGCTCCACAGTTTCCAGTTCAGGATCCAGTTCAGGTGGTTCGTCGAGCTGTGCCACCAACTCAGCCGGAGCGTGCTGGTATCGTTGCAGCACCGCTCCCTGTCCGAGGCATGCTTTGACCTTGATGCCGTCGCCGACTTCGTCTGCAAGACCAAGCGCCACCGCTTCGTTAGCAGTCAGCCAGGTTTCAGCATCAACCATTCGCCGCAGCTCGGCGTCATCGATGTCCGGCGCCTTGGCCTTATACGCCGCGAGGATCGCCTCCAAGGTTTGATCCAATACATCAGCGACCCGGCGGAAGTCCTCAGCGTCCCCGCCTGCATAGGTGTAGGGGTTATGAATCATCAACATGGCGTTCGCCGCGATTACTACGCGGTGTGCACCGCACACTGCCACGCTGGCCGCACTCGCTGCCAACGCGTCGATCCGACCGGTGCAGCGTTCGCCCAGCCGCGACAGCGCGTTGTGCATGGCCAGCCCATCGAACAGGTCACCGCCGATACTGTTGAACGCGGCGATCACCGGCGACACACCGTCGTCCATGGCTCGTAGATCCTGCACGAACTGATTGGCGGTGATGCCCCATGTGCCAATCTCGCCGTAAACAAAAACCTCGATCACTCGCTCGGTGGCCTCTCCGCTGGCCTGCAGGGCATACCAGGTCTTGTCCTGAACTTCGACGCGTTTGCCTGCGCGGTTGTAAATGCGCGGTCGCGCTTGTTTGCTCATGGTTGCTCCTTGTCGTCGTTGTCTTCGACGGCATCAAGGGTGTTGTAGTTGAGGCCCAGCTTTGTGGCCCGTGCCAGATCGGCGGCGTTTTCAAGATCGACCGTTTCAGCGTCGTAACCGGTGCGCAGCACCATCTCGCTGCGAGAGGAAAACCCGGCCTGTACCTCCATCCGGCGTGCCTGCACGTCCTGTACTGGCTGGATGTAGGCCCAGCCTTGTGGCACCCAACGGGTACGCAGGTACTGGCGGCGTTTCTGTGCGTAATCGTCCAGCACCAGGGCACCAGACAGCACCGCCATATCCATCCACGCAGCCCGTACAGGGCGGCAAAGTTGATGCACGTACACGCTGAATTGCAGTTGTTCCAGGCGGCGCCGAAACTCGTTGAGCACCACCCGCAGTGCTCGGTCGTTGATGCCGCGCATGTCGCCGGTGAGGATCTCGTAAGGCGTGCCCGACCCCGCTGCAGCAGCCATCAGTTGTTGCCGCATGAAGTCTGGATAGTTGTTGCCGGCGTCTGGTGGTTTGGAGAACTCAACCTCCTCACCTGCCCCCAGTTCCTGCATGGTGCCGGGTTCGAGAGCGACCATCGGGGTGAAGCCATCGCGATCCAGATCGAGCGGCTGACCGGTCACCGGATCTCTGGGAAGTGGTCCCGAGTCCGGCGCCGGACGCTTGATGAAACCGGCAAACAGGTTGGCCACTTCCTGACGGAACAGCACCGCGTCGTCGTAGTTGTCCAGACTGCGCAGGCGTTTGAGCACCGGCGACAATCGCGGCACACCGCGCAACTGGCCAGGCTCCACCGGTTCGAAGATGTGCAGCACCTGAGTCGCCGGCACGCGGACCAGCTGGTTGTAGCCGGCGTTCAGCGAGGCTGCATCGCGCGGATGCGAAAGGTACATCCAGTACGCCACCCGCTTGCCGCCGGGAGTGAACTCGATGCCAGCGCGGATGACGTTGCCGTTTTTGGTGGTCTCGAATTTGTCGTGCGGCACGAACTCCGGTGCGAGGATCTGCAGCTGCAGCGGAACGGCCAGGCCTTCATCAAGCCCGCGCGGACGCAACCGTACGAAGCACTCGCCCGAGGTTTCAACCGTGCGTGCTACCAGCGCCTGCTGGCCGTAGAAGTCGGTGCGATCATCCGCGTCCGACTCATCGACCCAATCCCCCCACAGCTCCTGCAGAAGCTTGCGCAAAGCATCATCGTCGGTTGTGGGGCGAGGGGTGATGCCCGTGCCGATCAGGTTGCTGACGCGCTTGTCGATGACGTTGAAGGCATACGGGTCATTGCGAACCGCCGCCCGCGAGCGCGACCGCAGATTGCGCAGGGCGGGAGTGTTGATGCTGTTGATCCCGTTGTCGGGAGCGTCCCAGCCAGTGGAGCGTCGCCCTTCTCCAGCGCCTTCGTAACTGGCCTTGATGTTGGACGGCAGGACAAATCCGTTACGGGTCAACGTTGGGAAGTGTCGGGCCATCAGACCCCCTTCCCTGCGTGGTACAGCCGGACCACACGTGAGCGTGGCCCGGCGGCACTGGCAAGTGACGAGCGTATTTCTTCACGCGCCTTGAGCAGTTCATCGACCGTGCGGTATTCCACGGTGCGGTCGGTGTAGCGCACAGTTTTCTCACCGCGAGCAATGGCCGCCTCAACCGCGTCGAGGTGCTTTTTTGTAAAGGACATATCAGCGTCTCTTTAGATAGCCGCTGGCAGAGCTGCGGCGTTGAGGGGGTGCTGCCGGTCGCGATTGTGTAACCGGTGCAGCGGGTGGTGGTGCGGGTTGGGCTTGGCGTATAGCAGCGGGCGCCGATGTTTGCTCAGCATCAAGTCGCTCGCCCTGAACAGGCTTGATGCTCAAGGCATCATCGAACAAGCCGGACTGGGCCAGGGCTTGTCGCACCCTGTCCCAATCGTGCTCCTGGTAACGGTTGATGCCGAGGTAATGCGCCATCGCAAGGCAGTACACCATCAGGTCGAGCGCTTCGTTGCGCTCGGCCTTGCCCTTCACCCATTCGATGCGCTTGTGGCCCCGCACGTAGCGCACGACTTTGCGTTCGGCGACGCACTGGGCGAAGAACTCGTCCGGCAGGTCGTTAGCAAAGTGCAGCGATCCCGGCCCGTCTGGGAATGGATAGCGGTTGTAGATCCAATCTTTGGCGGTGTCAGTACCGACGAACCACAGCTCTGCGCCGTTGCGTTCGGTCTGGCCTTTCCACGTCACGTCAACCATCGACGGGCGCTGTGCAATCACCGGTCGGCCCGGCTTGCTCGCGCCCTTGATGGCGAAGATGTTGCGCCAGCGGCGAACGCGGCAGAACTGGTAGACCTCATCGGTGTGATGACCGCCGGAGTCGACACCCACGGCGAGAATCGCCAGACCGACACCACAGGGATGCCGGTAACGGGCCTTGAGTTTCTCGTCCAGTACAGCCCAGGTGCGCTCGTCTGCCGGATCGCCCCAGATGATCTGGTGATCGACCACCCAGCGCTCCATGCCCACGCCGAAGCCCATCACCATCAGTTCCAGGCGGTTGGCCTGGACGTCGACGGCGCCGGTCAGCATCAGCACACCGGCCGGCATCGCGCCGAGGGTGTAGGTCTCCAGCCGCGCCCGAGCGATCAGCACTTCCGCCTTGGTCTGTTCAAGCGCGCTGTCCCAAACCTTCGCCAGACGGGTGTTGTAGAACACCTGCATCAGGCTGGTATCACCTTGTGACTGGGCTTTTTTCGCATCCTCGAACTCGACGGCGAGCGAGGACCAATCCATCCAGCCGGTCGGCGAATACAGGGCGCTGAGATGAAACCCCACGGTCTTGCCATCGCCACGACCATGCGCGCGCCACTCACCTCGGGCGAGCATATCGCTTTTGTGGTGCTCCTCGATCAGCACGTCGCATTCAGGAGCGGCGCACTCGTAATGCACGGTGGCGAAGTCCGCGCTGTAGTGCAGCCGCTCCCACTCCAACACCTGCATATGGCCGCAGGTGGGGCACGGCACATAATAGTGACGCTGGTCGCTGGACTCGAACAGATCGGCGATCCGCGAGGCACCCTTGATCGTCGGCGAGCTGGAAAAATAGATCTTGGCATTGCGCCCGAAGTTGGTCGCCCGCGTTTCGGCCAGCCTGATGGGATCCCCCTCCTGACCGACATCGTTTTCCCAGCGGTCGACTTCGTCGCCATAGATGTAACGTGCCGACAGCTCCGAGAGGTTGGCCGCAGAACCGGCGGTGGTCACGTACAGCGAACCACCTTCAAATTCCTTGGTGTCCATCGTATTGCGGGCATCCCGTGAGCGGCTGGTGGCCACGCGCTCACGCAGCACCGGTGTGGCCTTGATGGTTTTGCTGATCCGCCCCGAAACCCGCTTGGACAATCCAAGGCTGGGCAGCAAAGCCAGGATGTTTGAAGGCGCCATGTGGATCAGGCCACCCATCCAGTTGAGGGCGATCTGGGTTTTCATCAACTGCGAGGCCACCATGGTGACCACGCGCCTGCAAGGGTGAGCCGGCGACAAGCAGCGCATCGGTTCGCGAGCATAAGGTGTCCGCGAGGTGCGGTACTGGCCTGGCTCTGGGGCGCCGGTGTCTCGCGGGATTCGCATGTACTCGTCGGCCCATTCATCGATCCAGAGATCGGGATCAGGACGCAGTCCACGGAAGTAATTCTCACGGTACACCTTTGCACCGTCAGAAAATTCCGTGTGCATGGGTTTAATCCGCTATCAGGGCGTGTTCAAGATCCGCTGAAGAGAGGCGCTCAGCTTCTTCCAGCGTCCGACGAATTGTTGCCGTCAGGTGTTTTTCGATTTGCCAGGGATCCGTCATCGCCGCCAAGTCATAGGACAGTTGCGGCAGCGGTCCAAACAGCTGGTCACGCAACAAACGACCCGCGTCATAGGCACCGGTCTCTACTGCCTCCCGGGACACCAATGAGCCTTGCGCTTTGCCCAGTTCGATCTCGGCCAGTTTGGCCATGTTGTGTTCGCGCAGCGCGCGGGACTTCTGGTAGTCAGGGTGTTTGCCATCGACTGGTATGAGTTGCGGCGGCGCAGCCGTGGAAGTCGGCTCAGTCAGTGGGGACAGTTGACTGTAAACGTCACGCTGAATCCGCTCTTGCTGGTGACGTTCGGCGACTGCAGCCTTGCTTGGGTCGCTGGTCTTATCGAGCAGCGCCTCAGTAGCCTCAAGATCAATCTTGCCGTTTTCGGTAAGCACCAGCCGATCCTGGCTGGCCAATTTGGAAACATAGGATTTGGCCCACCCGCGCCGGGCCGCAAACTCCGTTTTGCTGATGATTGTCATGGTTAATTTCTCCAGTTCACCCCGCGAGTTCACCTGTTCACCCCCAGTTCACCTCAGTTCACTAAGCTGGTGAACCGCCCGCTAACACAGTCCCGCGGGTTACCGACCCCGTACCCTCCGAATAACCCCAGGGTCCCCGGCGGTTTCAGGCTGCCCCGCCACCATTCGGCGGAACATCGCACACACCAAGCCGTTTGGCAGCCCATCGTTCGTACAATCCAATGGCAACATCCGCACCCGCCATCGCCGTCAGGCACCCCAAGGCGCCCGCAGTCCAAAGAGTCATCCCGGCGGCGATCATCAGCATCATCGCCGACACCCCGCAGACAATGCAGGCACCGGACCGAAGTGCCAGCCTGCGCAACAATGCCCAGCCCCGCGCCCCGTCCTTGTCGGCCCGCCACATCTCTCCCGATACGCCACCGACCAGAGCCAGGACGATCACTAACCAGATCGGCATTTCTGCCAGTGCTTGTTGCTCGCTTGTCATCGCCAACCCCTAAACGCAAAAACCCGGCGCAATGGCCGGGTTTGGTGGTTGGTACGTGCCGCTCTCTGCGGTCGCACCTATCGAAGATGACTACTTTTTACAGGTCGATTCCGGTGGCAGCAACCCCGGTTTAATGCCACCCGGTGAATAAGTGGTCAATGTGGGGTGAACGTCTAGCGAATGTAAGCGAATAACTCACCACGGCATTCTGTTGTTTCGGCGGCGTCCCATCTGTCCCACCTTTTAGTATTGAGGTGGGACGCCTGAGAGCGCCTAGATTCGGGGCTTAGCCCCACCGTCCTACTTATTTATCTATTTTCTCGTGTAAAGAGAGAAATTTATAAACACGCTTGCGCGTGAAGCGCGCGTGCATTGTGTCTGCTACGCATATGCGGGCGGGTGACGTTGGAAGGTGGGACGGTGGGACAGCCCAGCAAAGACAAGGCCCGCACCTGTCCCACTACGCCAAAACATAGTGGGACAAGGCGGGCCGGTGGGACAGCAACTGCCGGAGCCATGCCTGGGGTCAAGCCGCCACCCCCATCAACACACCCCAGATAACCAAATGCGCTTCATGAAGACGCTGATAATAAGTGTCACGCCCGCAGCCGCAGTGCGCATAACGCAAACGCATGTCAACATCGAGGGTGCAGTAGTGCTCCCGCACAACCGTCACCAGCTCGGGCGCGAGATGCTTGTTCACGATAAGCTCGATATCCAACGAGCTCTCTAACGGCGCACGGAATGCACGCCGCCCGCGGATTAACTGGCCGTTACTCTCCATCATCATCGCGACCATGTTTCCACCGGCCAGACCGCCTTTCGAATGGTCGGAGTGCAACTCCCGAGCCCATAATTGAAGCAACGAATCGATCTCCTTAATCATCGAAACAAAGCTCCTCGGCAACGTCTACTTCCAATTCAGGCGCCTTCCCCCAGTCCGCTGGCTTCTTGTAGCCCCACAACCGCTGCCGACTCTTGGTCATCGCACCGAGCCTGTAACGTCTCCAGCCCAACCGATGAAGGATGGCACCGACACGCATCTGCTCTGGCTTACCCCAATGTCCAGGGTCGAGCTTGAGAGCCTGCGTCAGCACCTCGCTGCCGGTAGTGGTCTCACCAATCTGTGACTCTTCCAACCAGGTCAAGATGGGTGTTTCCCATTCATCCACTACGAATCGCTCGTCCTGCTCTTCCGCGAACAATGCCGCCTCATCCAGCGTCACCCACCAGAGGTCACCCGCGTCATAGCAGAACACCGCCTCGGCCCAGAGCTGATCGCGGATCGATCTCAACAACTCCAGATCGACTTTGGTACACGCAACCGGCCAGTAACGACGGTTACCGGTTGCATCCTTAAGGTACTCGTCTTGGTTCGTGGTACCCACGAAAACACACTGGCGTGGCACGTCCATTGTTCTGCGGCCGTAGCTCTCGCGGTAAGTGTCGGTGGACGCCGAAAAAAACTGCTTGGCCTTGGTACTCTCGGCCTTGTTGAAGCTGTCCAGCTCGCCCAGCTCGACAATCCACTTGCCCCGGATCGCCTGAAAGCCGTCTTTGTCGCCTAGGGCGAACGGCGTATCCATGAACCACTCGCCGCCGAGAATGCTCATCGCCGTCGACTTACCAGCGCCCTGCGCACCCTCAAGGATCATCACCGAGTCAGCCTTGCAGCCAGGCTTCATCACTCGCGCCACGGCCGACAACATCCAGCGCTTGCCAACCTTGGACGAGTAGTCGGTGGCCTTCACACCCATAACATCGGTGAGCCAGCTTTCCAGACGAGGCACGCGATCCCATTCGAGCTTGCGCAGGTACTGCCGCACCGGATGAAACGCATGATCATGTGCGACCACACTGACCGCCTCGATCACATGGGACGCCTTGACCCGAAGGTTGTACTGCTGCGCGAGCCACTTCATCACCCGCACGTCATCGATGTCCGCCCAGTCACCCGTGCCACCGCCATATGGCGCCGCACGCAGTTTGACGAGCTTCGAACTGAAGGCGCTGTAGCTGATGACCCCAGCCCAACGTGGATCATTGGCCAATATCAATTCAACGTTCTGCATGTGTGCGATCAGAGCGCCGCTATCGCTGCGAGCTAGTAGATCTTTCCAACCACCTGCAGCCGGCGGCTTGACCACGGCCAGCACCTGACGGCGCACCGCCTCCAAACCCTCGGCGACATGCAGATCGTTGAAGTCGGTCCACTTCACTTCCCTCTCGCTGGAGAAGATCGGCGCAACCACCTGGCCACCGACGATCAGTGCCGCGTTATTCGCCTTCTCTTCACCGGGGTTCCAAGCGTCACCGTTTGGCTTCGTAGTCTTCCAGTCATCGTCCCTGCAAATGATCAGAGGGCAACCGGCAAACCGCTCGCGCATGGCCTTACACACGGCCAGCAGGTTACCCGCGTCGAATGCCACCGCCACGGTCAGCGAAGTCGCCATATGCAGGCTGGCGGCTGTTGCGTAGCCCTCACATACCAGCACTGGATCACCCGGATCGGCATCCGGACCGATGAGGTGGAAAGCACCCTCTTTTGACATCCCGTAGGGCCAGTAAGACTTGTCCCGACCGGTATCTTCCTGTTTGCTCGGGTAAATCACCTGAAGCCCGACGATATCGTCCCGCGCATTGCTCATGGGAACCAGGACTGCCCCGGAACGCGGCGCGTAGCGTACCCGGAAACCGACAATCTGCTTGCGGTCCAGATACTCACTACGACCTTTCTCCGGCATGCGCTGGAACAAGCTGTCCGCTCGCTTTGCCGCTCGACGCGCCGCATTAGCTGCCACCTCTGCAGCGCGACGCTTGCCTTCTTCCTGACGGGCGCGCATGACCTCGCGCTCTTCGGGTGACATCCGACCAGCCTTGACCTTGATCTTCTGCGTCTCGCCCGAACGCCAATCGCCGAATGAACCAAAAATAAGCGTCTCGCCTTTCTCGGTGCGATGTTCATGGGCGACGTACCAGCCGTTCTTTTCGGTGCCCTTATCCTGCGCCGTCTTGCAACGAGTGAGCTTACCGAACACCAGCGGCTGCGCAGGTACAAGGCCGTAGTCTGCGAACTGAGCCAGCACTTCATCGAGCATGACGAGCTCCCTTCAATTCCGCGAGGGAAAGGCAATCCACACAATGCGTGCAGCCAGGCTGCGCCACACGGCGCGCCTCCGGAATTGCCTCATCGCACTCTTCGCAGAACAGAAACGAATGCGCCGCCAATGCAGGTTTGGCGGCGATGCGACGTGCTGCGAGCGCTTGGTCGACGCGCTCTAGCACCAGATCATTAGCGAAGTCTGCGATGTCAGCCATGGTCAGCACCTCGCGTCGTCTGGTTGACGTAGGTGGCGCGATTGAATAATCCGAGCAGCCCTTGGATCCCCCTGAACACCTGCAGGCGAATCGCTGCCAACTCTTGATCGGAGACGACGCCGTCACCGATGCTCTTGGCCCAGGTGTCGGCAAGATCCGCCACCTGCCGGAAATACTCAGCGATGCCGGTCGTCAATGTCTCGGGCATGTCGTTGGTGTAGGCCTCAGCCAGTTCCTGCCAGATCGTGTCGCAGACCAGCGCATGCACCGCATCCAGAATGCGGCGATCCTTAGTCAGTTCCAGGATCTCGCCAAACTCTTGGATGTTCACGGTGTGGCTTGGATGGGTTGGGGAAAGCTTGTGCTGCAACGTCGTGGCGTTTCGGCCAGTGGTGGCTGCGATAGCAGCGGCGCCGCCTGGGTAGTCGCGTGCAGCGTGGTAAAGCGCAAGATCGAGCGGCAGGACTTCCCGCTGGGCTCGATCTACAGAACTTAGAGCGATTCGGCTCATGGCATTAATCCTTGAATGTTGCCAGTGCCGCACGACAGAGAGTAGTGATACATTTGTCGTGTGGCTTGATAGGCCCAAACGCCGGCGAGGTCCCTATGACCAACACCGGCACCGTGCCGGGGCGAACAATCCGTTGTTCACCCCAGGCGCAACAGCTGCCAGCTCTGTGGTGGAAAAGGCAGCAACACCAAAGCTTCCGAGCCTTGGAAAACGCGATAGGAGTGGGGGGTTTTGCATTTGGTTTGCCCTCCAACCCCTATCGCGGCCCGACAGCGCTGTGGTGGTGCGTGTCGGGAGGAACTGGGCGACCCTTGGGTCGCCTTTTTTCTAATGTTTACGCAGCAACTGCTGGAAATTGTGGTGCTGGGAAAAGATCAGGTAAATCGGGGCGCAATTCGTGCGGGAGTACCTTGCCGCCTGACGCACGCGCAACCGAATGAACGCGTTCAGTAGGAACGCGACCTGCCTTGATCCATTTCCACACATGGGGCTGCTTAACGTTACAGCGACGGGCAAGCTCTGACTGGTTGTTGCCGCAAATCGTGATGACCTTTTCCAAGGCCTCTCGACACAAATCGGCATCTGTACTGCAGGAAGTCATTGATCTAGCTCTCCATGTATTTGATCACGGCTCGCAATCTACAACCTTCGTAATAGAACAGTCAACACCCAATAGTCTAAGACGGGTCACAACCACGGTTGTAGAATCAGCTAATGAAATACTTACCTATCGAACTTCTCCCCACACTTGCAGATCGGCTCAAGTACGCCATGGAGCAGCTCAACCTCAGCCAGACTGACGTTGCAAAGCTGTCGGGGTGCTCTCAGGCAACGATCTTCAAGATTGTCGACGGCCAGACTAGGGAAAGTCGTAAAACAGGCGCTATTGCTAGAGGATTGAATTTGTCTCTGCCATGGCTCGAAAACGGTGATATGCCGGCGACTGTCACATCAATCGTGCGCCACCAGGAGAAACCTGCCGGGCCTCTCGTTCTAGACCCCGTTTCATCGTGGGACAGCAACACGCCGTTGAATGACGACGAGGTTGAAATTCCTCTTTTTAAGCAGGTCGAGATTTCTGCCGGAGCCGGAAGGACTGCAGTGCAAGCTGAATATGGACGTGTTCTTCGTTTCTCTCTAGCAACGCTACGCCAATGTGGCGTAGACCCAGCAAATGCCTTGTGCGCCCCCGTAACAGGCCGAAGCCAGGAACCCCTGATTCTTCATGGTGCTACGGTCGGTATAGACCGAGGAATGACTCGGATTATTGCTGACCACCTTTACGCCATTGAGCAAGACGGCGCACTGAGAATAAAGTTTTTGGAGCGCCTAGACGGAGGGGGACTGAGGCTCATCAGCTACAACCAATCGGAACATCCCGACGAGACTTACACGTTCGAGCAATTCGTAGAGCAACAGATGAAGGTGTTAGGTCGCGTCTTCTGGTGGTCGACCATTCGACCCGTCAACGCCGCGCCGTTACCAAGAAATTAAAGCACCTAAAACCAAAGTTGTTGCACCGATCTAACACCTAGGTTATTTTCGCCTCACTCTTACACCACAGAGCGAGGCATAACCTATGCGAACCAATGCAACCCTCCACGTCCATCCGGCGTGCGTCAGTAACAAGAAGATGATCGAGCAGCTGCAGTCCTTCAGCGGCTGCCTGGTCATCATTCACAACAACAAACCAAAGCTTATTGCCAAGCCCCAATCCTCTCCATTTGATCCAAATGGCGGAGGGCACGCGGCATGAGCAAATACAGAATCGACAACCGCACCCTGCAGTTGCTCAAAGCTCAGGTCAATCTGACCGAGACCTTCAATCATGTCCTACGAACCGCTCCCACGCGCGAGTGCCTTGCGTTCCGCCTTAAAGTAGAACGGGGCGCAACTGAGACCGCATTCAGCGTCGAGCTGGGGACTGAGCGTCACACGCTGACCCTTCCAAGCGACAAGAAAACTCACCTTAAGCTGGCCGACTTCATTGAAGAGATCGCTAACGGACCGTTCGATCCGAGCAATAGCAGCGACCCGGTTCATCTCCCGCATGCCAGCCGTGTATACGGCCGCTTTGAAGCCCAAGACAAGCAGCGTGTGCTTGAGCTGGTGCGCACTGGCGGCGTGCAGAGCCTCGACATGGGGTTTGATCTCCCGCTGCACGTTGCCATTCACCGCACCCACACGCGCCTAGGGGCGACCATCATCCTGAGCATCGGCAACAAAAGCCCCAACACCCGATGCTTCACCGTGAGCGACACCGATGACGAGATTTACCTCATGGTTATCGAGTCCATCAACCATCTCGCGGCCGCTGCAACACCTGCCGCACATGCGGCATGAGGTGGACGACATGGAACGTACCCTCGCCCAAGCAGCCTCGCAACTCGGCCTCACACGTCCAAAACTGATTGCACTCATGCGGGAGAAAGACCTGCTTAAGGGCAACCTGCCGGCCTACCCAAAACGGGACAAAGAGTATCTGCGGGTCAAGGACGGCACCTGGTATGACGAAAAGTACGGCTTGCAATACAGCCAGTCGACCCGGGTCAAGCAAGCCGGCATCCGCTGGCTGGCTGAAAAACTAGGCATCGACCTACCTGAAATTCCGGCAGACCGCCGTGACGTGGCCTAGGGAATACGCCCGACAGATCATCGCAATGCGGACACGAGAGGAGCGCAATGCCGCGCTCCTTGAGGTGCCCGAGCATCTGCGGGAATTGACCAAACGCCATTGCCTGAACGCCTGGAACCATCCAGCAAGAAGCAAACGCAAGGAGGCTATACAAAGCCATGAGTAATGCAGCCCAAGCCCCACTGCGGCTACGCCCCGCTCCTGAATCCACGACCATCGAGCTGCTGTACCGCACCTTCGGTGATGTGCTGATTCCGCTGGAGGCCGTGCGTGAGAAGTATTTCCGCAACCTCAACGAGCAAAAGTTTGTGATTGAAATCAACAGCGGTCGGATCCAGCTTCCGATCACCACTCTGGACTCAAGTCGGAAAGCGCCCAAGTACGCCCACATTCGACACGTTGCATCGCTCATCGATATTCGCGCCTACCAGGCCGACGAAGACATGCAGAGTCAGCAAGACGAGCCAACCGAGTAAGCCTTACCCCAAGGACTGCCACCACCAGTCCGACACTGAACCAGGAGCAAACCAAATGACTGCAATTCAAATCTGCGCACTCATCGCCCTAATCATTCTGGCCGGACTATTGGTCTGGGCTGGCTACATCATGGGCCGTACCGACGGCATGTCCGCTGGCATGAAACAGAGCGACGACATCCTGCGCGCCGAAAGCGCCAAGACCATTCGCGAGTTAAGAGCCTCCCTCGAATTCATCAAGGCCAACCACGCACACTTGGCGCAATTCAGCAAACGCCTTCAGCAAGCGTTGACGCTCGGCAATCCCGAACGCCAGACACTGCTCGATATCGCCGAAAAGCTCCGCATTGCCGCTGATACGTTCGCCGCCTTCCGCACGGGGAAAAAACTCGAACGCGAAACCCGCGCCCTGCGCGAAGAGGCGCTTGCCATGGCCGAATTACTGACGCCCGCCGAAATAACAGGCCATGCAAAGGTTGAGATAGTGCCTCTCCGTATTCCTCTCAGCACGGACGATGCAGAGAAAGCTGTCGTTTTTTTCCAACAAGACCACCAGGCCATTGCCACCACCGCGCAATCGAGAGGTGCAGCATGAGCTGGATCCTCACCCATACCGGCAAGCGCTTTGATTTGCTTGAGCCGGACGCCGAAATGATCGATCCGCGAGATATTGCACACTCGCTGGCTCATTTGTGCCGCTTCAACGGCCACACCCGCGAGTTCTACAGCGTGGCTCAGCACAGCTGCATCGTCGCTGACCTGGTGCCAGAAGAACACAAACTTGTGGCCTTGCTCCATGACGCTCCCGAGGCGTACTTGGGCGATATGACACGGCCACTCAAGCAGTGGATTAGCGCCTACCAACACTTCGAGGACTGCATTTGGTGGCGCGTTTGCGACCGGTTCGACATCGCCCCAGAACTCCCTACCTGCATCCATCAGGCCGACCTGATAGCGCTGGCCACCGAACGTCGCGACCTCATGCCAACCGATCCGGCTATCTGGGATTGCTTGGTCGGCATCGAACCCATGGTTGAAACCATCCGTCCGTGGTCTGCCGCAGAGGCGCGCAACACTTACCACCAGCGCCTGATGGATCAACTTGCTATCGAACATCGGAGGAAAGCGGCATGACGCACTCACAGGACAACACGCAGGTGCAGGCCGCTTTGCTTCGCGACGACAGTGGGATCGACACGCCTGTAAAAAACAGTCTCTGCTGCGCAGCAGCAGGCATTATTGCTTCGTCCAGCGCCACTGCCGAAGCACTTATACCCCACGAAAAGCTGCGCGGGGCAGCGCTCGCTGATGCAACGCTAAACGCTCAGAAACGCCCGCCCGCGCAGCCTGTTGTGGGGTATAAGACCCCTACGGCGCAGCCGAATGATCTAGACGTTCTGCGCAGCTACATAGAAGCCAGTGAGAGCCAAGCGCAAGCGGTCATTGTCGAGGAGAACGCCAATGCTTAAGCGCGTTCTCAAACACTTCCACATGTGCTGCGGTCTCGGCGGCGGCGCTAAGGGTTTCAACCGGGCCAAGCCCATCGTTGGGCATATCCAAGCCGAATGGCAATGCATCGGCGGCGTCGACGTGGACCCAGCCGGCCTGCGCGACTTTCACCGTCTTTCCGGTGTTCCCGGAACACTGATGGATCTGTTCACCCGCGACCAGTACACCCGCTTCCACGGTAAAGAGCCGCCTTCCGGCTGGACTGAGGCGAGCGCCGACGACCTGCGCCGCGCTGCCAGCAACGAACGTCCGGACGCTGTGTTCATTTCCAGCCCTTGCAAAGGCGCCTCGGGCTTGCTGTCCGAAACAATGAGCCTGACGCCGAAGTACCAGGCTCTGAACGAGCTAACGTTGCGCTGCATCTGGCTGATGTGTGAGGCGTGGAAGGACGACCCGGTATCGCTGATCGTCTTCGAAAACGTGCCCCGCCTAGCCACCCGTGGCCGCCACCTGCTGGACCAGATCAACAAGCTGCTGAACCACTACGGATACGCAGTCGCCGAAACCACGCACGATTGCGGCGTCATCGGCGGCCTGGCTCAGAGCCGCAAGCGCTTCTTGCTGGTGGCCCGCCACATCGAGAAGGTGCCGCCGTTCCTGTACGAGCCGGAAAAGAAAACGCTCCAGTCTGTCGGCTCGATCCTCGGACGTATGCCGCTCGCCGGCAATATCGAAGCCGCCGGCCCGATGCACCGGGTTCCAGCACTCCAGTGGAAAACGTGGGTTCGTCTCGCCCTGGTCACCGCCGGCAAGGACTGGCGCAGCCTGAACGACTTGGCGATAGAGGACGGTTACCTGCGTGACTTGGTGATCGTTCCTGAGTATCGCGCCGGATACCTCGGCGTGCATGAATGGCAAGACACCGCCGGCACCGTTGCTGGTCGGAGCAGCCCAACAAACGGAGCGTTCTCTGTTGCCGATCCACGCGCCAAAGCCGGCGCCCTGCAATACCAGCAGTACGGCGTCCGCAAATGGGACGAAACCAGCGGCGCGGTAATCGGTGTCAAGTCGCCCGGGCAAGGGACCTTCAGCGTTGCTGATCCTCGCCGGCCTGGTGATGGCTTCGGCAAGTATCTGGTAACGCCATTCGACAACGCCGCCGGAACGGTGATCGCCGGCAGTACCACTGGGCAAGGCGCCTTTGCCGTGCAGGATCCCCGGTATCACAACTGGCACCCGGGAGCGAGCAGCCGGAAGCTGGGTGTTTGTCCATGGGATAAAACTGCTGGGACTGTCACCGGATCGCAGCAGGTAGCCAGTGGCGCGTTGTCGATCGCAGATCCCCGCCCCGGCATGAAGCGTGTCAAGGGTGACGCCTACCTGACTGGTGGCCACTACGGCGTTGTCGGCTGGAAAGAGCAGTGCGGCGCCGTATCGGCCAGTGCCAAGCAGGACAACGGACGCTGGTCAGTCGCTGATCCCCGCATGCCGGAAGCTAATGACCGGTTGACCTGCGTGATTGAAAGTCTCGACGGCACCTGGCACCGACCATTCACCACGCTGGAACTGGCCGCGCTGCAGAGTCTGGTCGAACCAGAAGAACAGTTCGAGCTGGACGGTTTGAGCGATCAGGCATGGCGCGAGCGGATCGGCAACGCGGTACCGCCGGCCGCAGCCGAAGCAATCGCCCATGTGATGGGCACCACCCTACTGCTGGCCGCTGCCGGCGAAACCTTCATGCTCAACAGCATGCCGATCTGGGTGCGCCCGGTCGCAGTAGGACTGAGCGTGGCACAGCAGGAGGCTCAGGCATGAGAACTCACAATGTCAACGAGTCGAGCTGGGAGCCGATCATGAAACTGGAGGCAGCATAATGATTTTCGACGCCAAAACCGACACGCTGCCTACCGCAACTATCAGCGGCGTATCTCATGAAGGGTTCACCTGCATAACCCACGACGGGAAAAAGCTCCGCATGGCCCTGGTCGACGACGAGGGCAACATTGTCGACGCCGGGAACCATGTCGCGCAGGAAGCCTGGAACGTGTGTATCCAAGTGCAACACAACTTCTGGATTGGCCAAGGCCATCTTCGGGTACTAAGCAAACCTGTTCCGCTAGCCCAAGAAAAAGCCGCCTAGATACACCCCAATCCGGAGCATGAACATGACGAAAAGTAGAGGGATTAAACGCCCGACTTGGGTATGGACTGAGGCCCAAATCGGGCTGATGACGGAGAAATTTGCATTCACGGTGAACAAGAATTTAGCCCTAGAAATTGGATGCACTGTTCCACAATTAACCCGAAAGGCACTATCGCTGGGTCTAAAAAAATCCGGAATATCGATGCTTACTGGTCGGGCGCTTTCTCCAGTTCACCGAGAAAGCATTAAGCGAGGACTATTAAAAGCACACGAAGAGGGGAGATTAAAACTCCCACCAGAAGCAACTATTCACGCTATGCGGGAAGGAGCAAAGCGCCCTGAGGTCGTCGCTAAGCGGGCAGCACTTGCAAGCAAGAGAATGAAGGGAAGGCCTCAGCGCATGGATGGCCTTAGTGCCGCAGCTGAACATAATGCTCGGTCCAAAACGTATACGGTTTTGACACCCAGCAGGGTCACTCTAACCTTCAAAAATCTCAGCAATTTTGTCCGCGAGAATAGTCACTTATTTGCTGATGATGACGTGAAATGGCGCCCGCCTGAAAGCCATCCATGGTGCCGAGCTCAAAGAGGCCTCTACTCCTTATTTAAGGAAACCAAACCTGTAGAACAGTGGAAAGGATGGCGAGCAGTCAGCAAAACATAAACTTCCCCGACTGCCGCACCAATAAAGCAATATCAATACTTAACCAAGCAGTAGGAGGGGGTATTAAATTAAGCCCCCATCCCTGCTCGCCACTCCCCTGTTTTTCGATCAATACGAAGCAACCGGGGCTGGCCACCTTTCCCGACCAACAATAAGTCGATCACATTTCCATCCCGTGCAGTTGCCTGCATCCCGTGGTGGTAGACAACTATTCGTTCGAAAGTATCTCTTACCAAGTGCCGCACTTTCATCCTTGCATCGAAGTCCATCATCTCAACACCTGAGGACAACTCTGCCCACGCCTCAGAAAGCCCAGGCTGGTCACGGTTTGATACCGCTACCAGTTCGCGCTCGGCCTGAGCTATATCTTTTTGCTTTGCAGAAAGCAGATCTTCAAGTTCGCGAGCCTTACGGACGAATACCAGCGGCGCCGCACCACCTTCGGCCGCCAGCAGCGCCTCACTAACCCGCTCCAGTTGCTGCTCGATATTTGCCGCTTCGCTCTTTGCAGCCACCAGCCGTGCTTGTATCAATTGCGACTGGTCATTACCTTCCAACAGGCTGCTGAGGTTCATACGGTCGGTGCAATAGCTCATCAACGCTTTCTCTATAGGCACGACACTGCAACTACCACCGACAGGACAACCCTTGTTATGTGAATACCCCACACAGATCAAACGCCGATGACCATCAGACAAACTCCCGTCAGCTTTGGCCCGGTGCATAACGTTCTGCCCAACAACAGCCGTACCGCAGTATCCGCAATAAGTGATCCCTAAACCGGTAACGAGACCGGGGATTTCCCCCTTACCCTTGCGCCTGACACGGCTCTCAACGAGAAGCGATAGATCGGCGAATTCATCGGCGGTCAATATCGACGGGTAGTATCCTTCCAGCCGATACGTTTCACCGTCCAGCTCCAGCACCTTCACGCCCATCAGTGCCGGCAGCCGGACAAGCCTGTGCACCTGCAAGGCTGTGATGCCTTTCGTGGTGACGGACAAACCGCGTTCAGTCAATTCTCGAATAATACGAACCGAACCATAGCCCTGGCGGAACAGCTCGATCACCAGGCGCACACCCTCGACACGCTCTGGTAACAGCTGGAATACCTGGCCATCCCAATGCAACCACTGCGGATCTTTGCCGTTTCGGATAATGCCCCGGTAAGTGCCAGCAATCCACCCTTCGCACTGCCGGCGAATTGCGGCTTTCACACGCTTTGATTTGGTGTCTGATTCTTCGTGCGCACGGATCATCACCAACAGCGAATACACCAGGTCCATCGGCTGTGCCTTCAAACCAGCTCGGTTGTATTCCCGGCCGTCACTGGCAGTGACCACGGTGATGCCGGCGTTGATGATCTGAGCCAACTGCGCCTGGGCCTGAATGGGCTCGGCCCGACTCAGTCGGTCCAGTCCCTCAACGACCAGGACTGATCCGTCAGCGATTCGGCCATCCTCGACCGCCTGAAGAAACACGCCCAAGGCACCCTGCTTGACGTGACGCTGGTGATAGGCGGATAGCCCTTCATCCCTCAGAGATAAGGACTCATCCAGTGCTAACCCCTTCTCGGCCGCCCAGCGCTGGGCGTACTGAAGCTGACGATCAGCGCTACTACCGGTCGCCTGCCGAGGGTCTGAGAAGCGTAAATAGCTGTATACTCGCGCACCGTTTTTTGCCATTAGAAAAAATAAGCCCTGATGAGGATCTACCTATAATGATGACAGAGAAAGCCCCGCGTGTAGGTATGATATCGTTGGGGTGCCCGAAAGCACTGGTCGACTCCGAGCGCATCCTGACCCAGCTGCGCATGGAAGGCTATGACGTGGTGTCCACCTATCAGGACGCCGACGTTGTGGTCGTCAACACCTGCGGTTTCATCGATTCGGCCAAGGCTGAGTCTTTGGAAGTGATCGGCGAAGCGATCAAGGAAAACGGCAAGGTCATCGTCACCGGTTGCATGGGCGTGGAAGAAGGCAACATCCGCAACGTGCACCCAAGCGTCCTGGCCGTAACCGGTCCGCAGCAGTACGAGCAAGTGGTCAACGCTGTGCACGAAGTGGTGCCGCCGCGTAAGGATCACAACCCGCTGATCGACCTGGTACCGCCGCAAGGCATCAAGCTGACCCCGCGCCACTACGCGTACCTGAAGATTTCCGAAGGCTGCAACCACAGCTGCTCGTTCTGCATCATCCCGTCGATGCGCGGCAAACTGGTCAGCCGTCCGGTCGGCGATGTGCTCGATGAAGCTCAGCGTCTGGTCAAATCCGGCGTTAAAGAGTTGCTGGTGATTTCGCAAGACACCAGCGCTTACGGCGTTGACGTGAAATACCGCACCGGCTTCTGGAACGGCGCGCCGGTGAAAACCCGCATGACCGAACTCTGCGAAGCGCTGAGCACCCTCGGCGTCTGGGTGCGTCTGCACTACGTTTACCCGTACCCGCACGTTGACGAGCTGATTCCGTTGATGGCCGCCGGCAAGATCCTGCCGTACCTGGACATCCCGTTCCAGCACGCCAGCCCGAAAGTGTTGAAGTCGATGAAACGCCCGGCGTTCGAAGACAAAACCCTGGCGCGGATCAAGAACTGGCGCGAAATCTGCCCGGATCTGATCATCCGTTCGACCTTCATCGTCGGCTTCCCGGGCGAAACCGAAGAAGACTTCCAGTACCTGTTGAACTGGCTGACCGAAGCCCAGCTCGACCGCGTCGGCTGCTTCCAGTACTCGCCGGTAGATGGCGCTCCTGCCAATGATCTCGATCTGGAGATCGTTCCGGACGACGTCAAGCAGGATCGTTGGGATCGCTTCATGGCGCACCAGCAAGCGATCAGCTCGGCACGCCTGCAAATGCGCATCGGCCGTGAAATCGAAGTGCTGGTGGACGAAGTCGACGAGCAAGGCGCGGTGGGCCGCTGCTTCTTCGACGCCCCGGAAATCGACGGCAACGTGTTTATCGACAATGGCAGCAATCTGAAGCCGGGCGACAAGGTCTGGTGCAAAGTGACTGACGCTGACGAATATGATCTGTGGGCTGAGCAAATCTAAGCATCACCCAGTACCTGTGGGAGCGGGCTTGCTCGCGACAGCGCTGGATCAGTCACCCGAGATGTCGACTGACACAACGCCTTCGCGAGCAAACTCGCTCCCACAAGGGGAATAGTGTTGTATTCAAAGGCCCCGTTCTTTTTACGAGATGCGGGGCTTTTTTACGGCTATCGTTTAGCGGGGGACGGACTCCCTTTAAACGGACAAGAGGCAGACGGGCATGCGTCACCATTCGGTCATCCACACGCCGAAACTCAGCGATTATCAGGAACTGACCCGGGTCTGGGAGGCCTCGGTCCGTGCGACCCATGATTTTCTGCCGGACAGCTACATCGAGTTGTTGCGCAAGCTGGTGCTGACCCGCTACCTCGACTCGGTGATGCTGATCTGCACCAAGGATCGCGAGCAACGCATCACCGGCTTCGCCGGCGTTGCGGCAGGCAAGATTGAAATGCTCTTTATCGACCCCGACCGTCGCGGCCAGGGCCTGGGTAAAACGCTGCTCAATTACGCCCTGCAGCATCTGAACGCCGATGAACTGGATGTGAACGAACAGAACCCGCAGGCGCTGGGGTTTTACTTCAAGCAAGGATTCGAGGTCATCGGCCGTTCGGAGGTCGATGGCATGGGCCAGCCGTATCCGTTGCTGCACATGCGCTTGCGGCAGAACCAGCAGCGCACCAGCAATGGCTGACACACCATAAAACCCTGTGGGAGCTGGCTTGCCAGCGATGCGGGCGCTGCGGTCTGCAAGAAATACCGAGGTGATGCCATCGCTGGCAAGCCAGCTCCCACAGGTAAAGCGAACAGCCTGTAAATGGAACCGGGCTTAACCGGCGCCACACAGGTACAATGCCCACCCCTTTTTTGTTACGGCCCTGTCATGACTGACCCGATTCGCCTCTCCAAACGCCTCATCGAACTGGTGGGTTGCTCCCGCCGCGAGGCCGAGCTGTTCATCGAGGGCGGCTGGGTCACCGTGGACGGCGAAGTCATCGACGAGCCGCAATTCAAGGTAGGCGACCAGAAGGTCGAGCTCGACAAGGACGCCAAGGCCACCGCGCCGGAGCCGGTGACCATTCTGCTCAACGTGCCGGCGGGCATGGATGCGGACAGCGCGATGCAAACCCTGAGCGCCGAAACCCTCAGCGAAGAACATCGCTACAGCAAACGCCCGTTGCGTGGCCACTTCCTGCGCCTGACCGCCAGCACCGACCTGCAGGCCAAGGCCAGCGGCCTGCTGGTGTTCACTCAGGACTGGAAGATTCTGCGCAAGCTCACCGCCGATTCGGCCAAGATCGAGCAGGAATACATCGTTGAAGTCGAAGGTGACATGGTCGCCCACGGCCTCAACCGTTTGCAGCACGGCCTGACCCACAAGGGCAAGGAGCTGCCGCCGGTCAAGGCCAGTTGGCAGAACGAAAACCGCCTGCGCTTCGCCATGAAAAACCCGCAACCAGGCATCATCGCCCAGTTCTGCGAAGCGGTTGGCCTGAAGGTTGTCGGCATCCGCCGCATCCGCATCGGCGGCGTCTCGATTGGCAAAGTACCGGTCGGCCAATGGCGCTACCTGTCCGGCAAAGAGAAGTTCTGACGCTTCCATTGCCGCCACACATTCCGGCAGCGCGCCCGCGCGTTGCCCACAACGCTTATCAGGATTACCGACATGGTTCATAACGACGTATTGCGCAGCGTGCGCTACATGCTCGACATCAGCGACAAGAAGGTTATCGAGATCATCAAACTCGGCGGCATGGACGTGACCCTCGCCGACGTGATCACCTGGCTCGACAAGAAAGAAGAAGACGAAGAAGGTTTCGTGCGCTGCCCGGACGAAGTCATCGCACACTTCCTCGATGGCCTGGTGATCTTCAAGCGTGGCAAGGACGAAAGCCGTCCGCCGCAGCCGATCGAGGTGCCGGTGACCAACAACATCATCCTGAAAAAGCTGCGCGTGGCCTTCGAACTGAAAGAAGACGACATGCACGCGATCCTCAAGGCGGCCGAGTTTCCGGTGTCCAAACCTGAGCTGAGCGCGCTGTTCCGCAAGGTCGGCCACACCAACTACCGCCCGTGCGGCGATCAGTTGCTGCGCAACTTCCTCAAGGGTCTGACCCTGCGCGTTCGTCCGGACTGATGCCCTTCTGCGGTGGCGACTGATGGTCGCCACCGCAGCGCATGACCGTTCATTCCCTTCGAAAATAGTGGCTCCGTTTTTTGCGGCTGGCGACTAGGGTGTATTGACCCCTAGCCCTCAGGATTCGCCATGCACCCGTACTTTTCCCTGCAAGGCCGCACCGCTCTGGTGACCGGCGGCACCCGTGGTATCGGCAAAATGATCGCCAAGGCCTTTGTCGAGGCTGGCGCCAGTGTCTATGTCTGCTCCCGAGACGCCGAAGCCTGTCATCAAACGGCGCAAGAACTCAGTGCCTTGGGCACTTGCCACGGCGTGGCGGCGAATCTGGCGACGGAAGAAGGCGTGCAGGAACTGGCCGCGCGCTTGGGCGAGCAGATCACCCATCTGGATATCCTCGTGAACAACGCCGGCACCACGTGGGGCGCGCCGCTGGAGAGCTATCCGGTCAAGGGCTGGGAAAAGGTCATGCAGCTCAACGTGACGTCAGTGTTCAGTTGCATTCAGCAGTTTCTGCCATTGCTGCGCAAAGCCGGGTCGGCGGCGAATCCGGCGCGGATCATCAACATCGGTTCGGTGGCGGGGATTTCTTCGTTCGGCGAACAGGCGTATGCCTACGGGCCGAGCAAAGCGGCATTGCATCAACTGTCACGGATTCTCGCGCGGGAACTGGTGAGCCAGCACATCAACGTCAATGTCATCGCCCCGGGGCGGTTTCCGAGCAAGATGACCCAGCACATCGGCAATGATCAGCAGGCACTGGCCGAGGACACGGCGCTGATCCCGATGAAGCGTTGGGGGCGTGAGGAAAAGATGGCGGCGCTGGCAATCAGTCTGGCGAGTACGGCGGGGGCTTATATGACCGGGAATATTATTCCGCTGGATGGTGGGTTCAGCCTCTGAGATTGGCGGCGCGGCCTTCGCGAGCAGGCTCGCTCCCACAGGAATTTTGTTTACGACACAGGTCAACTGTGGGAGCGAGCCTGCTCGCGAAGAGGCCGGTCCTGCTACCACCAGTCTTGGGGCCCGCCGGGTTATCATGCCCGCCCTGATCCCGCTTCTGACTCTCAACCATGACTTACAGCGTCTCCCCCATCGGCTTCGTGCGCTCCTGCTTCAAGGAGAAGTTCGCCATCCCCCGCCAGCCGCAACTGGCCCCTGCCGCGCGTGGCGTGCTGGAACTGGTAGCGCCGTTCGATCAGGGTGACGCCGTGCAGGGTCTGGAGCAGGTCAGTCATGTCTGGCTGCTGTTCCTCTTCCATCAGGCGCTGGAAGAAAAACCGCGCCTGAAAGTCCGCCCTCCCCGCCTGGGTGGCAACAAGTCCATGGGCGTGTTCGCTACCCGCGCCACCCACCGCCCGAATGGCATCGGCCAATCCGTGGTGAAACTGGACAAGGTTGAAGCCAATCGTCTGTTCATCTCCGGCATCGACTTGCTCGACGGCACGCCAATTCTCGACATCAAACCCTACGTGCCTTACGCCGACATCATCACCAGCGCCTCCAACAGCATCGCCAGCGCAGCGCCGCAGTTGATTGACGTGCAGTGGACGGATTCAGCGTTGCAACAGGCGCACACCCACGCCCAACGCCTTGCCGAGCCACTGGTTGAGTTGATCGAGCAATGCCTGGCCCAGGATCCGCGCCCGGCCTATCAGACCCCGGCGCCGGAACGTGAGTACGGTGCGCAGTTCTGGGACCTGGATGTGCGCTGGCATTACCCGACGCCTGAACAGATTCGCGTCCTCGAAGTCATCCCCGCCAACGCCTGAACCCGCACCCAATGTAGGAGCTGCCGCAGGCTGCGATCTTTTGATTTTGCTCTTCAAAAGCAAGATCAAAAGATCGCAGCCTGCGGCAGCTCCTACAGGTGAATGTCGCGGGCATAAAAAAGCCCCCATTGCCAATTCAGACAATGGGGGCTTTTTCAGTGGGGCTTACTTCTCGACGAACGCACGCTCGATCAGGTAGTCACCCGGCTCGCGCATACGCGGCGACACGGTCAGGCCGAAGCTGTTGAGCACTTCGCTGGTCTCGTCGAGCATGCTCGGGCTGCCGCACAACATGGCGCGGTCGTCCTGCGGGTTGATCGGCGGCAGGCCGATGTCGCTGAACAACTTGCCGCTGCGCATCAGGTCGGTCAGACGACCTTCGTTCTCGAACGGTTCACGAGTGACGGTCGGGTAGTAAATCAGCTTGTCGCGCAGCGCTTCGCCGAAGAACTCGTTCTGCGGCAGGTGCTCGGTGATGAATTCGCGGTAAGCGACTTCGTTCACGTAGCGCACGCCGTGGCACAGGATGACTTTTTCGAAACGCTCGTAGGTTTCCGGATCCTGAATCACGCTCATGAACGGCGCCAGACCGGTACCGGTGCTGAGCAGGTAAAGGTGTTTGCCAGGCTTCAGATCGTCCAGTACCAGCGTGCCCGTAGGCTTTTTGCTGATGATGATCTCGTCACCTTCCTTCAGATGCTGCAACTGGGAGGTCAGCGGGCCATCCGGCACTTTGATGCTGAAGAATTCCAGATGCTCTTCCCAGTTCGGGCTGGCAATCGAGTAAGCGCGCATAAGCGGGCGGCCGTTTGGCTGTTGCAGGCCGATCATCACGAACTGCCCGTTCTCGAAGCGCAGGCCCGGATCGCGGGTGCACTTGAAGCTGAACAGGGTATCGTTCCAGTGATGAACACTGAGGACACGCTCGTGGTTCATGTTGCTCATGTACGTTTGACTCCTGGATATTGGCTCTGCGCTTGCTCTGGGCTGAAAAAATGCCGATGGTGCGCAATTGCATCGCATTCTAATAGCGCTGACAATATCTGTTAACTGGATTATTAAGATAAGGGTTATCGGTTATATCGATATGCGATTTACTCTCCGTCAACTGCAAGTCTTCGTCGCTGTCGCCCAACAGGAAAGCGTATCCCGTGCTGCGGGTCTGCTCAACCTCTCGCAATCGGCGGCAAGCACTTCGATCACCGAACTGGAGCGCCAGTCCAGCTGCCAGCTGTTTGACCGTGCCGGCAAACGGCTGAGTCTCAACGCCCTGGGCAAACAGTTGCTGCCGCAAGCCGTGGCGCTGCTCGACCAATCCAAGGAAATCGAAGACCTGCTCAACGGCAAATCCGGTTTCGGCTCGCTATCAGTGGGGGCAACGCTGACCATCGGCAATTATCTGGCCACCCTGCTGATTGGCAGTTTCATGCAGCGCCACCCGGAAAGTCAGGTGAAGCTGCACGTGCAGAACACGGCCAATATCGTGCAACAAGTCGCTCACTATGAAATTGATCTGGGTCTAATCGAAGGCGATTGCAGTCACCCGGACATCGAAGTGCAGAGCTGGGTCGAGGATGAGCTGGTGGTGTTCTGCGCGCCGCAGCATCCGCTGGCCAAACGCGGCAGCGCGACCATGGAAGAGTTGACGCACGAAGCGTGGATTCTGCGCGAGCAGGGTTCCGGTACGCGCCTGACCTTCGATCAGGCCATGCGTCACCATCGCAGTGCGCTGAATATCCGTCTGGAGCTGGAGCACACCGAAGCGATCAAACGCGCGGTGGAATCGGGGCTGGGGATTGGCTGCATCTCGCGGCTGGCTCTGCGAGATGCCTTCCGCCGCGGCAGTCTGGTGGCGGTGGAGACGCCGGATCTGGATCTGGCGCGGCAGTTCTACTTCATCTGGCACAAGCAGAAATACCAGACCTCGGCAATGCGCGAGTTTCTCGAGTTGTGCCGCGCTTTCACCGCCGGGGTGCAGCGCAGCGACGAGATCGTCTTGCCGACGATTGCTTAAAGCAGAATCACTGCCCAGACCAGAGCAATCATGCTCAAGGCCACGAATTGCGCGGCGCTGCCCATGTCCTTGGCGTTCTTGGACAGTGGGTGCAGTTCCAGCGAGATACGGTCAATGGCCGCTTCCACCGCCGAATTCAGCAACTCGACAATCAACGCCAGCAAGCACACGGCGATCAGCAGCGCCTGTTCGACGCGGCTGACATTGAGGAAGAATGTCAGCGGAATCAGCACCACGTTGAGCAGCACCAGTTGACGGAACGCCGCTTCGCCAGTGAAGGCTGCGCGCAGGCCGTCCAGCGAGTAACCGGAAGCGTTAAGGATGCGTTTCAGGCCGGTCTGGCCCTTGAAAGGTGACATAAGGTAGAAACCAACCAAAAAGGAATGGGAAAGCTAGATCAACGAAAGTCAAAAAAGCGTGAAGGCGCCAGGCTTTATTGGCTCGGAATTGACTCAAGTTGTTGCAAGAGCAACGCGGCCTGCGTCCGGGTACGCACATTCAACTTGCGAAAGATCGCCGTGACGTGGGCCTTGATGGTCGCTTCCGACACGCTCAATTCATAGGCAATCTGCTTGTTCAGCAGGCCCTCGCACACCATGGTCAATACGCGGAACTGCTGGGGTGTCAGGCTCGCCAGGCCATCGCTGGCGGCCTTGGCTTCGGCGGAAACGCTGACCGCTTCGAACGCCTGCGGCGGCCAGAACACATCGCCATCGAGCACTTTACGCACCGCTTCCTGAATCACGCTCAGGCCACTGGACTTGGGAATAAAGCCACTGGCCCCGAATTCACGGGACTTGACCATCACCGAGGCTTCTTCCTGCGCCGAGACCATTACCACCGGAATCTGCGGGTATTGTCCGCGCAACATCACCAGCCCGGAAAACCCGAATGCGCCGGGCATGTTCAGATCCAGCAGGACCAGATCCCAATCAGCCTTTTCGGTCAGGCGCGTTTCCAGTTCGGCGATGCTCGCCACTTCCACCAGTCGCACGTCCGCGCCAAGGCCTAGCGTCACCGCTTGATGCAGAGCGCTACGAAACAGGGGGTGATCATCGGCAATCAGGATGTCGTATGTGGCCATTTTTCAAATGATCCTGTTTTTGATGGCAGACCCGGTGCATTTGGGTCTGGCCAAAGCAACTCAAGATGCCGCCTTATAGCGGTATCTACAGGGGCACGTTCAACGCCAATAACCAGCAAACACGGCGTTTCAAACCTTGGCCGCACCCTAATCGGCGCCAAGCATGCCCAGCGAAAACCGGGTGGTCAAGCAGCACGGCCGCCGCTACATACAGTATGGGCCACTATTGGGCCAACTCCGGCTGCGGCTTTCGTATATAGGGTTGCAACTCGGCGTGAGCCGGCGTGGCTTCATTCACGTCCAGTTGCTGTTTGGCCCCCAGGTAATGCTGGCTGAACACGTCGAAATAAGCGTCGAGCGCCGAAGCGGCGTCACTGTCACCTGCCAGTTCCAGGCATAACGCAGCGACTTCGGCGGTGCACAGGTGCTCGCTGCGCGTCGAGCGCCGCAAGCGATAGCGCGACAGCTTGTCGGGGAGCAGGCTGAGAATCGGCAAGCGGTCGAAGTAGGGACTCTTGCGGAAGATCTTGCGTGCCTCGGTCCAGGTCGCGTCGAGCAGAATGAACAGCGGACGCTTGCTGTTATCGGGGGCAACGGTGTTGGTCACGCGCGACGGCTCGACGTATTCGCCGGGAAACACCAGATAGGGCTGCCATTGTGGATCGTGGAGCAGCGCCAGCATCTGCGGGTCGGGCTCGGTGCGCGACCAGATGAACGCGTGGTTATCGCGCACCACATCGGCAATCAGCCAACCGGTGTTGCTCGGTTTGAACACTTCCTTGCCGGTCATGATCAGGCACACGCCGGAACGGGTGTCGACCGTTGGCCGCCAGGCGCACAGGCAATGGCTGATGATCACGCGGCAGTCGCGGCAACGCTCGGAGCGAAAGCCCCGGGCTTGAATCGGCTTGATGCCCTCGTCTTCGCGCTGATCGCGCAGGCGGGCTACGGCGTTGGGGGCATGGTTCATCGCAGGCAAGGCCGGCAGACAGGGAAACTCGACACGAACAACACTCGGCAGGGCAATAAAGACCGGCAGTTTACCAGAGCGACGGGCACAACCCTGTACCGTCCAGACCGGCTCCCCTATAATTCGCCGCCACTGAACGCACAGTCACGTGGCTGGTCGAACCACCAGTCACTGAACCAGGAGAGTTTCATGCTGCGCCTTATCGTTCCCACCGCTGCCATTCTGCTGGCGTCGTCCTTCACCGCTCAGGCTGCGTCCTTGAGTGAGCAGAATCTAAACAGAGAGCTGCGCAACGTCGCCGCCCAAAGCAGCGTCGGCACGCCACGGGCAATCAATGAAGACATTCTTGATCAGGGCTACACCGTTGAAGGCACCACACTGATCAACCACCTGAGCGTGCAGGCCAGCCATGCCGAAAAAATGCGCGCGGACCCTAAAGCCGTGTACTTCCAGTTGGGTGCTTCGGTGTGCAACAACCCGTCTTATCGCAAATTGATGGCCAAGGGTGCCGTGATGCGTTACGACTTCACCGAGGTCAAGACCAATCGTGCCATCGGTTCGGCCAGCTATCAGGACGCCGATTGCCCGAAAGCCGCTCCTGCCAAGAAAAAGTAATCATCGTGAGTTGGCGCGCCGCTGTTCATCCTCGGCGCGCAATTCGGCCACCAGCGCCTGTAAATAACGCGATCGGCGTTCTCCGCCTGCCAACCTTCGGCAACACTCCTCCTCGAGACTCACTTGGTTAGTCTCGGCTGACGCCTTCAACATCCGATACAGCTGCGTATCGATCTCCAGCATCACTCTGACCATGTGTCCCGCCTCCTTGCCACCCACAAATCCTTGAATAGCGTGCGCCTTGCGTACATCTGTTGACGCGAAGTTGTCGTCCAGTGCCTGTACATTAGTTAATCAGAGGGTTTACTGCCCGGCGCACGTTCGGACGAGCGGTGACGCCTTGGCGCAAAATTCCACAAGCGGTTGCCATGCAGAACTTTGCAGCGCCATGATCAAGTCAGCACGAAGACGCGCAAGGGTCTAGATTCAGAGTATTCCCGATCAGTTGTCAGCGGCAGGAAAGGAACTGCCGATTGTGTTTTTTTGCAGCGCGGCACTGACGCCGTTCGTCAGCGCTACAGGCTCTGTGCAGAAGGAGACGTTGAATGCCTTACCAACCGAATGACCTGCTCAGCCGTCATTTTCAAGAAAGCGGCCCCGACCTCATCAGCAAGGTCGAAGAACAACTCAACCATGTTTCACCCAACAGCCCGAATCTCCCCATCTACCGCGACATGATCCTGACCGTGCTGCGCATGGCCCAAGAAGATCACAACCGCTGGAACGCCAAGATAACCCTGCAAGCCCTGCGCGAACTGGAACAGGCGTTTCGGGTGCTGGAGCAATTCAAGGGGCGACGCAAAGTCACCGTGTTCGGCTCGGCGCGCACGCCAGTCGAACATCCACTGTATGCGATGGCTCGCGAACTCGGCGCGGCACTGACACGTTCCGACATGATGGTCATCACCGGTGCCGGTGGCGGCATCATGGCCGCCGCACATGAAGGTGCTGGCCGGGATCACAGCCTGGGATTCAATATCACCCTGCCCTTCGAGCAACATGCCAATCCCACCGTGGGCGGCACCGGCAATCTGTTGCCTTTCCACTTTTTCTTCACCCGCAAGTTGTTCTTCGTCAAGGAAGCCGATGCCTTGGTGTTGTGCCCGGGCGGTTTCGGCACGCTGGACGAAGCGCTGGAAGTGCTGACGCTGATCCAGACCGGCAAAAGCCCATTGGTGCCGGTGGTATTGCTCGACGCGCCAGGCGGCACGTTCTGGCAGGGGGCGATGGATTTCATCCACCAGCAATTGGCAGACAACCACTACATTTTGCCAACCGACACGAAGCTGATGCGGCTGTTCTACACCGTCGAGGAAGCGGTGGAACAGATCAACCAGTTCTACAGCAACTTCCACTCCAGCCGCTGGCTCAAGCGCCAATTCGTGATCCGCATGAATCACAAGCTCAGCGACCAGGCGCTGGAGCATATGCAGGAAGCCTTTGCCGATCTTTGCCTGAGCGACCAGTTCCATCAACACGCCTACGCTGGCGAAGAACACGATGAAGCGCAGTTCAGCCACCTGACGCGGTTGGCCTTTGCTTTCAACGCCAGGAATCACGGGCGTTTGAGGGAGTTGGTGGACTACATCAACTTGCCGGAAAACTGGGCCGACTCCAAACCACCGACCGCGCAACGCAGCCGAGAACCGTCGAAAGTCATTTAAAAGGCAAAAAAAAACGGCCCGCTATTTTCATAGCGGGCCGTTTTCGTTTAATCGTCCATTCCTCTGCCGCTGAACAAGCGATTGATCATCTCCATCGAGAAGCCCCGATAGGCAAGGAAGCGGCCTTGTTTGGCCCGTTCCTTGGCATCAATCGGCAGATGTCCGGAGAACTTTCGCTGCCACGTTTCCTGAAGTTGCTCCTGCCAACTGATACCGCTTTCGCGCAGGGCGAGTTCGATATCAGCGCGTTGTAGGCCGCGCTGGCCGAGTTCCTCGCGGATTCGCAGAGGGCCATAGCCGGAACGCGCTCGGTAGGAAACAAAGCTTTCAAGATAACGGGCTTCGGAAAGCAGCCCTTCTTCCGTCAAACGGTCGAGGGCTGTTTCGATCATCTCCGCCGGAGCACCGCGCTGACGCAGTTTACGCGTCAGTTCGACTCGACCGTGCTCGCGACGTGCGAGCAGGTCCATGGCGGTTCGCCGCACCGCGACGAGGGTATCCAGTACAAGTGTCATTCAAAGACTTCAAACGTCGATGTCGGCCTCGGCCATATCGTCGACCTTGTCACGGGTCGCCGAAGCCTTGACGTCTGCTGCTGGCGCCAGCAGCTTGTCACGCAGTTGCTTCTCGAGCTTGGCGGCGATTTCCGGGTTGTCTGCCAGGAACTTGGCCGAGTTGGCCTTACCCTGACCGATCTTGGTGCCTTCATAGGCATACCAGGCGCCGGACTTCTCGACGAAACCGTGCAGTACGCCCAGGTCGATCATCTCGCCGTTGAGGTAGATGCCCTTGCCGTAAAGAATCTGGAACTCGGCCTGACGGAACGGCGAAGCCACTTTGTTCTTCACAACCTTGACGCGGGTTTCGCTGCCGACCACTTCGTCGCCTTCCTTCACCGCGCCGGTACGGCGGATGTCGAGACGGACCGAAGCGTAGAACTTCAGCGCGTTACCACCAGTGGTGGTTTCCGGGCTACCAAACATCACGCCGATCTTCATGCGGATCTGGTTGATGAAGATCACCAGGCAGTTGGCGTTCTTGATGTTACCGGTGATTTTACGCAGCGCCTGGGACATCAGACGGGCTTGCAGGCCCACGTGCATGTCGCCCATTTCGCCTTCGATTTCAGCCTTCGGTACCAGTGCAGCCACGGAGTCGACGATGATCACGTCAACAGCGTTGGAACGCACCAGCATGTCGGTGATTTCCAGGGCCTGTTCGCCAGTGTCCGGCTGGGAAACCAGCAGGTCATCGACGTTGACGCCCAGTTTGCCGGCGTACTCAGGGTCGAGGGCGTGTTCCGCATCGACGAATGCGCAGGTCGCGCCGGCTTTTTGCGCCTGGGCGATCACGGACAGCGTCAGTGTGGTTTTACCGGAAGATTCAGGACCGTAGATTTCAACGATACGGCCTTTTGGCAGGCCGCCAATGCCGAGTGCAATGTCCAGACCCAGAGAGCCAGTGGAGATGGATGGGATCGCCTGACGGTCCTGATCGCCCATACGCATTACGGCACCCTTGCCGAATTGACGTTCGATCTGACCCAGGGCCGCAGCCAAGGCTTTCTTCTTGTTGTCGTCCATTAAAGTCCTCACGTAATCAATAAGGCCTGACGGCCAACACCTGTATAAGTAGCCAGTATTATTCCACAGCGTTCGCGGATCGCCTACCCCTGATTTTCGATTTCTCGTGCCGCCAGTCGCAGGAGCCCCTCTAGCGCGGCCTTCACCGTTTGTCGGCGGACTTCATCGCGGTTGCCGGGGAAGTGCTGCACCTCACTGGAAACCACGTCGCCGACGCCCCAGGCCAGCCACACAGTGCCCACCGGTTTGTTCGGCGTGCCGCCGTCAGGACCGGCAACGCCGCTCACCGCCACGGCAAACCGCGCCAGGCTGTGTTTCTGCGCGCCCTGCACCATCGATTCGACCACCTCGCGACTGACCGCCCCTACCGTATCGAACAACTCGGCCGGCACATTCAGTTGCTGGGTTTTCTGCCGGTTGGAGTACGTCACGTAACCGGCCTCGAACCACGCCGAGCTGCCTGGAATGCGCGTGATGGCTTCGGCTATCCCGCCACCGGTGCAGGACTCGGCGGTGGTGACGTGGGTGTTGAGCACTTGCAGACGTCGGCCCAGCTCGGCAGCCAGTTGAGTGATCTCTTTCACGGTGCGCTCCGGATCGGATGGAATGGGTACCACCGTACACGAGCCGGTTGCGCTTTCAATATACAAGCTTATTCAAAATGTTCGGGCGCCAGCGCTCTGACATAGGCCTGACAGGCCTGCAGGGCAATCAGTCCGCGGTCGCCGGTGTCGGTGATGGCGATAATTCGTTGAGCATGCGCCGGCTCAAGTCGGGCGCGTACGGTTGCATGATCCACGCCGCCGGTGCCGGCGGAGGCAGGCACCGCACAACCTGCGGCAATGTCACCGGCGTCGAGGAGGACTGACAGGCGCACATCAGCAGTGGCAAGACGATCGCGCAGGCGATCCTGATCACGTTGGGCATCGTTCATCGCTCGATAGTGGGTTCGTTCACTGGCCGCGAGCCGCTGCTCCAGTGCCAGACGTTTATCCTGCTCGGCCTGTTGTGCCGTGGCGGCGGCCGTGGTCTGTTGACTAAGGGTTTCGGCGTTTAACCGAGCCTGCTCGGCCAACTGCCGACCGTAACGCCAGTCCTGAAACTGCCAGGCCAGCGCCGCCGCCCCCAAGGCCAGCAGCAAGACGCCAATCACTCGCCAGAGGATTGGCATAGCACCGCCCTCGCCCGCGCCCAGATTTCCAGGCGATCCTGCAGGCCGTTCAACCCGCCGTTGATGCGGCGGGTGATGGTGGTGAACTGATCTCTATCAGCCAGTTCGTTCAGGCCATTCTTCTCCCAGAACCATGCGGCAGATTCGGCGGCCCATTGCGGTTGCTCCAACAGTTCCGGCAAGGACAACAAGCGCTCATCACCGAACAGACCGAGGCTGCATTGGCGATAGTTGGCGCGTCCGGTGATCTGGATCAGTCCGCGTCCGCGGTACTTTTGCCCATCACCGTCGGCCTCAGGCGTATTGCCCAGACGTAACGCCAGAGTGCCGGTGTCGTATTTGCTCAGGTACTGGTTGTTGCCCAACTCGCGCACGTACTGCAACTGGCCCGACTCGTGGCCTATTTGCGCAAGAAATGCAGCGACACGTTTAGGCGTATCGATGCGGTGGTTGGCCATGGCGCTATTGAGCGCAGAAACAAAAACGCCCGCTTGGGAGCGGGCGTTGGGCATGATGTTTAAAAGGTTGTTTTCAGTTATTTGCATAATGCGTAATCCCCCCTGGATGCCGGGATTGAATCATGGTTGCCGACCAAACACTGCCAACCATTTGTTTTCCGGAATTTTCGGGGAAACAGTATTGACTTTGAGGCCTGCAGATTTAGAACGCAGCTTCCAACCAACTCGGCGCCACCGGTCGATGCTCGCTGAACGGGAAGAAAGAACCCTGCGGCCAGTCACGCAATTGACGGCGATAGGTTTGCAATTCGGCGTATTGCTCGGTGGTCAGCGTCGTGCCGCCACCGTCCTCGAGCTCATCGCGATCACGGGCGACCAGACCGTCCGTGGCAGCCAATTGCGCAGTGCGCCACCGGCGCTCGATGTCGGCTGCTGCTTCTGCCGACGGAGGCGGTGGATCAACAAGAATGGGGTAGCCGTTATCCGCACGCACTCCAATCACTTTTGCAGTGACGGCCAGTTGCTGCAGCAGCGAAATCCAATAAGTCTGAGGAATTTCGATGACATCAGCGGGAATGTCGGTTGAGTTGATACCCGGTACATAAACGCCCCGGGTGCTGGCGCTGAACAAAACGTTATGCAGATTCATTCAATAGCCCTTCGCGAAATAGTTGATACCCCAGCCCGCAGCAAGGTTACCGCCGAAATCACGCACCTTGAGTTTGCAGCCTTGTTGCTTTCCTGAGCCCACGATCAAGATGACCATTGCCCCGTCGCCGCCCGCATGGGTGGCCACTACTGAAGAAAATGCAGTGGGGAAGGAAATTGGAAATGTGATATCGACTTCGCCCTTGGCATCCGTTGTGCCGACGCCCCATTGGTCAATGTTGCCGCTGGCAAACCTTTGATAACCAACGTTGCCGTTAATGCCGGAATGGGCGGTGGCGTACCGATCGCTGACCGACCCTCCGTACAGCCGCCATTGGTTGGCCAGTTTGATCAGGCACGCGGAATCACCGAGACCGAGTTTCAACGACCCGATCGTACCGTTACAGGTTTCTATTTGTTCGTTAGCGGCGGGATTGATGGTGAGCACACCGTTGCCCGCGTTGATCACGTGAAGTGTGCTGGCATGGGTGATGCCATTAATGGTGGGCAGCGTTGCCGTGATCGGTGTTGTACTGGCAAAACTCGCCACGCCCCCCACGTTGGCCATGGTCAGGGCAGTGCTCGTCGGGTACGAAATGAATCCGGAAAACTGCAAACCCGCGCGGGCCACAAACTCGGTAGTAGCGACTGTTTTGCCTTTGTCGAACTGCGGCGCAGTCACGAACAGATTGCTGCTACGCAGCGCACTGAGCAGCTGATTATTGGAGGCCTCCGTAGGGGTCAGGCCCGCGCTCTGGATGACCGTCAACAACTCTTGCGTAACACCATTGCCCCAACTGGCTGGAATCAACGACCCCGGCTTGCCCGTCAACAAATCCTCATCAACGAACTTGCCGTCCATCAACCCGGCGCTGGGAACACTCTTTGGATAATCCATGACTCATTTCCTTATCTGAAAATACATGCGAGCGGGGCGTCAGCCTGCATCGGCCATCAACCAATGCGGCGCTATCGGTCGAGAGACCGCTGCCGGGAAAGTTCTGGATTCGGGCCAATCGCGCAGCGCTTGTCGGTACTCGAGTAGCTCCAGATATTGCTGGGCCTTGAGCGTCGTGCCCCGGCCAAGTTCCTGCTCATCGCGATGACGCGCCACCCGCCACTCGGTCGCCGCAAGGGACGCATCCCGCCACGGGCGATCTAGTGTCCTTGGGTCTTGCTCTGCAACAACGCCTGCTGCAGTAACCACTGCTGTTTGCAGAACCTCCTGTGTCTTGATTTGCTGCGGCACCTCGCTCAGCGGCGCACCGATTTCGACTTTCATGCCGTCCGGCACCTGCACCATTGTCTCGACGAAGGCCGGGGCGAACAGTTGGGTAATCAGGTAGTCACCGGTATCGATCAGTTCGACCGCGACACCGTTTTCAACTCGTGCATAACGGGCCATTATTCGTACTCCCAGATTTCACAGAAGGCGTTGCCGCCAGCGCCGGCCACAAACGAGTTCGACGCATGGGACGAGCAAGAGCCGCTGCCTCCCGAGCCCCGGTTGCCTGCGACACCCGGGTTGTGTAATCCCTTGTACGGACCGCCACCGTCGAACGGACTCGCGGCTCCGCCTCCGGAAAGCATTCCCCAATTGCCATTGAACATGGCGTAGCCACCGGTGTTACCCCGTGCTTTGGCAAGGTTGCCGCCCGCGACTTCTTGACCTCCGGTGCCGCCCTGAACGTACCCCGAGGATGAGGCCAGCGTATCGATGTTCAAAATCTGTGCGCCGGCCCCCCCCCTGCCACGCTCATGTATGAGCCAAAGGAAGCCCCCCCCGCCTGCCAGGCCCATCGTAGTGCCGGCCGAGCCACCCGCGCCCAACGAGACAGGCACGCCGGCAAGCATTTGTGAAGTCACGTCATACAGGCTTTCCGCATAGGCCCCCGAACCACCACCGCCGCCGATTCGCAGATTGTTGGCCGCGACAGGCACGCACCCACCACCGGATCCACCCGCTCCCACCAAGCGCACACGAATGCGCTTCGCCTTGGGATCGGGTTTATAAACGGTGATCCCGACCGTCTCGATCTGCCTGACCGCCAACAACCGCCCCACCGCATCGGTGATGCCGTAACCCGTCAGCGTGGTCGGGGTATTTTTCAGTTTTTTGAAGTCGACCAGCGCGCCAATGGCGGTTGCCAACTGGTCGGTTTTCGCCTCATCCGGCGTCAGCCCCGCAGCCTTGATGGCATTGAGAATTTCTTGCGTGACACTGTTGCCCCACTCGGCGGGGATCAGCGATCCCGGAGTTCCGGCCACGGGGTTTTCATCGACGAAACCGCCGTTGACCAAGCCCACACCGGGGATTTTTTTGGGGTAGTCCATTGCACTTCTCCCTGTGCAGCCATCAGCTGTCTACGGTTGTGCCAGGTGCGATCGGCCAAGTGATTTGTTCGGGGAAACCAGCCTGTTTTTCGATGCGGTTGAGTTCGACGCTGTAGAACTTCCATTCGAGCAGCAGCAACTGTTCGTCAGGGCTGGCATCACCGATGTCTTCGGCGTATTGCAGGGGGGCGATGCGCAGGACGGCGTCGCGTAGCAAGGTGTCACGCTGAGCAATGACTTTGGTCTTGAAGTCCGCCTGACGCCGGGGTTCATTCAGCACCCATGCGTTGTCCTGCCAGACATGAAATTCATCGGGGCACGGGTCGGCAGTGAGGTCTTCGGGCAGGGCTCCCAATTCACTCCAGGTCTGTTTCGCCCCGTTATCTTTGCGATAGACGATGCCACGCAGGTCGATCAGCTCGCGAGGCACACCGTTGGCCATCGCCCAGGTACGCCCCTGTTCCGCTTCTGGCAATTCGTAAGCCAGTTGAATCGCGTTAGCGGGCAATTGAACGCCGATGCCTGGCGTCACAAAAAACTCCACCGGCCCCACCAGAGCGCCGGCGTCATCCATTAAGTAATTGAACATGCTGAGCCTCAGATAACCTTGATGCGGCCGGGATAGGCGACGTTGCGGGGACGGGACGTAAACGTATACAAAAGCGTGTTGGCAGCGTCCTGCTGGCAACTGGTGCCTGCGGGAAAAATCGGGCCGCCGTTGCTCGGTTTGACCCATGTTTGATTTTCGTGAGTCTGCTGCCCAACCGCAGAAAGGCTGTCAGACCAGCGCGAACCCACCGTCCCGGCGCCGTTTGCCCCCAAGGCATACGAATGCACCGTGCCGGCCTGATTGGTACCCATGACGCGGCCGACGTCAGCGTTACGCCCCTCGTCCAGAACCCGCAGGAATTCGCCGCGCAGTTCCGGGCCTCGAAAGGTCAACGCGCCATCACCTGGCGTCCAGTTACCTTCATTTCCAGCACGGGTTGCCTCGGTATTGAGCATTCCCGAACGCTGGGCGTGATCCCACAGCCATGGCCACTCGGCACGATTCATCAACGTGCCGTTGAGCGCACCATAACCACCGGGGCTCAGCACCACGGTGGTCTCGAAAAACGGCCTGCCCAACGGGGTGTTGTCGAAGCGGCCGATCGGCCACCAACTCCCTGCACCATCACTGCGCAGATGCCACCAGTCCCCACCGCCCATCAATACGAAAAATGGATAACCACTCGGCGAAAGGTGCGTATGGAAACGGATGCGGTCAGTGCCGGATGCCTGGACCATCAGGCGATTGCCACTGTTGTCCACACGACGAACAATCACATCGCGTACACCGAGTGCGACGTTGGCCGGCGGCAACAGCACGGTCAGCGGAGCCGGGCTGCCGTCGATCAGCACAAGACCGAGTTCTTGCTCGATCAACGTTTTGGAAGCAGCCAGTCGAGTGATGACCGAACGCATCGGACTGGCATTCCCGACAATCGCCTGAATCGCCTTGAACAACTGAGTGTTGTCCGCTTCAGAAGCCACCAGCCCACCGCCGGTAATCACGCTCAGGAGTTCCTGAGTCACACTGTTGCCCCACACTGCCGGAATCAAAGAACCCGGCGTGCCCGCCACCGGGTTTTCATCAACGAAGCGGCCATCGACCAGGCCGACGCTGGGGACGCTTTTTGGATAATCCATTGGTCTTTCGTTCCTCTGAAATACAAATGAACCGCGTCCCGAGCGCTGCCATTGCAAGCTCGTCCACGGTCAGTTTCTGAAAATAAAAAAGCCCACGGTGAAGTGGGCTTGGCTGAAGCAGACTGGCGTTTTAACCGGCCTGTTGGCTGACCAGTTCGCGGATTGCCGCAATCGCCTCATCGGCGGCGCTGCGAGCCAGCTCGACCTTGCCTTTGGCTGCCTGAGTACGGATCTGTGTTTTCGCCTTCAGGCGCAACGTGCGCAGGGTCAGCAAATGGTCGGTGAGCTGATCGGCCTTGCCGAGAATCTGCTCGGCAGCCTGTTTGGCTGTGCGTCCTTTGATCACCCAGGCAGCGACCGACAGCGGTACTTCTTTCTTCGGGTAACCGGCGTCCTGATAGGCTTGAGCATCGGCGGCAGCCTGGGCGTATTCCATGGCTTTGAGCGGGTCGCCGGCCAGTTGTGTGCGGGCACTGTCGGCGGCTGCATCGACCCTGGCACACAAACGTTCGGCTTCCTGCTGTTCCAGCAACGCGACTTTTTCCGGATTGACGACCCACTGTTCGCCGTTCCAGTCATGGGCGGCAGACGGCTGCGCGGGGCGCAACTCGCCGTCAATCTGATGGAGTTCCTGAATGACGATCATCGAATGAGCTCCCACTGCAACTGGACGTTCACGGCTTCCCCGAAATTGATCGCGATGCCGGCGCTGTAGTCGGTCAGCGGATGACTTTTGATCCCCATGCTGAAGAGCAATTCATCACTGTCGGCATTGGCTTGCCCAAGATTGTGCTCGGCCTGATAGGACTGCCAGAGCGAGCGCAGGTTGGCGTGATCAAAACTGGCGGTCAGCGTCGAAACCGTGACGTCGTAGAGAATATTGTTGGTGAATATCACGCAAGGTTGCAAAGTGGCCGGGTTCCAGCCTCCCGCATTATTGGAAACGCCCGTTGAAACGGGGGAAAGGTAGCTGTAGTTGCCTCCAGCCCATCCCGTTGCCGGAAACGCGACGCTGGTGACGGCCGTCGATGAGGGCGTCGGATTGCCCACCACCAGCCGAGCTGCACGGGCATGGGGATCCAGCGGCAGAAACACCGCACCGGTGCCGTTGACAGTTTGAGTCCAGGTCAAGCGCGCCCGGTTGTAGATCGCACGCACCGTCGGCACGGAGCCCGGCGCACCGGTGACCACCCAGGCCAAACACATATCCAGCACCGAGCTCTGGAAACCACCGCCAGCAGCGCCGTTGGCCGTTCCTTTCAGAGACTCGGGCGCCACGTCGAAAATCGTCCCGCGCTGGGTATAGAAACTCAGCACACCGCCCACCACCTGCGCCCGCAGAAAATAGCTTGAGCTAGGCAACAGGTCTGCACTGCTCCAGGCCTGAGTCGTGAACGTACGCGAACGCCCCAACTGACCGGCCACCACTTCCTGGCCAATGCTGACGTAGACACCCGCCGGCACCGACACTCGCCCGCCACTGGCCGATGCGGCTGCCGGCGTAATCGGCAACCGGGCATCTGCCGTGGCAACGGTTGGCAAAGGCAACGCCGACAGCGGCAACGCCGAATCCAGATTCCAGCCCTTGGCCGAAACACTCTGGATGGCCTGCAACAACTGATCGTATTTCTTCTCGTCCGGGGTCAAATCCCCGGCCTTGATCACGTTGAGAATTTCCTGCGTAACCCCATTCCCCCACTCCGCCGGAATCAACGACCCCGGCGTCCCCATCAACGGGTTTTCATCAACGAACTTCCCATTCACCAATCCGGCGCTGGGCACACTGTTTGGATAATCCATCCCATCACTCCCTAGTCATAATTGATGTGCACCTTGGTATGCGCTGGCGCGCTGCGGTGGATCAGGCATTCAAGCGCCGAGCCGGGGTTCACGCCGAAGCGCTCGCCCCAGTAACTCGCGCCGAAACGCCGGCCAAGCAGCAGGCGGCCACCGGTGTTGAGTGTCCACATGAATTGCGCTTCCCACGTGCCCCAATGCGCCGCGCCGAACCGTGCACGGCCCATGCGCGGGGCTTCGTGTTCGGTGATGGAGGCGTTGGGGTAGCCCTGGCTTTTGGCGATTTCGAGGTAATAACCGACGGCCTGGCTGCCGACCGCGAGCAAGCGGCGGCGCACGGCGAGGCGGCGGTCGTCGAACAGTGGCGTGGCGCCCAGGCACGGGTCGGGCAGGTCCATCACCCGCTCCCAGTCCGGCACCAGTTCGCTGACGCCGGCCGGGTCCATTTCGTTGAGCAGGTCAGCGGCGCGGGCGTCGAGGCGGGCCAGTTCAACGGCGACGCCTTGCAGCACTTCCTCCAGTTCCGGCACGCGCTCCGGGTCCCATGCCGGGCCGCTCGGCAGCAAGGCACGCAATTGCGCCTGATATTGCGCGGCGGTTCTTATGCCCCCCATACGCAACCTCCGAAGGTCAGCAGTTCACTTTGTCCGGCCGGCACGTCAGCGGCCGGCGCGGTGAGCGTGTGATCGTATTCGCCACCGGCGCTGCTGATGGCTTCGCGGATATGGCTGATCAACAACGGCACGCCGAGGTCAGCCTCGCGGTTGTGCAAATCGCGCAACTGCGCTTCGACGGCGGCGCGCACAGCGGTGGTGTCCGGGTTGACGCTTTTGAAGCGATAGACCACCGGCACCTGAATCGGCCGCTGCACATGCACCTCGGCGGTGACCGGGCGCAGCGGTTCGATGTAGTCCTGAACCTCGGCCAGTTGCTCGTCGTTCGGCACGGGTTGCGGGTCTTCGTCACGCATGATGAACACCGTTACCGTGCCCGGCCCGAGCAAACCACCACGGCACCATGCGCGGGTCACGCCCGGCACTTCCAGCGCCCAGGTTTCGTAGTCGCTGGCCGAGCCGCCATGTGGGATGACGCGATAGGAACGGATCACCCGCGAGCGCAGCGACTCCAGGCTTTCCCGCGCCACACCGCCGCTAAGCCCGGGTGCCAGCACCACGAAACTGTTGCCGACAACACCGGCAATCGGTTGCACCGGCGTCAGCGCCAAACCCGCGTCGGCGTTGCCGATGCTGCCGGCATCCAGCGCAGCGATGGTGGTGCTGTTGCTGCCATTCACCGTGGTGCGCGAAGCGCTGACTTTGTAGGTGCGACCGTCGCTTGATTGCAGCAGCGTATCGACGTCGAGCACCGCACCGGCGGTCGCGGTAAAACTCACACTGCCGGTAGCCACCTGCGCGGGTTTGCGCGGCTGATTCAGGCGCAATGCAGCGATGCGTTCCAGGGTCGATTCATCGGCCTTGTCCGGCAGGATCTGCTCGGCAATCCAGTCGAGATAACCGTACAGGCCGTAAGCGGCGCCGCCTAAGGTGCGGGCCAGCACTTGCGCATCGGACTGGCGCAGCGAATCGCCGGCCAGGTCGCTTTGGGTGCGCTTGATCAGCACCGGTAGCGAAGGGGTTTCAAACGGCATAGATCACCTGCCAACTGTTATCGGGGTTGATGTCCAGACGTTCGCCGTCGGCCAGGGTCAGGACCGTGCGCAGGTTCAGGCGCTGGGCGTCGAGGCGTTCGCTGATGATGTCGATGGCGCTGCAGTGGCCGTCGTCGAGCAGCCATTGCAAGGCTTCGCGGGCATAGAACTCGGCGTCCATCTGGGTCTGTCGGGTCAGCTTGACCCGCCGCAACAGCCACAGCCGCGAGCCGATGCGGTCGTCGGCGACGGTGGGAAAGGTGTCGCCCCACCAGCCGTAGCGTTCGTCATCGTCGAGGGCGTCGTCATCGGCGGCGCGGCGCCAGGTGAACAGGCTGATGAGCACGGCGCGGGTCAGCGCGGCATGGAGGTTATGGCTGATAAACATCATTTGCCTCCTGCCGGCGTACCGGTCTGGCCGTTGCCGGCCTGCACGCCAACGTGCACGTGTTTGATCTGGCTGATGCCGCCAGCGAGTTGGTCGCCCGTGGAGACGATCTTGCCGGTCTGATTGATGACCGGCGTATCGAAGTTCACGGCAGTGCTGGCGCGGATGTTCAGCGTGGCGGTTTCGATGTCGATGATCCGCCCGCGCTTGAAGTGAATCTTGTCGCCCTCGTCGGTGTAGATCGCCACTTCACCGGACGCCAGCGATTGCAGGCGATAGCGGCGGTCGGCGACCACCAGAGCAATGGCGTGGGAACGATCACCGCCGAGGAAGGTGACAACGCCCTCGGCGCCAGCCAGTGGATGACTGGTGAAGCCATAGGGTTCGAAGTGTTCGAGGTCGTCGTTGACCTCCCCGGCGGTGAGGCGCATTTGCAGCGATTGCAGCTTGGATGCCGAATTGGCGAGCACGACAGTGCCGCGCGCCAGCAGGCGTGTCAGTAGGCTCATGGGGTGTCCTCAAGGAGCAGACCCGACACGGACAAAATGTGGGAGCGGGCTTGCTCGCGAAAGCGGTGGGTCAGTCAATAGGGTGTTGGAGCTACCGACGCTTTCGCGAGCAAGCCCGCTCCCACAGGGGTTCGGTGTCAGGCTCAGGTGTTTTTCGGAGGGATTGGATCAGGATCGAAGGTATGCGGCGGCGCGACCTGCAGGGTCGTCACCGAGCCTTGCGCCGACAGCGAATAAGTGACCTTGGAGATCAGCATGTCGCCATCAAACCCGAGCACCGGATCCTTGACCTTGACCAGCGTGTTGTGGCGCCACAGATCACCGTTGGACTGACGCCAGCCCTGCACCTGATAAGTGGTGGACTGCGCCCGCCCCATGCGCGTGGCGCTTTCCCACTGGGCGCGTTGCTGGGCCAGTTCGAAAGTCAGCGCGGTACCCTCGTTGATGATCGTGGTGCGCCGGCGCTTGAAGGTCAGGTCAGCCGCCGTCGATTCAACTTCGCTGACCGCCGCCCCGCTCTTCTTGTCCGAACCTTTTTGCTGGCCGATCACCCGATATTCGGAGAACACCTGGCTCTGATCCATCGGTGCGTTGGCCGACAAAATGTTCTTGCCCAGTTCCAGCGCATCGCTGGCGCGACCACCGCTGCCGGGCTTGGCCAGCACCAGCCGGCCCTGCTCGTCATCGGTGGAAAACACCCGAAACAGCGAGAGCAACCGGTCGATCGACTGAAACACCGTCTCACCCGGCACAATCGTGTGCTTGGCCAGCCTTGAGGTCTCGGGGATTTCGTTGACCACCATCAGCGAATACTCCATCGCCAGCGCCTGCACGATGGTCAGCAACGGTTGTTCCTGCCATTGACCGGGCCGGTTGGTGGCGGCGCAATCGACCAGGTCCTGGGTTTTGGAACTGCCTTCGATACTCAGGCTGATCTGCCGACCGTCATAGCTGATCGGCGCCTTGAAAACGTAACCGGTGAGCACCAGGTCCTTGCCGATTTTCACTTCGCAGGGGTCACCCGGTTTGATCCGTTGATCCACCGTCTGCCCCGGCCATTGCCAAGTGATGTCGAGTTTGAAGGTACGGAACTGGCGCTCCAGATCAGCGCTGATTTCCACGCTTTTCCAGCCGCCGTATTCCATGTTGTTGACGGTCAGCGTGACGCGATTATCCATCTCGCTCATGGCTTACTCCCTGGACACTTTCACATCGTTAGGTGAAAAGCCCGGATGGTTCATCGCGTTGCTCTGAGTCACTTGAGTCACCCGTGTGGCATCGGCAAATTGCTTGTAGGCCACGACCAGCGCCGGCAGGCTTTCCTGGAACGACTTACTGACCTGTCGCACACCGGATGACGCCACTGCCTTGAGATGCGCAATCAGCGCTTCCTTCACATCATTGATTGCCTGGTGATGCTTGGGATCGGCCTTGTCCAGCATCGGATCAATGGCCGCCCCGATAGCCTTCTGCAGCGCTTTCATCTCATCGGTCACCGGCACTTCCTGACGGGTCACCGGTTGATCCGCCTGCTGAGCCACCGACGGTGTCGATGACAATTTCACCGCGGGGGTCGCTATCGGCATCGACGCCACCCATTGCGCCACTTTCACCAGCAGAGTGTCCTGCACCAGATCGGCCATGGCTTGCGCCGCCGCGTTGGTGTCCTTGCCGGTGGTGATCTTCGGCGCATCAGCCTTGCGGATGGCTTCGAGTTGTTGGGACACGTCGGCAATCACGCCACGATAGCCTTCCTTCGCGAATTCCTTGAGCGCCTTGATATCGCCGAGCAAGCCCTTGAACTCGGCCGCCACTTCCTTGGGCAATTCCTTGACCGCTTTGACCAGTTCGGTGATCTGCCGGTACTGCTCGATCAGCGGTTTGAGCTGTTCCTTGATCACCTCGTACACCCCGGTAAGGCTGTTGCGCAGGTTGGCAATGCCGATTCGCGCAGCCTTGATCAGGGTCATCGCCTGTTCGAAGCGCGCCACTGCCGAACCCAACAGTGTGTCGGCTTTGGCCAACAGAACTTTCTGGGTGCTGACGTTGGCGGTCGGAAAAGGCAGCGGTTTATCGGGGTAAAACTTCAACGCGAAAGTCACCAGACCGCCGTCCTGGCGGGTGTGGGTCATGTCGCATTCGCCGACCTTGACTTGCAGGCGGCCGAGCCATGGGTGCACCAGTTCACCACTGCCCGCCTCCAATGCCTTGAGCAACTTGTCGCGCTGCTCCAGGCAATCGGCGCCGATGATGAAGGCCGTCAGATCATGGGTCTTGGCCTGCTGGCCAAGATCCTCGAAATACGGCAGGTCGCGTTGCGGATACTCGTGCAACTGACCTTTGCGACCGACCGGGGTTTTCGCCTGATCGATCCAGAACCCGACACCGCGAAACGATGCCGGCAACAAACGGTCACGCCAGTTCATTGGAACCTCCTGCCGACAGCGAGCGATAGCCAATGCGCGAAGACAGCGCCAGGCCCGGTTGATTGCTTTGCGGTTGATCGGTACGCAGCCCCGCCGGCGCATTTTCGAAGCGCACCGTCAGGCCGCCTTCGAGTTGCGTACGGTTATTGGCGGCGCTTTGCTGGATCAGTGCGCTGGAGGATTGCGGCAAGGAGCCGCCCTGCAACGCCCCGGTGGACGGCGTTTGAGGGTTTGCGCCAAAAAACGCTGGGGCCAATTCACCTTTGCCTTCGGCATTGGTCTGGCGTTGCGCTTGGGTCAGGGTTTCGACCTTGCCGGTGACCTTGGCGATCAACCCGGCGAAACCACCGTCGAACAGTTCCTTGATCGGCGCGATGACGGTTTGCAGCTTTTGCCACAACTCGCCGAACCACTCGGTGATCGGCCCCCAGCTCTCGATGATCTGATCCAGGGGCTTCCATTCGAACAGGGTGTGCAGAAAATCCACGACCGGCGCGGACAACGCCAGCAGTACATCCCACAGCGCCGAAAATACTTCACCGATCGGCTGCCAGTACTGCGCAATCTGCTCCAGCGGCGACCACTCGAACAGGCTGGTGAAAAAGCCTTTGACCTGTTGCACTGACGTTTGCAGAGCCATCCAGATCGGTTCGAAAAATCCAACGACACCGCCCCAGGCGCTGGTGATCATTTCCATCGGGAAAAAATCGAACAACGTCCGCAAAGCCTCTCGGGTGCTTTGTACAGCCGATTGCAGTGCCGCCCACAACGGCTGGAAGTACGCAACGACACTGCCCCAAGCGCTGGTGATCATCTGCATCGGCGAGAAGTCGAACAACGAAACGAAGAACTCTTTAGTCGACTGCGCCACTTTTCGCAGCCCGGCGAACATCGGCTCGAAGTACGTGACAACACCGCCCCACGCACTGCTGATCATCTGCATCGGCGAGAAATCAAACAGGTTTCTGAGAAACGCCATCACCGGCACACTCAAGGCCTTGAGCAATTCCCAGATCGCCGAAAACAGTCCCGTCAGCGGCGCCCAGTTTTCCAGGATCATGCCGGCGGGCGTCCACGAGAACACCGATTTGAAAAAGTCGATCACCGGCGCGGTGACGGTTTTGACCTTGTCCCAGATGCCCGAGAAGAATCCCGTGATCGGTGACCACAACGCCGCCAGTGCATCCAGCGGGCGCCAATCGAGGATCGAGCGCAACGTCGCCATCGCACTCGCCCCCATGTTTTTCACGCCCTCCCACAGGCCCTTGAAGAAAGCGCTGATCGGCGTCCAATTGGCATAAATCAAACCGGCCGCCACCGCGATGCCCATCGCGATCAACATGATCGGATTGGTCTTGAGCACCATGCTCATCACGTCCATCACTTGGGTCATGCCGGTGACGGCGGTTTGCATGGCGGAGAAGGCAATCGCCCCCGCCGCCAGGCCTTCGACCAGTTTCGGGTTATCGGCGAGCAGGCTGCCGACCTGGGTCAGCATCGGTTCCAGTCCGACCACGAGTGCGCCGACCGCCGGCACCAGTGCGGCATCGACGGCGGCCGAAACCTTTTCCATCGACGCACTGAACACGTTCATGTTCTGCGCAGCGGCTTTCGGCGCGGCGGGCAGGTCGACGGTTTTTGCCGTCTCGCTGACGTCGGCCAACTTGCCCTGAAAGGCTGCCGCCGACTTGATACCGTCCACGAACGGCGTGATCACGCTGCCGCCCTTGAACAACCCGCTGATGTCGAGTTTGCCCAGACCGGTCTGCTCGAGATTTTTCTTGAAGCTCTCGACCTTGGCCCGGAGGGCACCGAGCTTGGGCGACAGCTCATCGATGCCGGTAATCAGCACCGATGTTTTCGGTTTGCTATCTGTGTCTGCCATCACTGCACCTGCTGCATCGCATTGATCCGTTGCGCGTGCTCCAGCGATTCGCGGAGCACATCCAGTGGCCTGGCCATCATCTGTTCGGGGTCAACCTTCCAGAACCAGGCCAGGTCATAGGCGACAGCGATCAGGTCGGTGATGGCGCCGACGCCGCACTCATGAAAAAACTCGCAACGGCCCAGCTCAGCGCGTTGAGGTCAGCCAGATCGAGCTGGTTGACCGACGACGGCGGAATGCCGGCGCACACGGCGATGTATTTGGCCGCGACGTCCATGTCGAGGCTGACCTCTTCGCTCTTGTCGATCTTGTACGGCAGCGCCTTGATCGCTCGCACTTCCTGCACCGTCGGACGGCGCAGGACGAGTTCGGTCAGGGGCTCGCCGTGAGCTTCGATCGCAACTTGAAGCTTCACGGCGCCGCTCATTGCCAGGTCCCCTTGATGCCTTCGAATTTCAGTTCGATGGTGGCGTCATCGCCTTTGGAGACTGGCTCTTCGACCAGATACGCGCCGGCCAGTACGTAGACTTTGCCGTTGCTGAATTCGCAGGTGACGGTGATGTCGGTGCCTTCGATCAGCTTCTTCAGCGGGAAGTCGGCGGTGTGCAGCGCGGTCACTTTGAACGACGGTGCGATGTCGGTTTCCTTGTAGAAGCCGGGTACGACGGTTTCGCGTTTGACGGCCATCAGCGGGGCTTCGCAGCCGCCATTGATAGTCAGTTGCGCGCCGTCGACCTTGACGTAGCAGGTGCCTGCAATCAGTTGACCCATGGTGTTACTCCCTTGAATAAAAAAGCCCACGCGAGGTGGGCTGAAGGCTTGACGCTAAACGCGGTTATCAAGCCGCGTCGTCGTACTGCAGACGGAATTGGTTGAGCAATGCGAACACGCGCAGACCGTTGATGTAATCCGGCGGGAACAGCACGTTCACGCGGCTCGGGTCCTGCACGTCGCGCTCGACGATCAGGTGCTCGGCGAACAGCTCGGCGTTCTCCACGTGGCCTTCCAGTTCGAGCTTGGCGTACTGGGCGATCAGCTCACCGCGAATGGTCGCAGGCGTCACGATCGGCTGGCCGGCGCCGAAACGGGTGCCGTCGGAGGCCAGTTTGTGCCGGCCGTATTTGCTGGTGATCACGCTTTGCAGACGACGCACGATGAACGCCGACTGGTGCATGGTTTCGCTGTCCAGGTAGGAGTTGTCGGCCTGGCCGTAAGCGTTTTTCTGGTAGGTGGTGATCGAACGCTGGATGCGCACGTAACCGCCTTCGTAGTAAGCCGTGGCGATGCCGTAGTTGAGCAGCGACTGACGCTCGGTCAGGGTGAAACGCTCGCTCGCCGGCGCTGGGTCGACACCCGGCAAGCTGCCGCTCTGGGTCGGACGGCTGGCGTCGGCCGAGATAAACACCGCGGTGCGCGCAGCCAGTGCAGCCGCTTGTACCCAGAACGGTTGCGGAACACCCGGCTCCAGCGCCTGAATGGTCATGTGCTGGTCATTACGCGCCTGACCGGCCGCCACCAGAGTGCCGACGGTACCGCGCTTGGCGCTGTAGACGTGACCGAACAGTTGCTTGGCCCACGACCAGCGACCGGTGCTGTCATCCATGACCGCTTGCCAGGTGTTGAGGGTCGACAGGTCCGACCATGGCAGTGCGATGAACTCGAATGGCTCGTCACCCAGTGCCGCCACGGCAGCGATCTGATCCGGGACGCCAGCGCCGCCGGTCATGGCGGTGATGGCGGTGGTCAGGCCGGCCGGAGTTTCTTCGCCGTTGCTCTTGCCCAGGCGATTGAATTGCAGGCTGATGTCATTGCCGCTGTCGCCAGTCCATTTGGCAGACAAGGTGACCACACCTTCGGCCGCTGCAGCACTCACCGGGAGATCGGCACTGGCGTTGATTTTCTGCGCCAGCGCAGTGGCTGCCTGAGCGGCGGTGGCACCGTTGACCACGGTGGCTTGCACACGCACGCCGCCGACATACAGGTTGAGTACGCCAGCCTGAGTGGCGGTGCCGGTCAGGGTCAGTACGCCTTTGGCGATGGCACCTTCAGTGTTGTGCAGCGGCAGGCACCAGATCTCGCCGATCGGGTCGGCCTTGCGGAAGGTCTCGTACATCGAGGCGAGCATCGAGCCTTGGCCACCGATGCTCTTGGCCAGCGCGACGCTGGAGACCAAAATCAGTTTGCCGACTTCAGTCGGGGCGATGTTGTCGTTGACCTGAGCCACGATCAGACGACGCAGGGTCGAGCTCGCGCTATTGGCGGCCGAGTTGTCCATTTCGGCATAGAACAGCGGTACACGAATGTCCGCGGGGATGTTGCTGAATCCGATCGCCATTATTTGGCTCCCTGTGGTTTAGCCGCTTTTGCGGTTTTGAGTGTGATATCGCCGTCGGCCAGACGTCGGCGCCACCAGGCGCTGTCCAGCACTTCACGGCCTTCAAGAGGCAGCAGATCGCCCGCCTCCGGGTCTGGCACGGCACGGCCAGCGGCCGGCACTACGGTGATGCGATTGCTCATGGGGTTACGTCTCCAGAGAAAGTCAGTTCCACGCGCCCATCGGGGCCCGGGTGTTTCAGGTTGGGGTCGGCCGGGTCGATCGCATCGACCCGCACGGTGACCCCGGTAAAGGACGACAAACCGTCCAGTTCACGTTCGTGCCAACTCTCCGCAGGCTGACTCGGCAGATTGCGACCGAGCTGGAACTCGGCAAAAAAGCGCAGCCGGTAATAGGCGCGGCTGCTGTTGATTGAGACCAGTTCACCGCCGTCGTAGGCGATGGCGCTGTAGTCGATATCGACTTTGAAACCCACCAGCGCGCGCCACAGTTCGGCGCGCAGGTCGTGCAACCGATCCAGCGCTTTTGTAGCGTCGCTGGCGTCAAGCACCAGGACGATTTCGAAGCGGTCGCGGATCGCTTGGGCGGTGAGGTTTTGTGCGCTGCTGTTGCTGGCCACATCGGCCAGGGGTGTGACGTAGGCCGAAGGTGTCGGCAGATCAGGGTTGCCTTGCAGCAACGCCAGATCGATACCCTCCGCAATGTGATTGGCCAGGCTTGGGCATTGCGCACGCAACTGCGTGAGGATCGGGGTGATCTTCATGGGGATGTTCCAGAATTAGGGGGAGTTAACGCAGAGCCCAATGTGGGAGCGAGCCTGCTCGCGAAAGCGCTGGGTCAGTCGCCATCAATGTTAGATATGCCGGCCTCTTCGCGAGCAGGCTCGCTTGTATGGTAGGACTTGAAGGGAGGAGGAGGGACAAGGCTCGATTCTGACTGTTGACGCAGCACAGACCGTGGGAGACTTCGCCCCTCCTCCTTTCACCCAAGCGCCGATAAAGAATGCATCTGGCTAGACCGACGATAGGAACAAGCCTGCGCCTCTGGGTGAACCCTTCAAGTGCTCAAACCTTATCCCGGAGGAAATCCTGTGGCAATGCCAGTCGCTCTATCAAATCCGATCGTTGGCGTGGATGTCGCCAAAAATGAACTGGTGATTTATCAGGCCGATAGCGATCTGCTTGAAGCGATTCCCAATACCAAAACATCCATCAAGCAGTGGCTGAAGGCCTTGCTCGTCCCCGTGTCTATTGCCATTGAGGCAACCAACATCTACCACCTGGAATTCGCTGATTTGGCCTATGCGGCCGGTTGCACGATTTACATGGTGGGCGGCTATGAACTCAAACACTACCGCGAAGGCGTGAAGATCCGCGCCAAAACCGACGCCTTGGACGCCAAGCTGCTGGCCCGTTACCTGAAGAACGAAGCCGAGGAGTTGCACCCCTGGACCCCGCCATCACCGCTGTACCGCCAGCTCCTGAGCCTTTTCCGCCGCCGCGCGGCTTTGGTCCAGGCAAGGGTCGGCCTGGTGCAGAGCTGGTCGAATGAGCCGCTGTTGAAGGCAGCTTTTGCTGAACAAATAAAATCCATGCAGCGGCTTGAAACGATGATCGAAAAGACGATCAACGATCAGCTCAAACAAGCCGGTTTGCTCGGCCAATTGAAGCGTTGCCTGAAAGTTGAGGGCATTGGATTTCTGACCGGAGCGCGCCTGCTCACGGCGTTTCAGCGGGGAGAATTTAGCAACGCGGATGCGTTTATCGCCTTCCTGGGCATGGATTTACGGGTATCGAAATCAGGGCAAAAGGACGGTCGCCGCAGCTTGACCAAGCGCGGAGACCCCGAGGCCCGCCGACTTTTGCACAACGCAGCGATGTCGGCTAGCCGTACGATAGCCTGGAAAGGGTTTTACGAAGCCCAGAGAGCACGGGGTTTCAGCACCACGCAGGCGTTGGTGATGCTGGCTCGCAAACTTGCTCGGGTGGTATTCGCCTTGCTGAAAGGGCAAAGCGAATATCAGACAAAAGTCAGTTGAGGGCTTCCCCTCAACCATAGAATCTCCCACGGGATGTTGTGCAGGGATCAGGCCTTGGGGTCGAGGCCCGTTGCCTCGATCAGGCAGCGATAGCTTTCCTCGCGCTTGCCGCTGGCGGTGACTTTTTCGATCGACCAGCGACCGCGCATGAAGTCTGGCCAGGTGTCATCGAGCACCAGCAGGCCTTCGGCAGCCAAAAGCGGATCGCCCGGGCAGGTGACCTTCAGCTTGTATTTCTGGCGCAGCATCTTGCGCACTTCGGCTTCGCCGATGGCTTTGGCTTCTTCTTCACTGGCCTGTTTCTGGCGAATGACCTTGTAGGGCTCGGAACCGGTTATCACCTCGCGCAGTTTGCCGGCGGCGATGTCCCAGAAGCAGGTCTTGCAACCCTGGTTCTGGGTACGAGCGGTCTCTTCCAGTGTGGCGCTGATGAAGGCGTGATCACCCGGTCGATTGTTGCTGGTCACCGACAGCCTGACGTCCGGTATCACCTGGCCCGACAGGTTTTTCAGCTGCGCCGGTTTCGCCAATACGTAGAGGTCGTTGAACGGTTTGGCCACCGCGTCGTACTTGAGCGCCAGTCGCGTGATGAAGCTCATGTCGGTTTCGTTCGACTGATCAACATGAGCAATCCGGATCAGCGCCAGTTCGGGATCGACGCGCGGCGAAAAACCGTGCGGCGAGACCAACTGGCGAAACAGTGCGCCAAGGGTGGTGGGGCCATGACTGGCCGTGCGCCGTTCCTTGAATCGGGTCTCATCCTTGCCGCTGAAAGGCGCTGCGGTCGCCACCAGCGTCAAGCGCAACGGGAACAGCGTCGGGGTCAGTCGAGTCACCTTGAACTGGCCCTTTTCGACCAGCCCGGACTCCCGATAGCCCACCCGCAGGCCGATTGTTCCGCCCAGGGTCGGCAAGCCTTCAAGGCCTTCCAGGTCGATCACCAATGTCAGTTGATCGGACTCCATCCCGGCAGCATCAATGTGTTCCCAACTGATCAGGCGCTGGTTCAGCAAGGCCTGGTTGGCGCCGTAGATTTCGATCGCCGGTGTAAATCCCTGTGCCATGCAACCTCCTTAGTCCCAAGCCAGAACCGGTTTGATTGCGGCCGGTTTGCTGTCGAGCTCCGGCAGCGTCACCCAGACACCTGCCGGCAGGATCGAGCCGTGCTCGGCCAGGGTCGGGTTGAGTGTCCACAGGGCTTCTTCGGCGCTGTCATCGCTGCGACCGGTTTCGCGGTACAGCAACAAATTCAGCGAATCACCGGCCACGCTTCGTACCTTACGCATTGTTGAACTCCGACAATCCGATCACCCACTTGATCACCATCGCGGTGCCGTCATCGATGACCTCGCTCTGGTTTTCGTCGATGCTGTTGATTCGCCACAAACCCCAGTTGCGACCAATGCCGTCAATCAACGGCAGCGGTACTCTCAACGCTTGCAGCGCACGCAGCTCATCGAGCCGCTCCATCGCCACGGCGTACATCGCCGTGCCGCCGATGGTCAGGGTTTCCGGCTTCTGTCCGGTCTGATGGGATTTGGGTTTACTGGTGAGGATCTGCAATTCAGTCCAGCCACCGTCGGATTTGCGCGCCAGCGTGCTGTAGGCAAACTCGCGGGACAGGCCGAAGATGAAACTGCCGAGTGCCATTTGTTGTTTCATCAGGCGACTCCATCGGTGAGGGCTGCGTCGCGGCGCGTGGCGAGGGGATTAATACTCATCGCCGGAACGAATTGGGCGTTGAAATGGTTTTCCATGACCTGCGAGATCATCGTGCCAACCTTTTCGGAACTGACAATTTCACTGCCGCTGATCTGAATCGACGGGGCGTAGGTGATTTGCTGATTTTGTGTCTGAGCAGTGGACAAGTCTTTGGCTACCTGCGCCGGCGGGGCAAGTTTGTCCTCAGCGGGAGTCGCCAGTTGTTCACCGACATAAGAACCGAGCATGCCGCCCAAAGTCCCCCCGATGAAAGTACCGATGCCAGGCGCAATCAACGAACCGATCGTGGCACCGATTGCAGTTCCGGCCAGTTCGCCGGCGGCGCCTTTGACCGCTTTGTCGTCACCCTCTCGCCAGCCCTTAAGGCCGGTGTAGGCTGCACTCACGATGGCCTGCGGCGCACCGGCCTTCACGGCCGGCATTGCACTGGCAAGCCTTGGCAGCAAACTGCCGCCGAGACGCTGTACCGCCGGCACCTGTCGGGCGGCAATCTTCTCTATTGAGCGCGGCGTCCAACTGCCGATTTTATCAGCCCACATCTCGAGGCCGATTTTCGCGTTGTCAATGAAGGGCAGCACTCTTGCCGTGACACCCCGCAAACGACCACCCCCGCTGCCTGAACGCGACGATACCCTGGCAGTTTTTTGCCGAGCGGGCGAGCGACTGGTTTTGTTCGTTTTTCGAGGGCGATCACCGCCTTCATCTCCGGTAATCACATCACCGATTTCAGGCGGCAATCGGGTGGTGGCCAGACGCAACAGCTTTGTCGTAACCGCACCGAGCACAGCAGTCGCACCGCTCTTCAGGGCAGCCGCCACAAATGGCACGGTGACAGCGCCCAGCACGATCAACCCTGCGGTGAGGGCGGGGAATGCTTCTGCCGCTGTACTCGCGACATTGACCAACGCCGTGAGCCCGAACGCGAGACCCTCTGTGATCGGTGCCAGTGCGGTACCGAATGCCGTGGTTAGCCGATTGAGACTCGCATCCAACGCATTCCAGCGCCCTTGCGAAGTATCACCAAACGCCTCGGCCGTTTTCGTCGCTGCACCGGCCCCGGAACCCAGTTCCGAGGTTGCATATTGGTGCTTGTCGGACACTCGCGAGAAGGCTGTCTTGACGTCGTCGGGCTTCTTCAACAACTCAAGAATGCTTGTACCGCTCTCGCCAAACAGCGTCTTCGCCGTGGCTGCACGTTCGGGTACGGATTGTTTACTGAGTGCTGCGAGCACCGAATCAATCGCACCTGGCGCATCCGTGCGCATCTTCTCACGCAACGATTCGGGATCCAGGTGCAACCGGGTCATCGCCGAACGCTGTTCGGTTGACGCAGCGTTTCCTTTGCCGAAGGCCGACGTAAAGCTCTTCAATGCCGCACTGGCACCGTCCTTGTCCGCACCGCTGTTCAACAGCGCAGTGGCAAACGCTGCCACCTGTTCCGGTGTCATTCCCGATGCAACGGCACTCTCGCCCGAGCGCTGAACGACCGCGCCGATATCGGCAGGCTTGGCATCCAGACCGCTGCTGCTCAGGTAACTGACCGCATCGGCCAGATCCTGGCCTTGGTATCGATCCAGCTTCAAGGAGGAACGCCAGACCGCGAGCATTTCCCCCGCAGCCTTGACGTCGATCCGGAAGGCCGTGGCATTGATCGCAGCGTCGCCGGAATACGCTCTTAGCTCTGTAGCCCGCTGATCACCCTTGGCACCGTCGGCAATACCAGATCGCGCCCCGACCTGCTGGATTTGCAAGAGATCCGCGCCAGTCGCGCCACTGGCTGCGATCGACCGCTGAGTCGCGAGTTCGAGGGTTTGCTCTGAATGCGCTTGAAGCTGCTCTTTGTTGAGTCCAATCAACTGATTGAGCTCAACCAGTGCGGTCTCGTTAGCCATCGCCGATTGCAGGTTCTTCGGTGGCGGTCGCTGCTCGATTTCCGCCTTGAGTTTTGACTTCGGCTCACTATTGGCGGCTGGCGGCGCCGCGACGACCTTGAACAACGATTGCTGGCTCACCAGCAGCTCGCGCAGCTTGATCTGCTCCTGAGTCAGCAAACGAATATTCACGCTTGCCAAGGACAGCGTCAGGTTAAGGTCCTGCAGCGATTTGCCGAGGTTGGTCGGTAGTGCGTCCGCCGTATTGCCACTCTCACCGGCGTTCGTGAGCGCATATTTGCTCTCTGCCATTGCCGCTCTACTCCTGTTTCACGCCAAGGCGAGTGATCGCTATGTCGTAGCGGCGCAACGCCTTTTCGGCGTCCCATTCCAGAATCTCCGCCTCACTTACCGGGTAAATGAGCGGGACGATATCGAGGATTACTTCGATGTCGCGTTCCGAAAGTAGGCCGCCGGCTGGTTTAAAAAATCGTCTATGCGCACCTGCAATTGGGTCCAGTCCGGGACGGTCAGTAGGGCGAGATCGGGGATCATCAGGCCGGTGCAATGGGCGGTGATGAACTCGGCGCGTTCCTTGGCCGTTTTCAGTTTCTTCATCACTTTGGTGGCACGCAGCACTGGCATTTCCAGACTCAGCGAGGTCAGGGTGCGGCCGGTCACGGCGAGCGGTTGCAGCAGTTGCACCTCATCCGGATCGGCGGATTTTTCCGCGGCTTCGACCTGGTCGAGAAAGTACGAGGCCGGACGGGTCGACATCTCGTGTACGTACTGCGCGATGCTCACGTAGTCCGGGCGTTTGAGCTGGTCGAGTTCCTTGACCGACAGGCCGGTGGCCAGCAGCGCCAGTTCGAAGAACTGATCGTCTTCGTCATCGCCGGCGCGCTCCAGCGCTTCTTTCTGCGCGGCGTAGAACAGCGGCTTGAGCTGAATCTGCTCGATCTGCGCGCCGTCATCGCCGGTGATTGACGACAGCAGGTCATGCTTGGGTGGCATCCACGACATGAATGAATTCCTTGGTGATTCTTGAGGGGGGTGTTGCTTAACATCTGCCAGTCACGCTGATCCATTGTGGGAGCGGGCTTGCTCGCGAATGCGGTGGGTCAGAGCCACAAATTTCGCCTGACACACCGCCTTCGCGAGCAAGCCCGCTCCCACAGGGGTTTGTGCCAGGCTTGCCTACTGGGTTACGGCATCAGCACCGCACGGCGGGCATCACCGAGGATGTCGACGCCGTTGAGCACGAACTTCTGGGTGCGCACGTCG